>JBFMCA010000125.1:0-11385 GCA_040754955.1 Acidobacteriota bacterium | reverse complement strand
CTGGCACCTTTCCGTCTGACGGAAAGGTGCCAGGCACCTTTTCGGGTCACCGGGCGCGCAGCGCGCGCGCGTAATTGATCAGCCCGTTCGTCGAGCTGTCGTGGCTCGTCACCGGCTCGTCGGCGTCCAGCTCGGGGCGGATGCGGTTGGCCAGCACCTTCCCGAGCTCGACGCCCCACTGATCGAACGAGTTCACGCCCCAGACGGCGCCCATCACGAACACCTTGTGCTCGTACATCGCCAGCAGGCGCCCCAGCGTCCTCGGGCCGAGCTTCGTGTACATGATGGTGGTCGAGGGACGGTTGCCGGGAAACACCTTGTGCGGCAGCAGGCGCTCGAGCGCCTCGCCCGCAAGCCCATCGGCGACGAGCTCCGCCCGCGCTTCCTCTTCCGTCTTGCCGAACGCCAGCGCCTCGGACTGCGCCAGGCAGTTGGCGACGAGCCACGCATGGTGATCGCCGATCGGGTTGTGTGACTGGCCCGCCACGATGAAGTCGCAGGGGACGAGACGCGTGCCCTGGTGAAGCAGCTGATAGAACGCGTGCTGGCCGTTCGTACCCGGCTCGCCCCATACGATCGGCCCAGTCGGCACGTCCGCGAGCGTGCCGTCGCGCGTCACGCGCTTGCCGTTGCTCTCCATGTCGAGCTGCTGGAGAAACGCCGGCAGGCGCCGCAGGTACTGATCGTAGGGCAGCACGGCGTGCGACTCGGCGCCGAGCAGGCTGGCATACCAGACGCCGAGGAGGCCGAGCCGGAACGGGATGTTCTGCTCGATGGGCGCCGTCCGGAAGTGCTCGTCCATCTCGCAGGCGCCGTCGAGCAGCTGCTCGAAGCGCCCGTAGCCGACCGCCAGCGCTATCGAGAGGCCGATCGACGACCAGAGGGAGTACCGGCCGCCCACCCAGTCCCAGAAGACGAACATGTTCTCGGGCGCGATGCCGAACTCGCGGACGGCCCGCTCGTTGGTCGAGAGCGCCACGAAATGCTTCGCGACGTGCGCCTCGTCCTGCGCCCGCGCCAGAAACCACTCGCGCGCCGACCGTGCGTTGGCCATCGTCTCCTGCGTGGTGAACGTCTTCGACGCCACCAGGAACATCGTCGTGGCCGGATGCAGGTCGGCGAGCGTCTCCCTCAGGTGCGAGCCGTCCACGTTCGACACGAAGTGCACGCGCGGCCCTCCGCGGGCGTAGGGCCGAAGCGCCTCGGTGACCATCGCGGGGCCCAGGTCCGACCCGCCGATGCCGATGTTGACGACGTCGGCGATGGGCATGCCGCTGTATCCGTGCCACTGCCCGCCGCGCACCGCTTCGGCGAACGACCGGACCTGCTCCAGCGCGGCCCGGACGTCGGGCATGACGTCGCGGCCGCCAAGCATGACCGGCCGCCCGGACCGGTTTCTGAGCGCCGTGTGCAGGACGCTTCGCCCCTCGGTCACGTTGATGGGCTCGCCGGCGAACATGGCATCCCGGAGCGCCTCCACCCGGCGTTCGCGCGCGAGCGCGGCCAGCAGATCCAGCGTCTCGTCGGTTACGAGGTGCTTCGAGGTGTCCACCAGAAAGTCGCCCTGCCGCAGCGCGAACCGATCGAAGCGCTGCGGGTCGCCGGCAAAGAGTTGGCGAAGATGCGTCGCGCGGAGCGCGTCGCGGTGCGCCTCCAGGCGGCGCCATGCGTCGGTCTGACGGAGGGGCGTCACGGCACGGGATTCTACTCCGGGCCGCGCCGCCCGGCGGAGCCCGGGTTATCCTTGCCCTATGACCCTGCTCGACGCGCTCCGCCGCCACACCACCGTCGTCGCCGACACCGGCGACATCGACGCCATTGCCCGCCTCAAGCCCCAGGACGCGACCACCAACCCGTCGCTTCTGCTGAAGGCGGCGCAGCAGGCGGCGTACCGCCACCTCGTCGAGGGCGCACTCGAGGACGCCGAGCGGGTGGCGGGCGGCAACGCCGCGCGCCGGACCGCGGCGTTCACCGACCGCCTGGCGGTGGCTTTCGGGCGGAAGATCCTGGAGAGCATCCCGGGACGCGTGTCCACGGAGGTCGATGCGCGGCTGAGCTTCGACACGAGCGGCACCATCGAGAAGGCGCGTGAGCTCATCGGGTTGTACGAGGCCGCTGGCGTTGGCCGCGAACGCGTGCTCATCAAGGTGGGGAGCACCTGGGAGGGCATTCGCGCGGCGGAGACGCTCGAACGCGAGGGCATCCACTGCAACCTGACGCTGCTCTTCAGCTTCGCGCAGGCCGTGGCCTGTGCCGAGGCGGGCGTCACCCTGATCTCGCCGTTCGTGGGTCGCATCTACGACTGGTACCGGAAGGCGAAGGGCGCCGAGATTCCGCCGGACGAGGATCCGGGCGTCGCCTCGGTGACGCGGATCTACTACTACTACAAGCGCCACGGCTACCGGACCCAGGTCATGGGCGCGAGCTTCCGCCGCGTCGAGCAAATCGTGCGGCTCGCCGGCTGCGACCTGCTCACGATCAGTCCGGAGCTCCTCGACGAGCTGCAGCAGGCCCAGGGCGAGCTGACCCCCGCGCTGACGGTGGACCTCGCGAAGGCGAAGGGCGAGGAACGGATCCACCTCGACGAGAAGGCCTACCGCTGGCTCCACAACGAGGACGCCATGGCCGTGGAGAAGCTCAGCGAGGGCATCCGGAAGTTCAACGAGGACGCGCGGAAGCTGGAGGCCTGGGCGGCCCGGGCGCTGGTGAAGGCGTGACCCTTCCACCCGCCGTCGCCGCGCTGGCCGAGAGAGGGCCGGTGCTGCTCGTCTTTCTCCGCCATTTCGGGTGAACGTTCTGCCGCGAGGCGCTGGCGGACCTGGCGAAGGCCAGGCCGGCGCTGGACGCGGCCGGGACGCCGGTGGCGTTCGTGCACATGGGGACCGAGGAGGAGGCCGATCCCTGGTTTGCACGGTTTGGCTTTGCCGACGCCGTCCGCGTGAGCGACCCCACGGCGGCCTGGTACCGCGCCTTCGGGCTGCCCTCGGGCTGGGGACCGTTGCTGGCCCCCCGCAACTGGATTCGCGGCACGCAGTGCGCCCTGGTCGAGGGCCACGGCTTCGGCATCCAGCCCCTGGCGGCGCTTCGCCAGGTTCCCGGCGTGTTTCTCATCGAGGGCCGCCGCATCCTCAAGGAGTTCCGCCACCGCCTGCCGGCCGACCGGCCCGATTATTTCGCATTCGCGCCGGACCGGTGACGCGACGGCGCTACAATAGCTCCCGCGTGTTCGTCCCCTAACGGAGGACCTGTGATGATGCCGCGACTCACCGCGTTGCTCTTGGCTCTGTCGTTGTCGGCGCCCCTGTCAGTCTCCCTCGTCGCGCAGCAGGCGCAGGCCCCCCCGGACCAGCAGAAGCCCCAGGATCCGCAGAAGCCGGCCGAACCCCCGGTGTACGAGGAGCAAGTCGTCGTGTCGGCGTCGAAGGTGGAGCAGCAGCTCGTCAACGCTCCTGCCACGGTCACCGTCGTCACGACCGATGTCATTCAGAGCTCGCCGGCCACCAACTACGCGGAGCTGCTCCGCTCGGTGCCGGGCATGAACATCACGCAGACCTCGGCCCGCGACATCAACATCACGATGCGCGGCGCCACCTCGACGCTGTCGACCTCGCAGCTGGCGCTGCTCGACGGCCGGAGCATCTACCTCGACTTCTTCGGCTTCATCGCCTGGGACCTGCTACCGGTGAACCCCAACGAGATCCGGCAGATCGAGGTCATCCGCGGCCCGGCGTCCGCCATCTGGGGCGCCAACGCCATGAACGGCGTCGTCAACTTCATCTCGAAGACGCCCCGCGAGCTCGACGGCAACAGCGTGACGCTCACCTTCGGCGGCTTCGGCCGCCCGGGTGACGATGCGGGGACGATGTTCGGCATCAACGGGACGCATGCCAGAGCGGTGAACGACCGGTGGGCATACAAGCTGTCGGCCGGCGCCTACACGTCGGACGCCTTCGCGCGCCCGACGGGCACCATCCCGGGGACGTCGACGCCCTATCCGTCGTTCCAGAATGCCGGCACCTCGCAGCCCAAGGTGGACGGCCGTGTGGACTTCGACGCGCCGAACGGCGCCTACAAGCTGGTGTTCGCCGGCGGCTACGCGGCCACCGACGGCATCATCCACACGGGCATCGGGCCGTTCGACATGGACCAGATCGGGATGAGCTACGGCACCATGCGCTACTCGCGCGGGGCGCTGCGGTTCAACGTGTTCACCAACATCCTGTCGGGCGACGCGACGGCGCTGCTGTCGGTCGGCCCCGACGGCCGCCGCATTCCGTTCGCCTTCGACACGAAGACGCTGGACATCGAGTTCGGCAATGTCAACCTCGCCGGGCCGCGCAACGTCATCAGCTACGGCGGCAACTTCCGCTACAACAAGTTCGACCTGTCGATTGCGCCGCGCGGCGACAACCGCGCCGAAGGCGGCTTCTACATCCAGGACGAGATCTTCATCAACGACTACCTCCGGTGGAACATCGGCGCGCGCATCGACAAGTTCGACGTCATCGACGACGCGGTCTTCTCGCCGCGCACGACCTTCATCATCAAGCCCGCGGCGGACCACGCGGTGCGCCTGTCGTACAACAAGGCGTTCCGCTCGCCGTCGCTCATCAACAACTTCCTCGACACGGCCATCATCAACCAGCTCAACCTGGGGCTCATCAACCCGCTGTTCGCGGGCAGGACGTTCAACTTCCCGGTGGCGGCCGTCGGCAACGAGGATCTGACCGAAGAGTCGACCGAGTCGTACGAGATCGCGTACACGGGCGTCATCAACAACCGCGCGACCGTCTCGGCGGCCGTGTACTGGACCACCAACAAGGACGGCATCTTCTTCACGCAGGTGGACCGCTACCGGTTCCTGAACCCACCGCCGGGCTGGGCCAACGCGCTGGCGCCGCTGCCAGCGACGACCGCCCTGGGCGTGCTCGAGGTGCTGCCGCCGGCGTGTCCCGGCCTGACCGCGCCGTGCACCACGGGCGGCCTGCCGTCGCGCTTCAGCTACCTCAACCTCGGGACGGTGAAGAACAAGGGCTTCGAGCTCGGCATCGACGGCGCGGTGAACGACGCGCTGAACGTCTTCGCCAACTACTCGTACCAGGCGACGCCCGACCCCGACTTCGACCTGTCGGAGGTGAACCTGCCGCCGAAGAACCGCTTCAACGCGGGCTTCAACTTCAGCCAGGGCCGCTTCCTGGGCAACGCCTCGGTCATCTACGTCGACGACGCCTTCTGGCAGGACGTGCTCGACTCGCGCTTCCACGGCCCGACCGAGTCGTACACCCAGGTGAACGGCGCGTTCGGCGTCCGCTGGGCCGACGGCAGGATCGTGACGACCATCAAGGCCATCAACCTGTTCGACGAGGACATCCAGTCGCACGTCTTCGGCGACATCCTGAAGCGGCAGGTGATTGGCGAGCTGCGGTTTACCTTCAAGTAGTCAGTCTGGCCACTGGCTGCTGGCCGCTGCTACGTCTGCAGCCTGTCGAGGGCGCCGATGAGATCGGCGCCCTCGTCGCGTCTGAGGGGGGCCCAGAGGTCGCCCACCTGCGCCAGGCGCCCCATCATCGTCTGCATGGTGAAGTCTTCGGGGCGGAGCTTCCCGTACACTTCGTCCCACGTCAGCGGCGCCGAGACGCCGGCAAACGCGCTGGCGCGGGCGCTGTACGCGCACGCGAGCGTCTTGCCCCGGATGTTCTGCAGGTAGTCCACGTAGACGGTGCCCGGCCGGCGCTTCTTCACCATCCGTTCCACCGTGGCGACCTTCGGGTGCCTGGTGGCCACCATGGTGGCGACGATCTGGCAGAACAGCATCCCGGCTTCGTAGGATGTGCCGGGCTGGAGCGGAATGTAGATGTGAAGGCCCTCGGAGCCCGATGTCTTGGGATAGCCCGTCACGCCCAGCGTGTGCAGCTCGTCGTGCACCCAGCGCGCGACGTCGAGAATCTGGGAGAACGTCGCGCCATCGCCCGGGTCGAGGTCGATGGCCACCTGGTCGGGCTGGTCGAGCGCCGATAGGCGCGAGAACCACGGGTCCATCGAGATGGAGGCGAGCTGCGCCATGTAGAGCAGCGTCTTGAGCGAGCCGCCGACGAGGCGTGCCGGCACATCGTCGTCCGGCAGGGTCTCGATGCGGATGCCGGGCGGGATGGGATCGGGCGCGCGGTGCTGGTAGAAGGCCTTGCCTTCGACGCCGTTCGGCATGCGCTTCATGACGAGCGGGCGCTCGTCGAGCACGGGCAGGATGTACGGCGCGACCCGCGTGTAGTAGCGCAGCAGGTCGCCCTTGGTGAGCGCCGGCCCCGGCCAGAAGACCTTGGCGAGGTTGGTGACGTCGAGCGTGTCGCCGCCGGGCAGCGTCAGGCGGCCGTCCTTCTTCCGCGCTTCCAGCGCGTCGAGCTGGCCGACGATCGCCGCCGCCTCGTCGGAGTCCGTTCCCGGCGGGCCGCCGGGTTCCGTGGCATCGCGTCCGGCGCGGGCGCGCGTCACGGCCCGGGCGGGCTTGTCGTCACGCAGCCCCAGATAGGTGGGATGGCGCAGCCGCCGGTCGTCGGTCCACTCCGCGAAGCGGACCTGCGCGACGAGCCTCGGCTGCACCCAGTGCACGCGGTCCTTCGTCTTGGGCGGCGGGTCGAAGGGGCACGCCGTCGTCTCGAGCGGCGCCAGGAGCGTCCAGAGGCGATCGAGCTCGGCGGCCGTGAATCCCGTGCCGACGTCGCCGACGTGGCGCAGCGTGGACCCGTCGAAGACCCCGAGGACGAGCGCGCCGAAGCGCGCGCGCGTCCCGCGCGGCTCGGTCCAGCCCCCGATGACGAATTCCTCGGTCTGGAGAATCTTGAGCTTCTGCCATTCGGGGCTCCGGCGCCCGTCCCGGTACGGCGACCTCGCGGTCTTGACGACCAGCCCCTCCCAGCCCTCGCGCTCGGCGCGCGCATAGAGTGCCGAGCCGTCGCCCGCCATCTGCTCCGCCAGGCGAGGGCCGGCGGCGCCGGGTTTGTGCCGCGCGAAGAGCCGCTGCAGCCGCGCCCGCCGCTCGGTGAGCGGCAGCCGTCGCAGGTCGTCGTCGCCGTCTCGGAGCAGGTCGAACGCGATGAAGGCGGCCGGCTGCTCGTCGGGCCGGAGTTGCGGCGCTGACCTCCGGTGGCCCGGCACGTGGAGATTGATGCGGCTCTGCAGCCGCTGGAAGCCTGCGGGCCGGCCCTTCGGGTCGAGCGCGACGATTTCCCCGTCGAGGACAACGGGACCCCTCAGCCCGCGGCCCCAGCGCGCCAGCCCCTCGACAACCTCGGGGAACTGCGCCGTCTTCTCGTTGCCGTTGCGCGACCAGAACCGCACGCGGGGCGCTCCGGCGATGGGCTCGATGAACACGATGGCGCGGATGCCGTCGTACTTGGGCTCGTAGACCAGCCCCTTGCCCGAGAGCGGCGGCGGCCGATCGGGGAGCACGGCGAGCATGGGCCGCAGCGTGCGCGCATCGAACACGGGCCAGATCATAGCGGAGGCCTGGGGAGGCTTGGAGGCTCGGAGGGATGGAGGGATGGAGGGATGGAGGCCCCTCGTGAAAGCCCCAAGCCCCACCCCCCCCCAAGACAGTATGGAATGACCGGCCCGCTATCGTAGTGTCGTCGTGCTGCCGCACTCGACAGGTGGCAATGCCACCGATTTCTCGGGTTAGCGCCGTACGGCGCCAGAGCCGCATCGATAGGAGCCGGTCATGAGAGAGATTGCTACGTGCGTCGGAATCGATGCGCAAGAAGGACCTCTTCGTCGCGATGCCGATGGGCACGGCGACGACGCCGGTGACGTGGCAATTGGCCAACGAGCCCGCGGCCGTCCGCCGCCTGGTGCGGAAGCTCGAGCGCGAGGCGCCGGGGCCCATGCGCGTGGTCTACGAAGCCGGGCCGTGTGGATACGCGCTGCAGCGGCAGCTGACGAGGGGCCGCGTGACGTGCGACGTGATTGCCCCGGCGTTGACGCCGCGCAAGCCTGGCGAGCGCGTCAAGACGAATCGGCGTGACGCGCCCAAGCTGGCGGAGCTCGGACGGGCGGGCCTCCTGACCGTCGTGCCGCCGCCCACGCCGGCCGACGAGGCCGTCCGCGATCTGGCCCGGGCGCGCGACGACGCGCGCGCGGACCTGCAGCGGTGTCGCCATCGGCTCGGCAAGCTGTTGCTGCGGCGCGGGCTGCACTACGCGGGCAAGCATTGGACGCGCGCGCATCGCCGGTGGGTCGACAGTCTGACGTGGACACACCCGGCCGAGCGCGCGGTGGTCGACGACTATCAGTTGGCGATCGACCACACCGAGGCCCGGCTCCGGGCACTGGACGCGCGATTGGCCGAGAGGGCCGACCACGAGCCGTATCGCGAACCTGTGGGGTGGCTCCGCTGCTTCCGCGGCATCGACACGTTGACGGCGATGCGGATCCTCGCCGAGTTGCACGACTTCCGTCGCTTCGGGTCGGCCCGGGCGTTGATGGCGTTCCTGGGCTTGGTGCGGGGCGAGGATTCGAGCGGCGACACGCATCGGCGTGGATGCATCACCACGATGGGCAACGCGCTGGTGCGCCGGCTCCTGGTGGAGGCGAGTTGGCACTATCAGCAGCGCCCGGTCGTCGGGCCCTCAACGCCCGCCGGCGGGGCCAGCCGGCGCGGGTGATTGCGATCGCGGACCAGGCGCAACAGCGCTTGTGCCGGCGGTTCCGACGCATGGTCACCACCGGATATCAGCGTGACTCGTCGTGGAAGCGTCCGATGTCGTCCGTCCCCTTGGTGACGCGCGTGCGCCCCGGCCCGTGGAAGCTGCCGCGGCTGTGGACGCTGAAGAACGCGCCCACAGCCGCTTGGAAACCTTTCCACAGCTACCACAGACCCTTGACAACCGGTCATTCCATACCAGCCTCCACCCCTCCAAGCCTCCACCCCTCCAAGCCCCCCTGTATCATTGTCCCCGTGCCTTTTGCCTTTGCCGTCCGCGCCGGCAAGGACGCGTCGCGGGTGATCACGCTGTCGCCCGGTCAGACGCTCACCTTCGGCCGGCTCAAGACGTGCGACGTGCCCGTCGACGACGAGTCGGTGTCGCGACGGCACTGCACAGTGCACGCGCGCCAGCAGGTGTGTGTCGTGGCCGATCTCCAGTCGGCCAACGGGACGTTCGTCAACGACCGCCGCGTCGCCACCGTCGAGCTGGCGGCAGGCGATCGGCTGCGCGTCGGCTCGACCGTCTTCGAGTTCCTGGGCGACGTCGCGGATAGCGCCGCGGCCGGGGCGCGGTCGGGGACGTCGCTGAGCGTCGTTGCCGAGGAGCGGGGGCAGACGCTCATCCGCCGCGCCGTGGACCCGACGAAGCTCGAGTTCCTCACGGCCGCCGTCGACCGTCGCGACGAGCAGGCGCTGCTCGAGTCGGCGCAGCGCTACCTGAGCACGCTGCACAAGGTCTCGGACCTGCTCTCGCGGGCGGTCAGCGTCGATGCGCTCTTCGATTCGATCATCGCGGCGGTTCTCGACGTCACCCGCGGCGACCGCGCCGCCATCCTCACGCGGGACGACGGCGCGGAGGACGTGCGCATCGTGGCCGTCAGGACGCGGCAGCCCGGCGCCTCATCCGGAGAGATCGTCGTCTCGCGCACGGTCGTGCACGATGTGCTCGACCGCGGCATCTCCACGTTCACGCACGACGCGATGAGCGACGATCGCTACGGGAGCGGCGAGAGCATCGTGCGCCAGCGCATCCGGTCGGTGATCTGCGCGCCGATGCGCACGACCGAGCAGATTCTCGGGGTCCTGTACGTCGACAGCCAGCGCGCCGAGCGGTTCGGCGAGACCGAGCTGGAACTGCTCGCCGCGGTCGGCAACCAGGCGGGCATGGCCCTGCATCGCGCGCGGCTCGTCTCGGAGATGGAGCGGCTGTTCCTGGACGTCATGAAGGCGATTGCCGCCATCATCGACGCCAAGGACGGCTACACCCACCGTCACTCGGAGCGCGTGGCGGCGTTCGCGGTGCGGCTGGCGACGCAGCTCGGCTGGACGTCCGACGAGCGCGCCATCGTGGAGCTGTCGGCGCTGCTCCACGACGTGGGGAAGATCGGGGTGCCGGACGCCATCCTCAACAAGCCGGGGCGGCTGACCGATTCGGAGTTTGCCGAGATGCGGCGCCACCCCGTGCATGGCGCGCGCATTCTCGCGAATATCCAGAGTCAGCGCATCCTCGAGCTGCTGCCCGGGGTGAAGTACCACCACGAGCGCTGGGACGGCAGCGGTTATCCCGAGGGCTTGCGAGGGGAGGACATCCCGCGACTCGGACGGCTCCTGGCCGTGGCCGACTTCCTCGACGCGCTCAGCTCCGACCGCGCCTATCGGGCGGCGCACTCGCTCGACGAGGTCGTCGGCATGATCCGCGAGCAGTCGGGGCGCGCCTTCGACCCGCGTGTCGTGGAGGCGGCCGTGGCGCTCCACGAGCGAGGCGAGCTGGCCCTGCCCGTCGCACCCGGCCCGGGCCTGGCGTAGTGGAGCTAAGATGGATGGGATGTCCCGGTGGGCACGTGCGGCGGTGGTGGCGGTGTGCGGCGTGCTGGCGGCGGTCTCGTGTTCCGCACCGCCGACCGCGCCGACGCCCATCGCGTCGGACCTGGCCCAGTCTGCCATCGCCCAGACGCCGCCGCCCGTCCCGCCCCGTATCGCCGCGCCGCAGCCCATGGCGCTGGGCGCCACGCGCTTCCTCGCCATCGGCGACAGTATCACCTACGGCACGTTGTCGTCGTATGACGGCTCGTTTCTCTACGATGTGCCGTCGCACTCCTACACGGTGCGCCTCCAATCGGCCCTGACCACCTACTACCCGCGCCAGACGTTCACGGTCACCAACGTCGGCGTGCCCGGCGAGTGGGCGCAGGTCGGGGCCCAGCGGCTGCATGCCGAGCTGACACGCTACCGGCCGCAGGCGCTGCTCATTCTCGAGGGCATCAACGACCTGAACGCCGACCAGAGCATCTCGGTGATCGGGCGGGCCCTCAGGGACATGCTGGACATCGCGGCGCTCTTCGACACGCCTGTCCTGATCGCTACGATGTTCCAGACCTACGAGGTGACGACGCCCACCGGGCAGGTGCGGACCAACGCCGCGTCGAGCGTGCCGGCGCTCAACGCCGAGATCCGGCGCATCGCCGAGGGCCGCCGCAACGTGTGGGTGGTGGACCTCCATGCCGCCTTCGGCACCAACCGGTCACTCGTCGGTGGCGATGGCCTGCACCCGTCGACCAGCGGCTATGAGCGAATGGCGACGACGTTCCTGACGGCCATCGAGACCGCCTTCCCGGTTCGCGGCTCTTTCCAGTAGTAATTCGGGGTCGGGCCTATTTTCCGGAGCCCGGAAATTCGGGGTCGGGCCT
>JBFMCA010000124.1:0-11894 GCA_040754955.1 Acidobacteriota bacterium | reverse complement strand
GGCGGCCGTCGCCGCGCTGACGGTCGCCGCCGGCCTCTGGCTGGGCGGCCGACCACCGGCGCCGGCCGAGGCCGCGCGCGAGCGCCCCGGCCTGTCGCCCATCTTCGCGGCGCGCGACGCCTACGAGCGCGGGCAGGTGGCCATGGCGCGCCGCAGCGAAGACGGTCTGCGCAGCAGCGTCACGCAGTTTGCGCGGGCCGTCGCGCTCAGCCCGCACTACGCCGAGGCCTACGTGGGGCTGGCCGACGCGCTGAGCCTGCTCTCGAGCTACGGGCTGGTGGACCCGCGTGAGGCGATGCCCCGGGCGCGCGACGCGGCCAACCGCGCGCTCGCCATCGATCCGTCGCTCGCCCAGGCGCACGCGTCGCTCGGCCGCACGGCGATGATCTTCGACTGGGACTGGCGCACCGCCGAGTTCCACCTCGCCAAGGCGCGCGCGCTCGCCCCGGGCGACGGCCGCGTGCACCAGTGGAGCGCCTACCTGCTGGCCGCGCTGGGACGCTTCGAGGAGGCCGAGGCCGAGGCGCGACGCGCCGTCGCCGCCGAGCCCCTCTCGCCGAACACCAACACGGCGCTCGGCTTCGTGCTCTACCTGACACGCCAGTTCGAGGCGGCCGAGATCCAGCTGCGCCGCACCATCGAGATGGACCCCGACTTCCTCCAGGCCCGGCGGGCGCTCGCGCTGGTGGCCGTGCAGACGCGCCGCCTGCCCGAAGCCACGGCCGAACTCGAGCGGGTCGCGCGCGTCAATCGCGAGTCGCCGGCCGCGCGCGCGGATCTGGCGTGGATCTACGGCCTGAGCGGCCGGCAGGACGAGGCCCGCCGGCTGATTGCGGAGCTGGAGCAGACCGCCAGCCGCAGCTTCGTCCCGCCCGACGGGCTGGCGCAGGCCTCACTCGGGATCGGCGACATCGACGCGGCGTTGTCGTGGATCGACCGGGCCCTGGCCACCCGCGTGGCAACCCTGGCGAACCTCGCGGTCGACCCGATGTGGGACCCGATGCGTGGCCAGCCACGGTTCGCCGCCGCACTCGAGACGATCGGCCGGCCCTCCCGTCAGGCGGAGCGCTAGACTATAGACTAGGGGTTCAGCTGGCCGTAGAGCGCCAGCCGGGCCGCCTCACGGAGGCCGCGCGCCGTGAACGGCTTCTCGAGGAACGCCTCGTGCTCGTCCAGCTCGAGCCGATCCTCGAACAGCATGTCGCTGAACCCCGTCTGGTAGAGGATCTTCACCTCGGGGCAGCGCTGGCGAATGCGCTCGGCCAGCTCCCGGCCCTTCATCTGCGGCATCGCGAAGTCGGTCACCAGCAGATCCACCGTGCCGCCGCGCTCCTCGAGCCGCAGCAGCGCGTCGGGACCGTCCGCGGCCGTGACGAGTTCGTAGTTCTCGCGGCGCAGGATCCGCACCAGCACCTCGAGCATCATCGGGTCGTCGTCCACCACCATCACGGTCTTGCGGCCGGGCAACGGCTTCAACTCCGGCTGCGGCGCGCGCGGCCGCTCGTCGCGGCCCGGACTGTCGGGCCGATCGGTCAGCCGGATGTCCGGAATCGGCATGGGCATCGTCGCCGGGGCGGGTGCCGGTGCCGGCGGGGTCGCCCCGGTCGGCGCCTCCTCCGGCGCGGGCGGCCGACGAGGCATGTCGACGATGAACGCATGCGGCGAGCTGCCGCGGGCTGCGACGGTCCACAGCTTGTTGAGCAGAGGCTGCGGCAGGCCAAGCTCGACCGCGGCGACGTAGACTTCGGCGCACAACGTCTCGAGTTCCCGGATGCGGGCACGAAGCGTCTCGCTGCTGTCGCTCATCACGATCGGATCATCGGTGCTGTGAGCTGACGGGTTGAGAAACGAACTCCTGCTCACGATATCACTCCAGACTTGGGGCGCCGGACAGCGGCGCCTCGGGGCGCTCGCCTCCCGCTCCCTGAGGGCTAATCGGCCGAGAGGCGAAAATCTGGAGCGCTGTGGTATTTTGGTAACAATGTCACAACATACCAACAGCCGCGTGCCGATCGTGCGCGTCCAGACGGGTGTCCGGCTCGAGAAGCGCCTGCTCAAGGTCCTGAAGGCTCTGGCCGACTACCACGACCTGTCGCTCGGCGACCTGCTCGAAGGCATCGTGCTGCATGCCTTCGAGGGCAAGGCGCCGTTCGGCGCCGAGTCGCTGCAGAAGATCGGCGAGCTCAGGGCCGTGTTTGGCCTGACGCTCACCGCGGCGGACTCCCACCGGCTCACGGAGCGGCGATGACCGAGCGCGAGCTCGTGGACGGCTTCGAGTCGGGGACGCTCGCCAACGATGCCTTCCACCACGCGGACCACGTGCACGTCGCCTGGGTCTACGTCGGCCGCTACGGCATGCCGGAGGCGCTCGCGCGCTTCGCCGCGGCGCTCCGCCGCTTTGCCGCCGCGAAGGGCGTGCCCGGCCGGTACCACGAGACCATCACGTGGGCGTACCTGCTGCTCGTCGCGGATCGACGCTCCGCGTGCCCTGGCGAATCGTGGGACGCCTTCGCCGCGGCCAACCCCGACCTGCTGGCCTGGAGGCCCTCGCTGCTCGACCGCTATTACACCGCTGAGACGCTCTGGTCCGACCGGGCGCGCCGGCGGTTCGTGTTCCCCGACCGCGCGGCCGCGGCGCCGGTCACCGCTCCACCTTGAAGAGGTGCCGCCCCCGCTCGCGCGCGGCGCGGCGCTCGACGACCCCCAGGAAGGCGCGGGTGGCGTGCGACAGCGTGGCCTTCCGCACGTGCACGAGCCGGAGGCTCCGTTCGAACGCCAGTTCGGGCACGGGCACGCGGACCAGCTCGCCGCGCGCGAGCTCGGCCTCGACGCTGATGCCGGGCAGCAGCGCCACCCCGTGCCCCATGGCCACGAAGCGCTTGATGGCCTCGATGGTCGGCATCTCCACCGGCATCTGCAGGGTCACATGCCGCCGGTGGAACGTCTCGATCACGCGGCGCCGGTACGGCGACGCGACGTGGTGCGCGATGAACGCCTCGCCGGCAAGCCGGCGGATCGACACGCGCCGCTGCCCCGCCAGCGCGTGGCTGGGCGGAACGACGAACACCAGCTCGTCGCGGTAGACGACGATCGATCGCAGCGCCGGGTCGTCCGGCTCGTAGGTGACGATGCCGAGGTCCGCGCCGTAGTCGCTCACCGCCGTGGGGATGCGGCTGGCCAGCGCCCGCTCGATGGTGACGTGGACGGCCGGATGCAGGCGCCGGAACTCGGATACGACCGGCAGCAGGTAGAGGCAGGTCATCTCGTTGGCCGCCACCGTCAGGCGCCCGGTCTTGAGCTGGCGCAGGTCGTCGAGTGCGACGATGGCCTGGCGGTGCAGGTTGAGCAGGCGCTCCGCATGCCGCTGCAGCTCGCGGCCCGCGTCGGTCAGCACGCCGCGCCGCGACGAGCGATCGAACAGGGGCTGCCCCACCTCGCCCTCGAGGCGGCGCACGATCTGGCTGACGGCCGGCTGCGTCCGGTGGACGACGCGGGCGGCGGCCGAGAAGCTGCCCTCGCGGATGACGGCCAGGAAGGTCTCGAGCTCGAAGAGGTCCATATAACAGCCATTTATATCGCATAAAAGATAAATTAGTTTGGATTATCGCCCCCGGCGGCGCACAGTAGGAACCGGCATGGCTTCTCCCGCTCCGGTCACCATCTTCGACACGACCCTCCGCGACGGCGAGCAGGCGCCGGGGTTCAGCATGCGCCCGGCCGAGAAGGTGCGGCTCGCCCGACAGCTCGACGCCCTGGGCGTCGATGTCATCGAAGCCGGCTTCCCGGTGTCCTCGGTGGGCGACTACGAGGCCGTCCGGGCCGTGGCCGGGGCCGTGCGCCGCCCCATCGTGGCGGCGCTGGCGCGGGCGCTGCCGGGCGACATCGACCGGGCCTGGGCGGCGCTCTCGGAGGCGGCGC
This sequence comes from Acidobacteriota bacterium, assembly GCA_040754955.1. Lineage (GTDB taxonomy): Bacteria > Acidobacteriota > Vicinamibacteria > Vicinamibacterales > UBA2999 > JBFMCA01. Next base: position 7,976 of record JBFMCA010000124.1, on the reverse strand, counting down.
GCCCGCGCATCCACGTCTTCCTCGCGACCTCCGACATTCACCTCAAGCACAAACTGCGCATCGATCGGGACCAGTGCCTGCGGCGGGCGGTCGCTGCGGTCACCCACGCCCGGGCGCTCTGCGGCGACGTCGAGTTCTCGGCGGAAGATGCGACACGGTCGGACGTGCCGTTTCTCGCCGATCTCGCCGACGCCGTCGTCACGGCCGGGGCGGGCACGGTGAACCTGCCCGACACGGTCGGCTACGCGCTGCCGCGCGACATCCACCACATGATGGGCACCGTGGTGGAGCGGCTGAACGGACGCGCGGTGGTCTCGGCGCACTGCCACGACGATCTGGGCCTGGCCGTCGCCAACTCGCTCGCGGCCATCGAAGCCGGCGCCCGGCAGGTGGAGTGCACGATCAACGGCATCGGGGAACGCGCGGGCAACGCCGCGCTCGAGGAGATCGTGATGGCCCTGCGCGTGCGCCAGGACGCCCTGGGCGCGGCGACGGGTATTCGAAGCGAGCGGCTCTACGAAACGAGCCGGCTGCTGTCGGACATCGTGTCGGTGCCCGTCCCGCCCAACAAGGCCATCGTCGGCGACAACGCGTTCGCGCACGAGTCGGGCGTGCACCAGGACGGCATGCTGAAGCACGCGCTGACCTACGAGATCATGGAGCCGGCGTCGGTGGGTGCGCCGGGCACGCGCCTGGTCATCGGCAAGCACTCGGGCCTGCGCGGCATCGACGCGCGGTGCCGGGCCCTCGGCCACCACCTGCGGCCCGAGGAGCTGGGCCGGGTCTACCAGCGGCTCATCGATCTCGCCGACCAGATCAAGGTGCTGGACGACGCCCGGCTGGCGGAAGTGATCGCGGAATCGAAGGCCTACGTGGAGGCGCGGTGAACCGGATTCGGCTGGCGGTGCTCCCGGGCGACGGGATCGGCCCGGAGGTCGTGGCGGAGGCGCTGCGGGTGCTGCACGACGCGGCGCACGCATTCGGCATCGAGGTGCGGGCGACGGAGCATCTCATCGGGGGCGCGGCCCTCACGGCGACGGGCGAGCCGCTGCCGCGGGCCACGCTCGACGCCTGTCTCGGCAGCGACGCGGTGCTGCTTGGCGCCGTCGGCACGCCCGAGTACGACCACGAGCCGCCGGCGCGGCGGCCCGAAGCCGGCCTGCTCGCGCTCCGCCGCGCGCTCGGCGGGTTCGCGAACCTGCGACCCGCGCGCTGCTACGACCCGCTCGTCGGCCAGTCCCCGCTCGCGGCCGACCGCGTGCGGGGCGCCGACGTCCTCGTCGTCCGCGAGCTGCTCGGCGGTCTCTACTACGGCGAGCCGCGCTCGGTGGATCTCGAGGCCGGACGCGCGGTCAACACGCTGCCGTATACGCGACCCGAGATCGAGCGCGTCGCGCACATCGCGTTCGCCGAGGCCCGGCGGCGGCGCCGGCACGTGACGTCGGTGGACAAGGCCAACGTGCTCGAAACGTCGCGGCTGTGGCGCGCCGTCGTCACCGACGTGGCGCGCGAGTATCCCGACGTCCGGCTGGAGCACGCCTACGTCGACGCGTTCGCCATGCGCCTCATCCTCGAGCCGCGGGCCTTCGACGTGGTCCTCACCGAGAACCTGTTCGGCGACATCCTGAGCGACGAGGCCGCCGTCCTGGCCGGCTCCCTCGGGCTGCTGCCGTCGGCCACCCTGGGCGGCCCGGTGGCGCTGTACGAGCCCGTCCACGGTTCGGCGCCGGCGCTGGCGGGCCGCGGCATCGCCAATCCCATCGGCGCCATTGCGTGCGTCTCGATGCTGTTCCGTTACACGGCCGACCGGCCGGACGCCGCGGCCGACGTCGACGAGGCCATCGACCACGCCCTGTCGGCCGGGGCGCGGACGGCCGATCTGGCGGGCCCGCGGGACACGGCCATCGGCACGCGCGGCATCGGCGACGCCGTCGAGCATGCCCTGGCCGAGGTGCTCGACCGGCGCCGCTCGTACCACGCCGTCTAGGACGGGACGCGCGAGGACACTGACGGTCATGCCCGGCCCGCGCACGCTGCTCGACAAGATCTGGGACGCGCACACCGTCGCCACGCTCGAGACGGGCGAGACGCTCCTCTACATCGACCTGCACCTCGTCCACGAGGTGACGTCGCCGCAGGCGTTCGAGGGCCTGACGCGCGCCGGCCGAACCGTCCGCCGTCCCGATCGGACGGTGGCCACCGTCGATCACAACATCCCGACCACCGATCGGCACCTCCCCATCGTCAACCCGCTGGCCCGCGCGCAGGTGGATGCGCTCCGGGCCAACTGTGAAGCCCACGGCGTCCGGCTGTTCGATCGCGAGTCGCCCGACCAGGGCATCGTGCACGTGATTGGACCCGAGCTGGGCCTGACGCAGCCGGGTATGACGGTGGTGTGCGGCGACAGCCACACGAGCACCCACGGCGCGCTCGGCGCGCTGGCCTTCGGCATCGGCACGACCGAGGTCGAGCACGTGCTGGCGACGCAGTGCCTGGCCCTGCGCAAGCCCAAGGCCATGCGCGTGACGCTGACGGGCGCGCTCGCGCCCGGCGTGACCGCCAAGGACGTGGCGCTCGCCTTCATCGGCGCCGTCACGACGTCGGGCGGCGCCGGCCACGCCCTGGAGTTCGCCGGCGACGCCGTCGCGCGCCTGGACATGGACGGGCGGATGACGCTCTGCAACATGAGCATCGAGGCCGGTGCGCGCGTCGGGCTCATCGCGCCCGACTCCGTCACGCTGCAGTACCTCCGCGGCCGCCGGCACGCGCCGTCGGGCGCGCGCTGGGTGGCCGCCGCCCTCGGCTGGGCGCGCCTCACGTCGGACCCCGGCGCCGTCTTCGACCGGGAGATGACGATGGATCTCGCCGCGCTCGAGCCGCAGGTGACCTGGGGCACCCGGCCCGACATGGTGGCGGCCATCGGCGGACGCGTGCCCGACCCCGGCGGGTTGGCCGAGCCGGGCGCCCGCGACGCCGCCGAGCGCGCGCTGCGCTATATGGGGCTCGACCCCGGCCAGCCCATTGCCGAGATCGCCGTCGATCGCGTCTTCATCGGCTCGTGCACGAACGCCCGCCTGAGCGACCTGCGCGACGCGGCGCGGGTAGCACACGGCTACCGCGTGGCCGACGGTGTGCGCGCGATGGTGGTGCCGGGATCGCAGCGGGTCAAGGCGCTGGCCGAAGAAGAAGGCCTCGACCGGGTCTTCCGCGAGGCAGGGTTCGAGTGGCGCGAGCCCGGCTGCTCCATGTGCCTCGGCATGAACGACGACATTCTCGGGGCCGGCGAGCGCTGTGCATCGACGAGCAATCGCAATTTCGAGGGCCGTCAGGGGCGTGGCGGCCGCACCCACCTGGTGAGCCCGGCCATGGCGGCCGCGGCCGCGGTGCGCGGCCGCTTCGCCGACGTGCGGGCGTGGGACTACAGGTAGACGGCATGCAGCCCTTCCGCCAGCATCGAGGCACCGTCGCGCCGCTCTGGCGCGCCGACATCGACACCGACCAGATCGTGCCCAAGCAGTTCCTGAGCGCGATCACCCGCGCCGGCTTCGCGCGGGCCCTCTTCCACGACTGGCGCCGCCGGCCCGACGGCACGCTCGACCCCGCGTTTCCGCTCAACGATCCGGCCTACGCCGGCGCCACCGTGCTCGTGACCGGCGCGAACTTCGGGTGCGGGTCGTCGCGCGAGCACGCCGCCTGGGCCATCGCCGACGCCGGCTTCCGCGCGGTCCTCGCCCCCTCGTTCGCGGACATCTTCTTCGCCAACGCCGTCTCCAACGGCATCCTTCCCGTGCGCCTCGAGGAGGCGGCGATCGTCGCGGAGCGCGCCGCCGCCGCGCCGGGCTACGCCGTCTCGATCGATCTCGACACGCGGCGCGTCATTGACGGGCAGGGCCTCGACGCCGCGTTCGCCATCGACGAGGCGTCGCGCCACCGCCTGCTGCACGGCCTCGACGACATCGCGCGCATCCTGGAGCACGAGGCGGCCATCGCCGCCTACGAGGCGGCGCATCACTGACGCCCGAAGCCTGAAGCCCGTACGCCATACTGTCGCCATGGACGACACTCCCAGCCTCGGGCGCATCTTCGGCAAGCGCGTCATCGTCATCGGGGGCGGCGCCCAGGTGGGACAGGTCGCGCTCGGCGCAATCAGCGAGGCCGATCGGCACAACCTGCGCGGCGAGCGCATCTCCGTCGACACGATCCCGCTCGTCGGCGAGGCCAACCTCGCCGCGGCCGTCCGGGCCGTCCCCGACCTGCCGCGCGCGGCCATGCTCGTGCTGGCCGGCGCGCTGATGGGCGGCGACATCACGCAGGCGGTGCGCGACGTCCGCGCACGGGGCATCCCGGTCATTGCCCTGAACATGGCGGGGACCGTCCCCGAGGCCGCCGACCTCGTCGTGTCCGATCCGATTCAGGCGGGCGTGATGGCCGTCATGGCCGTGGCCGACACGGCCACATTCGACATCCGGCGCCAGACCGGCCGCCGCTACTGATCCGATCGGCCCCGGCGCTCAGCGCGCGGCCACGCTGCGGATGAGGGTCAGCAGCAGGTCCACGGCCACGATGTTGTGGCCGCCCTGCGGCACGATGATGTCCGCGTAGCGCTTGCTCGGCACCACGAACTCCAGGTGCATCGGCTTCACCGTCGACTGGTACTGGTCGATCACCGATTCCATGGTGCGGCCGCGGTCGGCCACGTCGCGCTTCAGGCGCCGGATGAACCGCGTGTCGTCGTCGGTATCGACGAACACCTTGATGTCCATGAGGTCGCGGAGCGCGGCGTCGGTGAAGACCAGGATGCCCTCGACGATGATGGCGCGCCGCGCCGGGACGGTCTCGGTGGTGGACAGCCGCGCGTGGCGCGTGAAGTCGTAGAGCGGCGCCTCGATGGCGTGGCCCGCCTTCAGCTGGTGGACGTGCCGCACCAGCAGATCGGTTTCGAGTGCGTCGGGATGGTCGTAGTTGAGCGCCGCCCGCTCCTCGAAGCGCAGGTCGTTTCTGTCGCGGTAGTAGCGATCGTGGTCGAGGACGGTGACCTGGTCGGGACCCAGGCTCTCGACGATGCGGCGGACGACCGTGGTCTTGCCCGAGCCGGATCCCCCGGCCACTCCGATCACGAACGACGGCATGCCTTCATCGTATCGCGCCGAGGGAAGACTCCGACGGCCTTCACGATCTCCGGGCGAGAGAGTCCGAAATCTGACTTGCCAGCTCCAGTCGATCCGTAATCACGCCTGCCACAGCGGGCTCAGAGAGGAATCGCCGTAGCAGCGCCTCCTCATTGACGGTCCAGACCATCACGGGGACGCTCCGCTGGACCGCACGCCTTAGCAGCGAGCGATTCGCGAGCCGCTGGTGGACAAGGAGGACGTTCGCGCCGAACCACCTCACCCTCTCGAGGGCAAGGCGCTCGCCCAGGCGCGCAGCCAGGCCCCGGGAGGACGCGGATCCGCCAACAAGCAGGCCCGTCGGCGGACCCGGCCGGCGCCCGGACTGTAACGCGATCCGGGCGACGTTCCGCAACGATCGGCCCAGGAACGACGAGATCATGAAGCCGTCCGGCCTGAGCCCGGCGGAGGCCGCCTCCAGAGCCTCGGCCTCGAACCCGGCCTCCTTGAGCTCGAGATCAACGAATGACCGATGTCCGACAGCAGCCAGAGCCTCCTCCAGAGTGGCCAGCGACGGCACGGATTGGAGCAGCTCCGAGTAGGAACAGTCGGCTACGCGTGTAGTACCGACGCGGTCATCGTGCATCACGACGATGACCCCGTCGCGGGTCCGTCGGAGATCAATCTCCACTCCGTCGGCACCGAGCTCGATCGCCGCCTGAATGGCCGCGACGCTGTTCTCTGGAAAACGATCGTGAACGCCCCGATGGCTGATCAACAAGCAGCGGCGCCCATTTCGTCCGGCAGGCAGGGCTATCACCGGCGCTCACCACCCGCCCAGTCGATGGATGCCTTGAGCAACTCGATAAGCTGGCGGTCCGGGTTCCTGATCGAGCTGGCCACACCGTTCTCGCCGCGGTTGGCGCTGTGTAGCCAGACCAGTCGGCCGCTGTCGAGGTCCCGGCACACCACAAGGGGAGTCCCGTCTGGCGTCTCATAGATCGTCACTGCGTCAGAAACCCAGCTCGTCTTGAGAAGCTCGCCGTCGTCAAGGGAGAACGTCTCGGTCATCTGTCCAAACGGTGGACAGCGGCCGGCGTGCCTAGTACGGACGTAAAGAATCGGTTCTGAATAAGGGCTGTAAGTCGTCGACTCACATCCGAATTGCTGCCGAAGCTGATCGAGGCCGATTCTCCGGTACACGGCGTCATGTAAGCCGATCAATCCTCCACCGTTGTTCACGTACGCCACAAGCCTTGACTCGAGATCTCGTCTTGTGTGCTCGTCATCGGCGATTTTGGTGACGTCAGTCACGATCAAGATGACGCACTTGACGCATCGCCTGTTCAGCGGATGTCGGCGGAACTCAGCCGCGCTTCGGAGCTGGACCAGCTCGACGTTGCCCAGCTTGGTCCTCAGTCGAGCCGCCAGGCGTGACTCGTCATTGGCCGGCAGATCGGACCAGACCAAGACACAGGGCCCGAACCAGCTCGCCTGAACGGACAGCCATCCTCGGCTCATGGCGTCGAAACCAGCCTTGACGGCCAAGCCTCCAGCCGCGCCGGCAATGATGCTCGCCATTAAGTCCACAACGAGTTGGCTCAGGTCCATTGGAATTCCTAACATCAAGGCTTCGCCAACTCTGGAAGAACATGGGCCTCGCGGTCAACGGGCGTGCGCACAGCCGCCCTCCCCGAAGAGACGGACGGATCGCCGATTGTTCGCTTTGTACTCGTGAGCGGGCGAGCCCCGTGTCCTGCGAATCGGCAGGCCTTGGCATTACGCCGTCAGCCGCGGGGAGAGGGTCACCGGTTCACGATGGCCCAGCGGCCTACGCCTGCTTCACCGACGATGGCCGGCTCGTGAAGCAGGACGAGCCGTGCCGATGACGGGCGGCGATGGCTCGTGGACCCGCAGACATCGCGGCCTCACTGCCGATCCCGGGGCGGCGGCCGCTTGAGATCGTACGGAAAGCCGTCGGTCGGGTCGCGCAGGAAGAGGCGGGCGACATCGCGCACGGGATACGCGGCCTCCGCCCCGCCCGTCCCGACGAACCGCACGACGCGCGGCTGGCCGGGCCGCGACGATCCGGGCCCGCCCTCGATGGCCGCCAGCCGGCCCTTGACGTGCCGGCCGTCCCGGAGGAACAGCACGTGCTCCGGACCCGCGGCCGTCTTCACGTCGTCGAGCGTGAGGCGCGCGTGCCGATCGAAGGTGATCATCCAGATGTCGACCAGCGGGATCCTGCGCTGGTCGTGCAGCGACACCCGCAGGTAGACGTGCCCGTGGGCGAGATCTTCGAACTCCCCGCTGGCGTCCCTGGCCTGGAGCACCGACGCGCCGCCCCACGTGACTTCGGCCTGATCCTGCGCGGCGGCCTGCCCGGCCAGGGCGGCGGCCAGGACGAGCAGAGGCGCAACCATCCAGCGCATGGTGTCCTCCTCCCTGCGCAGGCGGCGCTCAGTCGCGCGGCAGGACCCGGCCGAGCAGTCCCAGCACCGTATCGGGCAGAATCGGCCGCCCGTTCTCGTCGAGCACCGCGAAGTTGTAGTTGCCGCCGGAGCGAAGCGTGATGTGGAAGGCGTTGAACTGCGCGCCCGTGAAGAGGTTCTTCTTCGCTTCGCGCACCTGGCTGGCCGGCACCGCCCAGTCGTGCGCCCCCGACGGCGTCGTGAAGCCGACCATCTCGCCTTTCATGAACACCACGCCGACGCAGAACTGGTCGAAGGCGCCGCCGACGTGGTCGTGGGCGACGAAGGCCCACCAGTCGGCATCCATGCTCTCGAGTCGCGGAAGCGGCCCGAAGCCGGCCGCGCCCGGGGCGCCGCGGGTGGGGCTCTCGCTCGGCGCCGGCGCCGGCGCGGGGGT
>JBFMCA010000123.1:0-12589 GCA_040754955.1 Acidobacteriota bacterium | reverse complement strand
GGCGCCTCAGCCTTCTCCGCGGGCGCGGGCGCCGAGGCGGAGGCACCGGCGGCGGCGTCGACGACAAGCACCACCTGCCCGGGTTTCACCTTGTCGCCCTGCTTGACCTTGACGTCTCGGACCACGCCCGCGACCGTCGACGGCACCTCGAGCGTGGCCTTGTCCGTCTCCAGTTCCAACACCGGCTGGTCCTGGGCCACCGTGTCGCCGGCCTTCACGAGCACCTTGAGCACGTCGCCCGAGGCGACGCCGTCACCGAGATTGGGAAGCGCGAATTCCTGCATGGTTACGCGATGGCCGGATCGGCTTTGTCGGGGTTGATGTCGAGATCCGTGATCGCCTTGGCGACCACCGTGGCGTCGATCTGCTTCTCCTCGGCGAGCGCGCTCAGCGTCGCGAGCACGATGAACCGCGCGTCGACCTCGAAGAAGTCGCGGAGCGCGGCGCGCGAGTCGCTGCGGCCGAACCCGTCGGTGCCGAGCGCGTGCACCTTCTTGGGCAGCCACGTGTCGATGGCCGCCGGAAGCACCTTCAGATAGTCGGTGGCGGCCACGAACACGCCCGGGGCGTCCTTGGTCGCCTGCGTGACGTACGGCACGCGCGGCGTCTCGAGCGGGTGCAGCCGGTTCCACCGGTCGCAGGCCTGTCCATCGCGGTACAGATTCACGTAGCTCGTGGCGCTCCACACGTCCGCGCCGACCTGGTATCGCTCCTCGAGCAGCTCGGCCGCCTCGAGCGCCTCGTTCAGGATGGTCCCGCTCCCGAAAATCTGGGCCCGCAGCTTCGCCTTCGGCGTCGCCGTCGGCCGGACCACGTACATCCCCTTCAGGATGCCGTCGCGCGACCCCGCCGGCATCGGCGGGTGCTCGTACTGCTCGTTCATCACGGTCAGGTAGTAGAAGATGTTCTCCTGATCCGCGTACATCCGCCTGATGCCGTCCTCGATGATCACGGCCAGCTCGTAGGCAAACGCGGGATCGTAGGCCTGACAGGTCGGCACGGGCAGCGCCAGCACGTGGCTGTGTCCGTCCTCGTGCTGCAGGCCCTCGCCGTTGAGGGTCGTCCGGCCCGACGTGCCGCCCAGCAGGAAGCCCTTCATCCGCTGATCCGCGCCGGCCCAGATGAGGTCGCCCACCCGCTGGAAGCCGAACATCGAGTAGAAGATGAAGAACGGGATGATGTTGATGCCGTGCGTCGCATAGGCCGAACCCGCGGCGATGAACGACGACATGGCGCCCGCCTCGTTGATCCCCTCTTCGAGGATCTGCCCGTCACGCGCTTCCTTGTAGTACAGCAGCGTGTCGCGGTCCACCGGCTCGTAGAGCTGCCCCTGGCGGGCGTAGATGCCCACCTGCCGGAAGAGCGCCTCCATGCCGAAGGTCCGCGCCTCGTCGGGCACGATCGGAACAATCAGCTTGCCGAGCGTCTCGTCGCGGAGGAGCTTGGACAGCATCCGCACGAAGACCATGGTGCTCGACGCCTTGCGTCCGTCCGTGCCCTTGTGGAACTCCTCGAACTGCCCGGCCAGATCCACCTTCAGCGGCTCGGCCTTCACGCGGCGCCTGGGCACCGGCCCGCCAAGCGCCCTCCGGCGCTCGCGCATGTACTGGATCTCGGGGCTCTCCTCCGGCGGTGAGTAGAACGGCGTCTTGGCCACTTCATCATCCGAGATCGGGATGCCGAAGCGCGTGCGAAACGCCTTGATCTCCTCGTCGTTGAGCTTCTTCTGCTGGTGGGTGATGTTCTTCCCCTCGCCCGCCTCCCCGATGCCGTAGCCCTTGATGGTGCGGGCCAGAATCACCGTGGGCCTGCCCTTGCTCTCCACGGCCCGGCGATAGGCGTTGAACACCTTCACCGGGTCGTGGCCGCCCAGCGTGAGCTTCTTGAGCTGCTCGTCCGAGAGGTGCTTCACCATCTCGAGCAGCCGCGGATCCGCCCCGAAGAAGTGCTTCCGGATGTAGGCGCCCCCTTCGACGGCGTACTTCTGGTACTCGCCGTCGACGACCTCCCCCATGCGCTTCACCAGCAGGCCGTCACTGTCCTTCTCGAGCAGCGGGTCCCACTCCGAGCCCCAGATGACCTTGATGACGTTCCAGCCGGCGCCGCGGAAGATCGCCTCCAGCTCCTGGATGATCTGCCCGTTGCCGCGTACCGGACCGTCGAGGCGCTGAAGGTTGCAGTTGACGACGAAGATGAGGTTGTCGAGACGCTCGCGCGACGCCAGCGTGATCGCGCCGAGCGACTCGGGCTCATCCGTCTCGCCGTCGCCGAGAAACGCCCACACTTTCGCGTCGCTGGGCGCCTTGAGCCCCCGGTCCTCCAGGTAGCGGTTGAACCGCGCCTGGTAGATGGCCATGATCGGCCCGAGACCCATCGAGACGGTCGGGAACTCCCAGAACTCGGGCATCAGCCAGGGATGCGGATAGGACGAGAGCCCGCCGTTCGGCTTGAGCTCGCGACGGAAGTTCTCGAGCTGCTCCACCGTCAGGCGGCCTTCGAGGAACGCCCGGGCGTAGATGCCCGGCGAGCCATGGCCCTGGATGAACAGGATGTCGCCCTCATGGCCGTCCTCGCGGCCCCTGAAGAAGTGGTTGAAGCCCACCTCGTAGAGCGTGGCCGAGGAGGCGAAGGTCGAGATGTGGCCGCCGATGCCGTCCTCAACGCGGTTGGCGCGCACCACCATGGCCATGGCGTTCCAGCGCACCAGGCTCTTGATGCGGCGCTCGATCTCGCGGCTGCCCGGGTAGGGCGCCTGCTCGGCGGCGTGAATCGAGTTGATGTAGGGGGTGTTGGCCGTGAACGGGAGCCTGACGCCCGACTGCTGGGCGTGGATGCCCAACTCGCGGAGCAGCCGTCCGACCCGGGCGGACCCGCCATGCTGGAGCACGTAGTCCAGCGATTCGAGCCACTCCCGGGTTTCGAGGGCTTCGAGTTCCGCGGCGTCCGTTGGTGCACTGTTTCTCATGGCCGTGTGGGACCTTTCCTGCGCTGTTCGGTGAACAGACAATCGTACCATTTTATTCCAGAACAAGGGCTTATGGGCACAGGTCCGTTCCCCTCATGGGTGTCGGGGCCGCCCGGAGATCAGCGAAGAGGCGTGGCTCAGGCCGAAACCCGCGCCACCCTGTGGCGGCGTGCGACCGCCCCAGGCGTCGGGCACGCGTACGCTCCACTGCCTGGTCCGTGCGATGCTGGGAACCATCATGCCCGCCGTACCCGGTCCCCATGGCCTCACGCCAGCCATGCTCGCGGTTCGGGAGGCTATCGTCGGGTGCCAGCGGTGCCCGCGGCTCCGGGCCTACTGCCAGCGCGTGGCGCGCGAGAAACGGGCGGCTTACCGCGACGACGTCTACTGGGGCAAGCCGGTGCCCGGCTTTGGCGACCCGGCTGCGCGGGTACTGCTGCTTGGCCTCGCGCCGGCGGCACACGGGGCGAACCGAACGGGCCGGGTCTTCACCGGAGACGGCATCGGCGGCTCGGGCGATTTCCTGATGGCGGCGCTCCACCGCGCGGGATTCGCGAACATCCCGACCTCCCGGCATCCTTCCGACGGCCTGCGCCTGCGCGACGCGTACATCGCCGCCGCCGTGCGCTGTGCGCCGCCCGACAACAAGCCGACGCCCGAGGAGGTGTCGACGTGCCTCGATCACCTGGAGGCGGAGCTCGCGCAGCTGGGACGCGTGGAGATCGTGCTGGCGCTCGGAAAGATCGCGTGGGACGCGTGGTTTCAGCTGCTGGCGCGACGGGGCGTCGTCGTCCGGCCCCGACCCGCCTTCGCGCACGGCGGCGTCGCCAGGGTGCCGGGGCCGACCGTCATCGGGCTGTTCCATCCTTCGCGGCAGAACACCAACACCGGCCGGCTGACGCCGCCGATGTACGACGAGGTGTTGCGGAAGGTGAGGGAGAGGCTCAGGCGAGGTTCGAGAGGTCCGAGAGGGCCGAGAGGTTCCTGAAGCGTCCGACTCGCGGCACCCCTCGAGACCCTTTCGGCACCCCTCGGGACCTGTCGGCGCTTATCCCTTGTACCTGTAGTTCCCCTCCGCGTCCTTCTCGCGGTACGCGGTGTGGCAGCCCTGGCAGAACTTGCCCACGGCCCCGGCCGAGGCCTTGACGTCGTCCCAGTTGCCGGCCTTGGCGGCCGCCTCGATGGCCTCGGCGGTCTTGCGCGCCTCGACCGCCCAGCCCTGGGCGTCGGCCTTGCCGGCCGTCTTGAAGAACGCCTCGGTCTCGGCGAAGACCTGCTTCATGACGGCGGCGTTTTCCTGCACGGCGGCGGCATTCGAGGCTTCGATGGCCTTGCGGAGCGCCCCGAATGCGGGCCCGTTGCGCTTCATGGCCGCGTCGAGGGCGGCCGCATCCTGGCGGGCGACGAGGGCCGGCGCGGCGAGGGCGGCGGCGAAGGCGACGACACCGGTGGCAAACAAAATCCGACGCATGGAGCCTCCTGTGAGATGAGAGAGCAAGCGGCGCCGATCCTAGCCGAGCCTGGGGCGCGCCGCAATGGTCGAGCTGGCACTACCCCCTGAGGATCCAGCGGAGCCTGGCCTGGTCGAGGTTGCCGCCCGACATCACCGCCACGACCCGCTGCCCGTCGAGCGCGCCGCGGCACTTCACCGCCGCGGCCAGCGCGGCCGCGCCTGCGCCCTCGGCCAGGTTGTGCGTCGCGCGCATCGCCAGGCGCACGCCGTCGGCCAGTTCCGCCTCCGAGAGGAGCACGAAGTCGTCGAGCTCCGCCTTCAGCAGGCCGAACGTGAGGTCGAAGGTGACCCGCGTCGCCATGCCCTCGGCGAAGGTGGCGGCCGACTCGCCCACCACGCGCTCGGGGCCCTTCCACGAGCGATACACGCCGTCGGCGCGCTCGGCGCCGACGCCGATGACGCGCGCGCGCGACCCGAGCGCGCTCCGCACGATGAGGTTGCCGCACGCGCCGCTGCCGCCGCCGATGGGGACGAGCACCGCATCGACGTCGGGCAGGGTCTCGAAGATCTCGAGCGCGTAGGTGCCGACGCCGGCGATGAGCAGCGGCTCGTTTGCCGAGTGCACGTAGCGGGCACCGGTGTCGCGGGCCCGCGTCTCGCACGCCTGCCGGGCCTCGTCGAAATCGGCGCCCGTTTCCTCGACGAGCGCGCCGAAGGCCCGCATGGCGGCGTTCTTCTCCGGGTTGTTGCCCACGGGCACGAACACCGTGCACGCGACGCGGTGCATCTGGCACGCCAGCGCGATGGACTGGCCGTGGTTGCCGGTCGAGGCCGTGACGACGCCGCGCGCGCGCTCCTGCGGGGTGAGCGCGCCGATGAGGTTCAACCCGCCGCGCACCTTGAAAGCGCCGGTGGGGTTGTGGTTCTCGTGTTTGACCCAGAGGTCGAGGCCCGTCTCCTCGACGAGCAGCGGGTGGCGCAGGAGCGGCGTGGGCCGCAGGTGCGGGGCCATCCGCGTCCGGGCCAGGTAGATGTCGTTGAGCGTCGGGATGGTCATCGGGAATCCTCTGCGCACCAGCGGTCGCGCACGGCGACGGCGACATCGGGGCGGTCGGAGATCAGGCCGTTGGCGCCCCAGTCGAGCAGGCGCGTCATGGTGGCGGGCTCGTTGACGGTCCACACCTGCACCGAGTGGCCTTCGCGCGCCGCGTGCCGGATGAACGCCTGCGACGCGACACGGGCGGGCCCCATCACCTCAGGCACCTGGAAGGCGACATACGGGGTCGCCCACGGCAGCGGCAGCCGCAGCCACGCGCGGTAGATGGCCCACTGCACCTCGGGCTGGCACGCGCTGGTCGCCACCTCGGGCCCCGCCGCGCGCGCCGCGCGGATGACGCTCGGGGTGAACGACCCCAGGCACACGCGATCGACCGCGTCGAGCCGGCGCACGACCTCGACAACGGCGGGGCCGAGCCGGGGATCGCTGCCCTTCATCTCGATGATCAGGCGGGCGTCGGGATGCGCGCGCAGCACGTCGGCGAGCGTGGGGATGCCGATGCCCTGGCCGCGGAACGGGAAGCCGTCTTGCTCGCCGAAGTGCCAGGCGGCGTCGAGCCGCGCCAGCTCGGCGGCCGTCCGGGCCGCCACCGGGCCCGACGCATTCGTCGTTCGCTCCAGCGTCGTGTCGTGGCACACGACGACCGTGCCGTCGGCCGCCAGCTGGACGTCGCACTCCAGCCCGTCGGCGCCGGCCGCCATGCCGCGCGCGAAGGCCACGAGCGTGTTCTCCGGCCCCAGCGCGCGGCCGCCGCGGTGCGCAAAGACGAGCGGGTGCGGGGCATCGAAGACGGGCGGGCTGGAACCTCGCGCGGCGCACACCGGGTCATAATAGGGCATGGCCCCCCCTCGCATTGGAACCCTGGGTGAGTTGAAGGCCGCGGTGTCGCGCGGCGAGGTGCGCCGGCGTTCGGTCCGCCAGGAGGTGCGCGACAACCTCGTCGCGGCCCTCCGGCGCGGCGATCGGCTGTTTCCCGGCGTCATCGGCTACGACGACACGGTCATCCCGCAGATCGTCAACGCCATCCTCGCCCGGCACAACTTCATCCTGCTCGGCCTGCGGGGACAGGCGAAGACGCGCATCCTGCGCGCGCTGACGAGCCTGCTGGACGAGTACCTGCCCGTGGTCCCCGGCAGCGAGACGAACGACGACCCGCTCGCGCCGCTGTCGGCGTGGGCGCGGCAGCGCATCGACGCCGAGGGGGACGCGATGCCGATCGCCTGGCTGCCCCGCGAGGCGCGGTACGTCGAGAAGCTCGCGACGCCGGACGTGACGATTGCCGACATGATCGGCGACATCGATCCCATCAAGGCGGCGCGCCAGAACCTCGAGCTCGGCAGCGAGCTGACGATGCACTTTGGGCTGCTGCCGCGCGCCAACCGCGGGCTGTTCGCCATCAACGAGCTCCCGGACCTGGCGGGCAAGATCCAGGTTGGCCTGTTCAACATCCTGCAGGAGGGGGACGTGCAGATCAAGGGCTACCCCGTGCGCCTGCCGCTCGACCTCATGATGGTGTTCACCGCCAACCCGGAGGACTACACGGCGCGCGGCAAGATCATCACGCCGCTCAAGGACCGCATCGGCGCCGAGATCCGCACGCACTACATGAGCTCGCGTGCCGAGGCCATGGCCATCACCGCGCAGGAGGCGTGGATCGAGCGCGGGCTTCCCATCGAGATTCCGGAGTTCGTCCGCGAGGTCGTCGAGGAGGTGGCGTTCCAGGCGCGGCAGGAGCGGAAGATCGACAAGCGCTCGGGCGTCAGCCAGCGCATGCCCATCGCGACGCTGGAGTCGGTCGTGTCGAACGCCGAGCGCCGCGCCCTCGCCGCGGGCGAAACGCCCGTGGCGCCGCGCGTCATCGACCTCTACGCGGCGCTCCCCGCCATGACCGGCAAGTTCGAGCTCGAGTACGAGGGCGAGCTCAAGGGCGCCGACGCGGTCGCCCACGACCTGGTGCGCGCGGCCGTGTCCCGCGTCTTCGACGGACGCTTCCCCGACGCCGACTTCCGCCAGGTCGTCGAGTGGTTCGACCTGGGTGGGTCACTGGCGCTCGGTGACACGGTGCCCGCCGACGAGGTGGTGAGCCGCGCGGCCGGCATCCAGGGCCTCGTCGAGCTCGCCCGGCGCGCGGGGGTCGCCGACGACGCGCCCGCGCCGGTCCTGGCGTCGGCCATCGACTTCGTCCTCGAGGGCTTGTACGCGCAGAAGAAGATCGGCCGGAACGCCGAGCAGGGCTACCACGGCGCCGAGCCGGTGCGGCGGCCGCAGCCGGTCGACCCGCGCCGCATGCCGGTGCTGACGCCGGACGACGCCGATGAGGACGGCGGCAGCGGCGGCGGCCCGGGCGGAGGGCGCCGGAAGAAGAAGTATTACAACTAGGCTCGAGGCGTGAGGCTTGAGGCCTGAGGCCGTGGGGCTCGCGTGAAATACCGCTACACGAAGCACACACCGAACCTGCTCGACGAGCTCGACATGGACGAGCTGATGTCGAAGCTCTCCGACCTGCTGCTGTCGAGCGGGTTTGGAAACCCCTGGGGTGATCCGGGCGACGATTGGGACCGCACGCTGCAGGCGCTGCACGACGCCATCCTCGAGGCGCTCTTCAGCGGCGGGGTGCTGCCGCCGGACGTGCTCGAGCAGCTGTTCGGCGACGCCGCGGACGCCGACCAGGAGCGCGCCCAGGCCCAGCTCGAGACGCTCATCCAGCAGATCATCGATCGGATGAAGGAGTCGGGCTACATCGACCAGGCGCCCGACCTCGACGCCGAGCGGGAGCGGCGCGTCCGCGGCGGGGGGGCCGGCGACGGCGAGCCCGGCGAGGCCAGGTTCGAGGTCACCGACAAGGCGCTCGATTTCCTCGGCTTCAGGGCGCTGCGCGACCTGCTCGGATCGGTCGGCCACAGCAGCGCCGGACGGCACGACACGCGCGACCTGTCCACCGGCATCGAGGCCAGCGGCGCGCCGAAGCCCTACGAGTTCGGCGACGCCATGAACCTCGACGCCACCGCCACCATCCTCAACGCGGTCACCCGCACCGGCAGCGCCATCGACGTCTCGTACGAGGATCTGATGGTGGCGCAGGGCGAATTCCAGAGTTCCTGCGCCACCGTCCTGATGCTCGACTGCAGCCACAGCATGATCCTCTACGGCGAAGATCGGTTCACGCCGGCCAAGCGCGTCGCCATGGCGCTCTCGCATCTCATCCGGACGCAGTACCCGGGCGACTCGCTGCACGCCGTGCTCTTCCACGACAGCGCCGAGGAGATTCCGCTTCGCGAGCTCGGGCGCGTGCGGGTGGGTCCGTACTACACCAACACGCGCGAAGGCCTGCGCCTCGCCCGCCGCGTCCTCGAGCGCCAGCGCAAGGACATGCGGCAGATCGTGATGATCACCGACGGCAAGCCATCGGCCCTGACCGAGCCCGACGGCCGCATCTACAAGAACCCGTTCGGCCTCGACCCCATCGTCATCAGCGAGACGCTCGCCGAGGTGTCGATGTGCGCCAAGGCCGGCATCATGATCAACACGTTCATGCTCGCGCGCGACTACGACCTCGTCGCCTTCGTCCGGCGCGTGGCCGCCATGTGCCGCGGCAAGGCCTACTTCACGACGCCGTTCACGCTGGGCCAGTACGTCCTGATGGACTACATGGACAAGAAGACCCGCACCATTCACTGAGCCGCATGCTGCCGTCCACCATTCCCATCTTCCCCCTGCCGTCCGTTGTGCTCTTTCCGTCGGTCTTCCTGCCGCTCCACATCTTCGAGGGCCGATACCGGCAGATGGTGAGCGACGCCCTTGCCGGGGAGCGGCTCATCGGCATGACGCTCCTCCAGCCCGGCTACGAAGCCGACTACGAGGGGCGGCCGCCCGTCTACGACATCGGCTGCGCCGGGCTCATCACCCACGCCGAACGCCTCCCCGACGGTCGCTTCAACATCGTGCTCCAGGGGCTCGAGAAGTTCCGGATCGTCGGCGAGGAAGACGTCTCGGCCGGCACGCTCTACCGCCGCGCGCTCATTGCGCCGCTCGACGACCCGCTCGCCGACGCCGACCGCGACACCCTCAGGGAGGAGCGGCGGAAGCTCGAGGCCCTGCTCACCCCCGCGCTCGACGGCGCGCTCGGCGAGTACCGCATCCCGGCCGCCATGCCCGACGAGGAGCTCATCAACGCGCTGGCCCAGTACCTCGGCTTCGAGCCCGTCGAGCAGCAGGCGCTGCTCGAGCGGCCAGGCGTGATGGCCCGCTGCCGGTCGATGATCGAGCTGCTCGAGATGAAGGCGCTCGGCGGCGGCGCGGGGGGAGAGACGGGGGTTATTCACTGACAGGGTGCACGGGTGTCGGCACCCCGCCCAACCTTAGTGCGTCAACGCGTGCAGGACGATGTTGAGGCCGACGGCGTAGCCCTGGGGCGAGAACTGGTAGAAGAACTCGGGGTCCTCGCCTTCGCGTTCCCAGGCGTCCTGGATGTCAGTATCGTGGGTCATCACGACCATCAGCCGGCCCTTCGCGTCGGCGATGGCGCGGAAATGCGGGATCGGGCTGTCGGGGCCCCGCTCCGACGTGTCGCCGCCGCTCCGGCGCCAGAAGCCGATGTTCGGAATCTGCGGGAGGTCCACCACCTCGAACAGCGTGCGGTTGATCGGATGATCGCTCGCGATGTCGCGGATGGGATACGTGTCCGGCGGCAGGACCTTGCCGATTTCCGCCTCCCAGACAAGCCAGGCTCGCGAGCCCCAGAAGTCGTCGGCCCACAGCATGCCGCCCTTCAGCAGGTACTGCCGGAGCCGCTCGGCTTCCTCGTCCGTGAAGAAGACCGTGCCCGCGTCGGACATGATGACGATGGGGCACAGGAAGAGGAAGTCGTCGGTGGCCCGCACCACGAGGTGGTTCGGATCGCCGTTGGCCTGCCGGCTCACGCGCGTCTTGGTCAGCTCGCCGAGCCGCACGGGGAAATTGAGGTCGGCGCCCGGATAGTCGGTCCGCCAGCCGGAGCCGCTCGGCTCGCGCCGCTGCTGCTGGAACATCAGCCGGCAGAACGTGAAGCCGCCGTCGTAGCTCTCGGCATTCGGCACCCGCGCAGGCCAGCGCCGATCCCACCCGCCAAATCGCCGCCAGTCCTCCTGCGCGACGAGCGAGGTCCACGACAGCGCCAGCACGAACGCGACGAGGATCGGACGCCGCATGGTCAGTGCGTCAGGCCGTAGAGCACGACGTTGAGGCCGACGGCATAGCCCTTCGGCGAGAACTCGAGGAAATACTCGGGCAGCTCGCCCTCACGCTCCCACGCGTCCTGGATGTCCGTGTTGTGCGTCATGATCACCATCGGCCGCCCTTGCCGGTCGAAGATGGCGGCCATGTGCGCGCCCTCACTGTAGGAGCCCATCTCGGACGTCTGTCCGCCGCTGCCCCACCAGAACTGGAACGATGGCACCTGCGGGATGCTGGCCACCTCGAACAGCGCACGGTGAATCGGGTGATCGGCGGGCACCTCCTGCACCGAGTACTGGCTCGGCGGCAGCACCTTGCCAATCTCGCCCAGCCAGTCCTCCCAGGCCCACGGCCCCCAGAAGTCGTCGGCCCAGAGCAGCCCGCCCTTCAGCAGGTAGGCACGGAGGCCGGCCGCTTCCTCGGGCGAGAACCCGGCGCTCGCCGGGTCCGACGCGATGACGAACGGGCACAGGAAGATCGACTCGTCAGTGGCCCTCACGACGTAATGATTCGGCTCGCGACCCTTCATGCTCACCGCCGTCGTCGTCAGCTCCGACAGGCGGATGGAGAAGTTCTGGTCGGCGTTCGGGTAGTCCGTGCTCCACCCGAGGCCGCGCTGCTGCGGGCGGACGCGCGTGTACTGCAGGCGACAGAAGGTGAACTTCCCGTCGTAATCGTCCGGCTTCATGTAGCGGGGCGGCGCGAAGCCCTCGCCGCGCCCGCCCCAGCCGCCGCGCCGCCACTCTTGTGCCGCCGCGACCGCCGCGGCCGTGAGCAGGAGCACGAGCGAGAGGCGGAGTCCTCGCATCACGGGCGCGGCTGCGGAGGCGGCGCCGGGGGCCGCGACAGCGACCGGTAGTACTCCTCGACGAGCTGGCGGAACTCGCGAGGCACCTCGTCGCTGCCGCTGAGGAGCACGCGATTCGCGTCGTCGCCGAGCTGCCGGCGGAGGTTGAACTCGAACCGCTTGGCGCCCTCGGCAACGTAGCTGTTGAGGCGCTCGAGCTCGGCGACGTCCTGATACACGCGGCCGTCCTCGAGCTGGCGGAGGCGCCGGATCAGATCGTCGAGCTCCGCCGCGCTGAGGTTCTGCTCGGTGAGCATACGCCGCAGCTCCTGGGCCTCGCCGAGCCAGCGACGGGCCTCGCCGCGGAACTGCCGGATCTCCTCCGGACTCAGCGGGCGCTGCCCCGGCCGGCGATCGCCCCAGCCCCCGCCGCCATCGGCCCACGCGCCCTCGGTATCGCCGACGCCGCCGCGTCCGTCGGCGCGCTCGCCGCCGGCCTGTCCCTGCTGGCCAGCCTGCCCTTGCTGCCCGGCCCGACCCTGCTGCGCGGCCTGACCTTGCTGCCCGGCCTGGCCCTGCTGCCCGGCCTGCTCTCGCGGCCCAGCCTGGCCTTGTCGGCCGTCCCGGCCGGTCTCACCGGCACGGCCCTGCTGTTCGGCCATCCGCTGCCCGAGCGATTCGAGCCCACGAGCCAGATCCCGCGCCTTGTCGAGCGCGTTGTCGCCCCGCTGGCCCGGCTCGCGCAACGCGCCTGCCGCCTGGCTCAGGCGCTCGCGGAGGGACTGCAGGTTGCCGGCCACCGACTCATCGAGCTGTCCGGCCATCTCGCGCGAGGCGCCCGGGCTGAGGAGCCGCTTCGAGTAGCGGATCTTGTCGCGGACCTTGTCGTCGCGGAGCCCGTTGGACGCCTCCTGGAGCTTGCGCGACGCGTCGCGTTGCTCCTTCGCCATCTCCTGCGCCGCGCGATCGAGCTGCTGCTCGAGGGCGGCGACCTTGGCTTCGAGCTGGTCCTTCCTGGCCGCCAGCTGCTGCGCCTGCTGGTTGCGTCCGGGGCCGGTCGCGGGCAGCTGGCCGGCCGCCTCGGCGATGTCGGCGTGCTCGGTGGCCAGCTCCTCG
>JBFMCA010000122.1:0-12682 GCA_040754955.1 Acidobacteriota bacterium | reverse complement strand
GCGCGCGGGTCAGCCGTCGGCGCTCGACGACCTGCCACTGCGCATTCGCCATCGCCAGCTCGAACACAGACTTTGCGAGGTCCACGGCCACTGTCGTAGCATCCATGTCGGTCTCCTCCTGGTTGTGTTGATGGGTGTCAGCTGATGCGGCATCATGCCGTATCGGAACCGGGAGGAGTCCATACCATCCTGGTGAAACGTCCGGCCAGCACCGAGACCGGCGAGACACCCCGATGACCAGGCGCGACGACTGAGACATATCCACCGATATCCGAAGAAGGAGACACGCCAGCGGCGTTGGATCGCCTTTCGAATGCCGGCGGGCGCTTCACCACGGGCTGTTCGATCCGTAGACGTCCAGCCAGCCTGCCCATTACACTCGCGTCATGCGTGCAGAGTCCAACGCCCGATTCCCGATGAGGCCGCACGGCCATGCCCTTCAAGCGGTGCTCGCCCTCGCGCTCACCGCCGCCGTGCTCGCTCCGGTGCCCGCGCCGGCCCAGCCGGCCGCGGCCGGACCCGCCGCCTCACCCGCGTATCCAAACCCTGTCGAGCGCGTGCTCACCCACCGCGAGCAGGCGCCGCTCGTCTCGAGCTGGATCAGGAAGCGGTTCGACACCGTGCTCCCCGCCCTCATGGCCCGCGAAGGCATCGACATGTGGATCATCGTCTCGCGCGAATACAACGACGATCCGGTATTCCGGTCGATGGCGCCGCTCACGACCTACTCGTCGCGGCGGCGCACCATTCTCGTCTTCTACAATCCGGGCGGCGGCCAGCCCGTCGAACGCTACTCGGTCGGCCGCTTCGACTACGAGCGCCTGTACACCCTCGTCCAGACCCCCAACGACGGCCAGTGGGAGGGCCTTCGGAAGCTCGTCGGCGAGAAGGACCCGAAGGTCATCGGCATCAACGAATCGGAGCACTGGAACCACGCGGATGGCCTGACCGCCAACGAGAAGCGACTGCTCATGGCGGCCCTCGGCGACACCTACGCGGCCCGGGTCAAGAGCGCGGAGATGCTCGCTGTCGGCTGGCTCGAATACAAGATGCCGGAGGAGCTCGAGGCCTACCGGCACGTCATGCAGGTGGCCCACATGGTCATCGGCGAGGCGTTCTCCAACAAGGTCATCACGCCGGGCACCACGACCACGGACGACGTCGTGTGGTGGATGCGCCAGCGCGTCGCGGAGATGGGACTCGGCAAGTGGTTCCACCCGTCGGTGAGCATCTGGCGCCAGGGCGGCACCAGGCCCGGCGAGAACGTCATCCAGCGGGGCGACATGCTCCACACCGATTTCGGCATCGTCTACCTCGGCTTCTCGACCGACACCCAGCACCTGGCCTACGTGCTCAAGGCCGGCGAAACCGAGCCGCCCCAGGGCCTCCGCGACGGCCTCAAGGCCGCCAACCGCCTGCAGGATCTGACCATGCAGTACGCCACGCTCGGGCGCACGGGCAACCAGGCCCTCGCCGACGCGCTGGCACACGCGAAGAAGGAAGGGCTGGTGCCGTCCATCTACTGCCACCCGGTTGGGTACCACGGCCACGCCGCCGGGCCTCCCATCGGCATGACCGACTACCAGCAGGGCGTCCCGGTCAGGGGCGAGTACGTGTTCAGGCCCAACACGTGGCATTCCATCGAGCTGAACGTCACGCACCGGGTCCCCGAGTGGGGAAACCAGGAGGTCCGGTTTGCGCTGGAGGAGGATGCGGCGTTGCTGCCCGACGGGCGCTGGGACTGGATTCTGCGGCGCCAGGACCGGTTCCACCTCATCCGGTAGCGGAGGGCAGGCACAACCGTTCACGTTGCCCGGATTCTCAGGGGTGAGAGTTGCGCGGAATTCGGGGGGGAAACGCCGTTTTCGGGGGACGAACCTCGACCGGACAGGTACAATTTCACCTCAGCAGTTGTGTTGTGTTCGCCTGGAGGATGGTGCATGTCCACTCTGTTTCAGCGCCTGACCGCGCTGGTGTTCGTTCTGGCAGCGGCCAGCGGCGCGTTCGCTCAATCTGACACGGCTACGGTCATCGGCACGATCACCGACGCGCAGGGCGCGGTGCTGCCCGGCGCGACGGTGACGGCCACGAATACGCGGACCGGGTTCACGCGCAGCGCGGTGAGCGACGAAACGGGTCGCTACCGGCTGGCAGCGCTCCCGCCCGGGCCCTACGAACTCATGGCGGAGCTACAGGGCTTCTCGACGCAGCGGCGCTCGGGGGTCACGCTGGCACTCGGCTCCGAATCGGTGCTGAACTTCGAGCTCCCGCTCGGGACGGTCACCGAGGCGGTGACGGTCACGGCCGAGGTGCCCGTGGTCCAGACCACGACCTCGGCGGTCGAGGCGCGGCTCGATCGCGCGACGCTCGACATCCTCCCGCTCATCGGGCGCGACTACACGTCGCTGCTCCGGCTGGTGCCCGGCGCGCAGAGCAGCAACGGGACCTCGTTCACGGGGTCGCGCGGCCGGTCGAACCAGTGGAACATCGACGGCATCTCGAACAGCGAGGACATCTCCGGCTACTCGCGGCAGGATCTTGCGCTCGACTCGATTCAGGAAGTCCAGGTGCTCGTCAACGGCTTCAAGGCCGAGTTCGGGTCGGCCTCGGGCGGGGTCGTGAACGTCGTGACGCGCTCGGGGAGCAACGACCTGCGCGGCAGCGGGTTCTTCCTCTTCCGCGATCAGAGCCTGATGGCGCGGAGCCCCTACGCCGACCGGTCGCTGCCCGAAGATCCCTTCCAGCGAATCCACTACGGCGGGTGGCTCGGCGGCCCGATTCGCCGGGATCGCGCCCACTACTTCGTGAACTACGAGCGCGAGGATCGCGACACCAACACCTCGAGCACGCGGACGCTGCCGGCGGCGAACTCCAACTGGGCGCCATCGACGCTGCAGTTCCTCGCGGCCAACAACATTCCGCTGTCGCTCTTCGGCGCTGGCGGCCGCGTCCGCCAGGTCCGGCCGGAGTTCGTGAATGTCCACAACATCACGGCGAAGATCGACAGCCAGCTGAGCAACAACCAGGCGCTGACGATGCGGTACCAGATGACGCACGACACGCAGCCATCGGGACAGGGCGGGACGATCTTCGACTTCAACGGATCGCGCGCGTTCTTCCGCACCAACTACGTGAACTTCAACCACAAGTGGGTGCTCGCCGGGAACAAGCTGAACGAGGCGTACATCCAGGTGGGCCAGAGCTTTGGCGACTGGAGGGCCGACTATCCGGGGTTGACGAACCTGACCATCACCGGCGGCTTCGACCTCGGCGGTCCGACCAACTACCCGCAGGGCCGCACCGACTACGTGTACCAGTTCAAGAACACGTTCTCGTGGCAGCTCACCAACACGCGGACCGGCGAACACGCGCTGAAGATGGGCGCGGAATACAAGCTGTTCGACTCGGACGGCTTCTTCGACTCCAACTGGCGCGGCCTCTACACGTTCCCGTCGCTGAACGCGTTCATCAACGGCACGCCCTCGCGCTTCACGCAGAACCAGGGCAATTCCAGCCTGGCGCGGCCCAACACCATCCTGGGGTTCTTCATCCAGGACGACT
The DNA here is from genome assembly GCA_040754955.1 of Acidobacteriota bacterium. Classification (GTDB taxonomy): domain Bacteria; phylum Acidobacteriota; class Vicinamibacteria; order Vicinamibacterales; family UBA2999; genus JBFMCA01. Next base: position 9,121 of record JBFMCA010000122.1, on the reverse strand, counting down.
GGCGGCCGAACGCCAGCCTGACGCTGAACTTCGGGCTGCGCTACGACTGGGAGGGCGCGACCACTGAGGCCCTCGTCGACGTGACCGGCAAAGCCGGCCCTGGCATCAGCAACGACAAGAACAACTTCTCGCCGCGCTTCGGCTTCTCGTGGGCCCCGGGCGCATCGACCAAGCACGCCATCTACGGCGGCACGGGCATCTACTACGACCAGATCATCCTGAACATCATCGGCAACGCGCGGTTCACGCCGCCGAAGGTGATCGGCATACAGATTGACAACCCGACGTGGCCGAATCCGTTCGCTGGAGGCACCGTGAGGCTGCCGCCGCCGTCGCTCTCGGTGATCGACGAGAACCTGCGCACCGGCTACAACTGGAACTCGCAGATCGGCTACCGCCGCGAGTTGGCGCGCGATCTCGGCATCGACGTGAGCTACGTGCACAACCGCGGGTACGACCAGGTCGGCATCACCAACACCAACCTGGGCCAGCCGGGCACGGCCAACATCAACGGCGGCGGCGCGGTCCGCCCCGACCCGCAATACACGAACGTGAACTTCTACTCGAACTGGGGCGAGATCCGCTACCACGGCCTCCTGGTCGATGTGCACAAGCGCTTCAGCAACAACTTCCAGTCGGGCGTGAACTACACGCTCTCGAAGACGCGCGACAACGCGTTCAACTTCGTCAGCACGCTGATCTACCCGACGAATCCCGAGCTCAACTGGGGTCCCGGCACCGACGATCGGCGGCACCGCATCTCGGCGAACAGCGAGGTTCGGCTGCCCTGGAACCTCACGGCCGGCATCATCGCCGAGTTCCGCACCGAGGCGCCGCTCAACATCACCGCCGCCCGCGACATCAACGGCGATGGCTCCACCGGGGAGTGGGTCAACGAGAAGGTGTGCCGCACCATCGCGTGCCCCGGCTTCAACTACTCGCGCAACAGCGTTTACCAGATCTCGACGGAGGAAGCGAACCGCCTCCGCGCGCTCTTCGGGCTCTCGCCGATTGCCGAGTTCGAAGACAACCCGAAGTACTTCAACGTCGACCTCACGCTGCAGTGGGCGCTGCCGTTCAACGACCGGCGCCGCGCCCGCATCAGCGCCGAGGCCTTCAATCTCCTGAACCGGCCGCTCCGCAACCTGCCGACCGAGAGCATCACCTCGGGGACGTTCGGTCAGCGCACGTCGGTAAGCCAGCCGCGGGCCATCCAGTTCACGCTGCAGGTGGACTTCTAGTCTAGGACGCGGAGGCTCGGGGCTCGAGGCTCTGGGCTTCTGGGCTTCAGGGGATCGGGGGGCGGCCGGAAGGCCGCTCCCCGATTGTCTCTTGGGGGGCCGGCTACTTCACCTTCAGCGCGCGCAGGTTCGTGACCCGGTACACCGGGAAGGCCTCGCCTGGCGCCAGGCCGTCGCCACTGATGACGTTCCAGGTTACGAACCCGTCGTCGCTCTCCGCTTCGAGCAGGTAGAACGCCAGCCGCGCCAGCGGCTGCGAGGCCGGCACGTACCACGCCCCCGCCTGCACCGACAGCTGCGCCGGCTCGTAACGGGCCCGGAGGCGCGCCTCGCGGTGGCCCTGGAACACCCGCTCGGCCCGCGTGTACTCGACGACGACGCTGCGCTCCACGTCGATCTGGCCTTCGGCCACGACTTCCTGCAGCCGCACGCCGTGCTGCCGCAGACGCTCGAGCGCCGCCGCCAGGCGGCCGGACTCGACGTAGGCCTTCGGCAGGAGCCACCCGCGGGGAAGTGGCCGCGTCGCCGTCGCCTCGAACACGCCGTAGTCCTTCATCCGCACGGGCACGGCCTGCTCGGTCATCTCGCGCATCGGCTTCCCGCTGCGCGGGTTGACCCGCTCGGCGACGTCGCCCACGAGAATCTCCACCGGCTCTGGCAGCGCCGCCAGCCGGAAGTCCGTGCCCAGGCTCAGCGACCGGGCGGCAGCAGTCTCGCGATCGACCCGCGCGGTCAGCTGGGTGACGCCGAGGGCGTCGCCAGCCACGGCGCGCAGGACCTCCTCGACGAACACTTCGGTGACGCGCACGCGCCCCGGAAAGTCGTAGTAGCTGTACGCCTCCGACAGCACCGCGATGCGGTTGCGGAGGCCGATATAGTTGTTCCCGAACCGCGGGCGGTGATCGAAGGTGCGCCACACGGCGTCGCCGGGGTTGGCCGGGTCGACGCGCGGACTCTCGCGCGCGATGCCCGACTCGGACGCGAAGTTGCCGTAGAAGTAGGTGCGCAAGCCGTGCTTCTTCTGCACGGCCTGCTGCACCGCCGGCAGCAGGCGTTCGCGTGTGTACGCGATGAGCCGCGCGTCGGCGTTGGGGTTGAGCGACGGTGCGTACGTCAGGTGGTAGCCGTGATACGACCCGTTGGTCGTGTGGAGATCGACGACGACATGCGGGTCCCAGCGCGACAGGAGGCTGACGAGCGCGCGGGCCTCGGCGCTCTCGAGCTTCACGTAGTCGCGGTTGAGGTCGAGGCCTTTCGCGTTCTCGCGGGTGCCGACGCCGCCGACGGGTCCGTTCTGCGCGGTGCGGTTGTCGACGCTGACCTTCTCGTTGCCGTCGGCGTTGTAGATCGGCGCGATGAGCACCACGACCCGCTTGAGGAGCGACCGGAGATCGCCCGCCGCGAGGCGCCGGGCCAGGATGAGCGCCGCTTCCTTGCCTTCGACCTCACCCGCATGGATGTTGGCCATGACGAAGACGACGGGCCGCCCCAGCTTGTGCGCCTGCTCGGGCGTCGACACGGCCGGATCCGACAGCATCAGCAGGGGCAGCGGCCGCCCCTCTTCGCTCGTCCCGAACCGCTCCCAGCGCGTGTGTCCGTGAGCCTCGACGAGGCCTTCCACGATGCGGAGGACCTCGTCGTACGACGTCGTCGCCGCATAGTCGGTGCGTTCGGCGGCCGTCTGCCACGCCGCCGGCACCTGCCCGTCGGCGGTGACGGCGGCCGCAGCGGCTGCGAGGGCCGTCAGAATGACCCGGCGCGCCATCACTGCTTGGCGGGCGCGGTCGTCGTCGCCGCAGGCTGCAGGTGCTTGTTGAACCAGTCGAGGTACCGCTGGAGGCGATCGCGCTCGTAGCTCGGGATCGAGAGCCCGTGGAACTGCCCCGGGTAGACGACAAGCGCCGTCTCGACGCCCGTGCTCCGCAGCGCCTGGTACATCTGCTCCGATCCGGCGATGGGGACGTTGAAGTCCTTCTCGCCGCCCAGGAACAGCGTCGGCGTCTTGATCCGCTCCACCTGCAGGAACGGATAGGCCAGCTTCATCCACCGATCCAGGTTCCGCCAGGGCGGGCCCAGCTCCTGCTCGTACTGGATGATGTACTGGTCGATGCCGTAGAGCGACACCCACATGGACGCGCCGGCGCCGCTGACGGCGGCCTTGAATCGCGGATCGGTGGCGATCGTGTAGTTCGTGAGGATGCCGCCGTAGCTCCACCCGCCGATGCCCAGGCGGCCGGGATCCGCGATGCCCTGCCGCACGGCCTCGTCGACCGCGCCGAGCAGGTCCATGACCTCGAGGTTGCCCCAGTCGGCGTGAATGGCGCGCTGATAGGCCGACCCGCGGCCGGCGCTGCCGCGGTAGTTGACCGCCAGCACGACGTAGCCGCTGGCCGCGAAGAACTCGCGGTCGAAGCTGAAGGCGTGCTGGTCCTGGGCGTTCGGGCCGCCGTGGATGATGAGCAGCGTCGGATAGGCCTTGCCCGCCGTGTAGCCGGCGGGCTTCACGAGCATGCTGTTGACGACCGTCCCGTCCTTGCTCGTGGACGTGAAGTCTTCGGTGATCGCAAACTGCAGCTCGCGCTGCAGCGCCTCGTTGTGCGTCGTCAGCTTGCGGAGCTGACCGTTGTCGAGCGCCCAGATCTCCGGCAGCTCGGTGGGCGCGGAGACCTGGACGGCAAACCGCCCGTCGCCCGCGGCGGCGCCCACGCCGGCATTGAGGGCGGTGACCACGCGGCGGCCGTCGGTGACACGCCGCACCGGCCCACCTTCCGCCGGCACGCTGGCGGAGTACTGGGCCCGATCGTCCTGCACCAGGAAGTACAGCGACCGGCCATCGGCAGACCAGGACGGGCTCGACACGGCCCGGTCGAGCGAGGCGGTCAGGATGCGGCCCGCCCCCGCCTGCGGCGCATTGGCGGCCACCACCGCGAGCCGGTTCTGCCCGTAGGCGCCGTAGGCATCGTCGGCGCCGACGAGTACCGCAATGCGGGATCCGTCAGGGCTCCACGCGGGACGTCCGCCCTCGCCCTCCGGCGTGTTGGTGAGGCGCACAGGCTGGGCGCCCGCGCGCGCCTCGACCACCCACAGATCGTCGTTCGACGTCCGGTCGGGATCCGCCGCCGCGCGCTTGCTCAGGAACGCGAGCCGCTTGCCGTCCGGCGACCACGAGGGGCTCACGTCGTCCACCTGTCCCGAGGTGATGACCGTGTGCGTCTTCGTCGCCAGGTCGAAGACGGCCAGGTGGCGGTACAAGCGGCGCAGGTACCCTTCGCGGTCCTGCTTGAAGTGATAGCGATCGATGACGATGGGCGGCCTCGTCTTGCGCTTCCAGCCGTCCTTCTTCTCGGGCTCTTCGTCCGGGTCCTCGTCGCTCGCCACGAAGGCGATGCGCGTGCTGTCGGGCGACCACACGATGTCGGAGACGCCGCCCTTCACGTCGGAGACGCGCTGCGCCTCGCCGCCGGCCCGGTTGAGCAGCCAGATCTGGGCGCCCTTCTTCTTCTCGTCCTCCGACCCCCTCGCGGCGACGAACGCGAGGTACTTGCCGTCCGGACTCCACCGGGGCGACGACTCGCCGTCGGGCGACGACGTGAGACGGAGCTGCTCGCTGCCGTCCCACTTCACCATCCAGATGTCGCTGTTGCGCTTGTCGCCGTCGGCGTCGATGGTGGTGACGGTGTAGGCCACCCACTGGCCGTCCGGCGAGCGCTGGGGATCGGCAACGCCGAGAATCCTCGAGTGATCGTCGAGCGTGATGGGACGTTTCGTGGCCTGCGCGGCCGCGGGCATCGCGACGGAGGCGCAGAGGGCGAACGCGGTGAGAAGCCGCAGGAAGGTGCGCATCCAGCAACTATAGCGGCCGCGGCGCGCTTTTCAACCCCGCAGCCGCGCCGGCCGTGCGATCCCGGAGGCTAGAATGGGGACGGTCGTGCTGCGAGGTCGGGGAGGATGCGCCGGGCGGATCGGCATCGCCGTCGTCACCGCGACGTGGGCCCTCGCGGGGGCGACGCCCGCCTGGGCGCAGCACGATCATGCGGCCGCGCCGGACCCTTCATCCGACGGGTGGACGTGGTCGGCGTCGGCCCGCGTGTTCCTGAACGGCAACCTGCAGATCAAGAAGTTCCGCGACTTCCGCCAGGTCGAGTCGCAGAACTGGTTCATGGCGGCCGGCCGCCGGCGGGCGGGCGCCGGCGAGCTGCGCGTGTTCGGCATGGCGTCGCTCGAGCCGTTCACGCTGCGGCGGCTGGGGTCGGCGCAGACGTTCCAGACGGGCGAGACGCTCGACGGCGCGCCGCTCATCGACTACCAGCACCCGCACGAGCTGCTGATGGGCCTCGGCGCGCGCTACGAGCGTCCGCTGGGCGGCCGCGCGCGCCTGGCGCTAGGCGGCGGTCTGGTGGACGCTCCGGCGTTGGGCCCCACGCCCTTCATGCATCGCGCCTCGGCCGACATGCACCCGACCGCCCCGCTCAGCCACCACAACCTCGATGCCTCGCACACGACCTTCGCCGTCGTCACGGCCGGCTTGGGCGCCGGGCCCTGGCTCGTCGAAGCCTCCGCGTTCCACGGCGGCGAACCGGACGAGCACCGGACGGACATTGCGGACCTGGGCGCGCTCGACTCGTGGTCGGCCCGGGTGAGCTGGTCGGCGCGCGGCTGGCGGCTGCAGGCGTCGGGCGCCCGGGTGCACGAGCCGGAGGTCGTGGACCCGGGCGATCAGACGCGACTGCGTCTCTCCATCGAGTACGCCGGCCAGGCCCGCGGGCGCGACGTGGCGCTCACGCTCGCCTGGGGCGACAACCGCGAGCGATTCGGCAACGAGGCGGGCTGGCTGGTGGAGCTGGCCATGTCAGTGGGGCGGCGCGGCGTGCTGTATTCGCGCAGCGAAATCGTGGACAAGCACATCCTCGAGGCCGGCGGACTCCATCCGCCCGGCTTCGAGCACCCGCACGAGCTGTCGCTCGTCGGCGCACTCACAGGCGGCTACGTCCACGAGGCGGTGCGCGGACGCTGGGGTGCGCTGGCCGTCGGCGGCGACGTCACGGGCCATCGCACGCCGGCCAATCTGTGGGAGCCCTACGGCCGTCCGTGGTCGGTGCATCTGTACGCCCGGTGGTCGGCGGGCGCGCATCCTCTGCCAGCGCGGCCGTGACGCCGCGCTAGTGGCACGAGTCCTTCTTCTTCAGATCGGACAGGGGGACGAACGACGATGGCGTCTTCTGCGGCAGGCGTCCGAAGAGGCGCTTCGCCAGGTACCACACGGCCGCTGCGACGATGACGACGACGCCGGCTTCCTGCCACCAGGCGAACATCAGAGGCCCCAGCCGAGGAGCCGTCCGGTCTGGTAGACGGCGAGCGACGCCACGTAGGCCAGAACCGTCATGTAGACGAACATGAAGAGCGGCCAGCGCCAGGTTCCCGACTCGCGGCGGACGACGGCGATCGTGCTCATGCACTGGCAGGCGAGCACGAAGAACACCATGAGCGACACCCCGGCGAGCGGCGTGAGGAGCGTTGCGCCGTCGGGCCAGGTGGCAGATCGGAGGGCCTCGCGGAGCGGCTCGTTGGTCTCGTCGGCGTCGCCGATGTCGAAGACGATGCCGAGCGTGGAGACGAACACCTCGCGGGCCGCGAAGGCGCCGAGGATGCCGACGCCGATCCGCCAGTCGAAGCCGAGCGGCTCAATCGCCGGCTCCATCAGGTGCCCGACCTGGCCGGCGAAGCTGCCGCGCAGCTCGGCGCCGGGGTCGCCCTCCGCGCCAGGCGTCTTCGGGTAGGACAGCAGCACCCAGAGCACGATGGTCAGCGCCAGGATGATCGTGCCGGCATCGACGAGGAAGGTGCGGACGCGCTGCCACACGCCGCGCAGGAGCACGCTCGCGACCGGGAGGCGGTAGTGCGGCAGCTCCATGACCAGCGTGGAGCCGGGCCCCTTCAGCACGGTGCGCCGCAGCACGGCGGCGGCCCCGAGCGCCGCCACGACCGACAGCATGTACATCGCGAACAGCACCACGGCGCCCGTGCTGAGGAACCCGGCCGTCGAACCCGCCGGGAAGACGGTGGCCGTCAGCAGCACGTACACGGGGAGCCGAGCGCTGCAGGACATGAGCGGCAGCACCATCATCGTCAGCAGCCGGTCCGTCCGGTTCTCGATGGTGCGGGTGGCCATGACGGCGGGCACGGCGCAGGAGAATCCCGAGAGCATCGGCACGAACGCGCGGCCGTGGAGGCCCACCGCCTTCATGAGGCGGTCGATGACGAAGGCCACCCGCGCGAGGTATCCGAGATCTTCCAGCAGGCCGATGAAGAGGAACAGCAGGGCAATCTGCGGAACGAAGACGATCACGTTGCCGACGCCGGCGATGACGCCGTCGACCAGCAAGCTCGTGAGCGGCCCTTCTGGCATCGCGCCGGCGACGAGCCCCTGCACGGCGGCCACCTGCTCCTCGATGACGGCGATGGCCGGCTCCGACCACGAGAAGAGCGCCTGAAAGACGACCATCATCACGACGGCGAAGGCGGCGGCGCCCCAGACCCTGTGGGTGAGCACGGCGTCGATGCGGTCCGTCCACGTGCGCTCGAGCCGCGGGCTGGCGGTGAGCACGCGCTCGACGATCTCGTCGACCCGGCGGTACCGGCCGCCGATGATCTCGAGGTCGAGGTTGCGGCCCGCCTGCTCGGCTCGGCGCCGAATCCGACGGGCCGTGTCGCGCACGACGTCGGGGATGCCCGTGAGATCCTCGCCCGCCATGTGCTCATCGAGCGACAGCAGCAGCCACGCAGCCCATGCGCGCGCTGCCGCCGGCCGATCCAGCGCGCGCTCGCGCAGGATCACACCCTCGAGCTCGGCAAGGTCGGCCTCGAGCGCCGGCGGCCGCTGAATCGCCGGGGGCGCCGACGGACCGGCGTCCACGGCGGCCGCGATGGCGCCGACGAGCGCCTCGACGCCCTTGCCGCGCTTCGCCACCGTCAACACGACGCGCGCGCCCGTCAGCATCGCCAGGCCCTGCGTGTCGATTTCGAGCCCGTCGCGCGCGGCCTCGTCGGCCATGTTGAGCGCCAGCACGACCGGCACGCCCATCTCGAGCACTTCGAGCAGCAGGTACAGCGCCCGGCCGAGGGCCGTTGCGTCGGCGACGATGACGATGGCGTCGGGCGCGGGGCCGAGGCGGCCCAGCATCGAGTCCACCGCGATCTGTTCCTCGCGCGAGCGCGCGCTGAGGCTGTAGGTCCCGGGGAGGTCGACCAGCGTGAACGTCCGGCCGTCCGGCGCCGTCACGGCGGCGGACTTGCGCTCGACCGTGACGCCCGGGTAGTTGGCGACCTTCGCGCGAGCGCCGGTCAGCGCGTTGAAGAGCGTCGACTTGCCGGAATTCGGGTTGCCGGCGAGCAGCACGAGCGGTGCGTGGCTCCTGCGCGACGGCACGGCGGCCGAGGCCCTCGAAGCGGCGGCTGCGACGGGGACGGTCGAGGGAGATGAGGACACGGCAGTTGGCGGCCGGTGGCCCGCGCCGCGGCCTACTCGTCGATCTCGATGCCGAGCGCGTCGGCGCGGCGGATGGACAGCGCGTAGTTGCGCACGTGCACCTCGAGCGGATCGCCGAGCGGCGCGACGCGCCTTACCGTCACGCGGGTGCCGGGCACGAGGCCCATCTCGAGCAGCCGCCGGACGACCGGGCGATCGCCGCTAATTCTTGATACTGTGGCACTTCCGCCGACAGGAACACGCGCGAGCGAGCGGGGCTTCACCATGTGGAGCGGTCCAATCCTGGAAAATGAGATCTGATCTCACTTCCTTCTGAGATTGTATCTCATTTCCTCCGGCCGCTGCCAACCCCCCGGAAAAGGTGCCAGGCACCTTTTTCGCGAAAAAGGTGCCT
>JBFMCA010000121.1:0-12795 GCA_040754955.1 Acidobacteriota bacterium | reverse complement strand
GACCGAGACGAGGCTGCTGATGCTGCCAGCCGCCAGATCGACGTACACGACCATGACGACCGCGTCGCGAGCGGCGATGGTCGCGCCGCCCGCCCCGCTCGCCACGAGGACCGGGGCCGGCGCAGGTTCCCAGCGGGTCACGAACAGCCGGGTATCCTCCGTGTGGACCGTGACCGGAACATCCGCGATGGCAATGCCTGAGCCGTTCGTCAGGGGTACGCCGAGCGTCCCCGCCGCGTCGATGGCCCCCGAGACGAGTCGCAGGGTCGCGGCTGGCTGTGCGCCGGCGGACGGGACCAGGATGGCGAGGCTCAACATCAGAATCGACAGCAACCGGGACATCGTGACCTCCGTGTTACCTCCATAGACAGGGCTGCCAGGCCGGCGGTTGAATTCCGCGCCGGAAGGCGTTCAGCGCCTGGTCTCGCCCCAACGGGCCGCGCCTGGTGTTCGGTTCTGATTGCCCGGTGCCATCAGGCGCTGGACCTGCCGGGCGCTGCGGCCGCGGCCGCTGGCCGTGGGAAAAGCCTCACGCCACACGCCCCCAGACGACAGCGACGCCGCCACACCCGCCACACGCGTGCACGGCCACCACCGGCGCCGCACCGTCTTCGGTCGCCGCCGCCATCGCCTTCTCCGCGTGGTGCGTCATCGCCGCGCCGCAGGCCTCGCACATCACCGCGCGCTCGGCAGCCTCTTCGTCGATGGTCACCCGATCGCGGCCGTGGCGGAGCACCTTGGCCATCCAGATGAGCTCCTGGATGCAGCGCTCGGATCGACGGACGAACGCGCCGTCGAGAAGGCGACCCTCGGCGTCGAAGACCGTGTCGGCCTGCCGACGCCCGCACGCCTGTTCGACAAATCGGCCACGAGGCGCGCCGCATGAGCGCTTGGACGGCCCTTACGGGTCGTGCCGAGAATGACCGGGATGCTCAGGGGGCGCGTCATCGCGGCGCTCCCGTGGTCCGGGTCTGCACCCGCAGCAGCGCGTGGTTGGCCGCGATGAAGAGCGCGCCGTCCGGGCCCCATGCGACGTTGCCGGTGGGGACGCCGGTCACGATGCGCCCGAGGCGCGTGCCGTCTGGCGCGAAGATGTGGACGCCCCCCGGCCCCGTCGCAAAGAGATTGCCCGCACGGTCCACCTTCATGCCGTCGGGCGCACCGTCGCCCGCAGCGAGCGGCCCCTCGACGCGCGCGAAGACCCGACCCCCGCCCATGGTGCCATCGTCGCGGACCGGATACGCCATCCACACCGGGTGCTGTCGATCCGCGTTGCTCACATACAGCGTTGAACCGTCCGGCGAGAACGCAAGGCCGTTTGGCGCGCGAAGCTCTGTGACCACCGGCTGGAGCGGGCCGTTTCCGGCGAGCCGGAATACCCCCTGGAAGGGCAGTTCCTTGCCGGCATCGTCGTACGTGCCGGGCAGGCCGAACGGCGGATCGGTGAAGTAGATGTCACCGTTCGCGCGGACGACCAGATCGTTTGGGCTGTTGAGTCGCTGGCCCTGGTAGCGATCGGCCAGCACCGTGAGGCGGCCGTCCGCGTCGAGGCGCGCAATCCGGCGATCGCCGTGCTGACACAGCACGAGCCGGCCCTGGGCGTCCCACGCCAGGCCGTTCGAACCAGGCTCGCGGCCGGCGAAGGGCGCCGTGCCCGTGTACCCGCTCCGGGCCAGGAACGTCCGCGCGCCGTGCGCCGCATCCCACGCCAGCACCTCGTTGCGCGGCACGTCAGAGAAGAGCAGCCGGCCGTTCGCCGCATCCCAGAGCGGGCCCTCCACCCACTCGAATCCGTCGGCCAGGCGTTCAATCCGCGCCGCAGCGTCCAGCACCGCGTCGAGGCGCGGGTCGAGGCGCTCGATGTAGGGCACGTCTCGCCTGGTCCCTCCGATGGCCGCCTCCACGGCCCGCACCCCGGCCATGGCAATCTCCTCGTCCACCTGCGGCGTGTCGCCGCTGACGCCGACCGCGCCGATGACGCGTCCGTTGAGCGTCACGGGCACGCCGCCCTGCAGCGGGGTGGCGTCGGCCAGCGCCAGCGCGGCGATGCGGCCGTTGCGGACCTGCTCTTCGAAAACGCGGCTGGGACGCCGGTAGATGGCGGCGGTCCGGGCCTTGCCGATGCCCACGTTCACGCTGGCCACCTGCGCGGCGTCCATCCGGGAAAGCTGGATGAGGTTGCCGGCGTCGTCGACGACGACGGTTACCACGCCGAGGCCGCGGCGGGCGGCCTCCTGCTCGGCGGCGGCGATGGCGGCGCGCGCGGCGTCGAGCGACAACGTCGTGCGAGTGAGGGTGAGCGATTGGGCGGCCGCGCCCCAGGCGGCCAGGCACACGGCGGCTACGGTCAGGGCGGGCGTCTGGCGTCGCATGAACGGTCCTCCGCTGGTTGGATGCCGGGCGGAGTGGAACGCGTCGCACGCCTCTGTTGACCAGGCTCCGCGCTCGCCCGTACCATACCGTGCTGAGGTGTCCATGACCGTTCCGATGCGGATGTCCGCCCTCCTGGGGCTCGTGCTCGTCGGGTCGCTCGCGGCCGCCGACGGCACCCACGTGCAGGCCGCACAGGGCAGCGCCGGCGCTGCCGCGCAGGCCACACCCACGTTCAGCAGGGACGTGGCGCCGATCCTCTACGCGCACTGCACGAACTGTCACCGCCCCGGCGAGATTGCCCCGATGTCGCTTCTGACGTACCAGGACGTGCGTCCCTGGGCCCGGGCGATTCGCGACAACGTGGCGACCGGTGTCATGCCGCCGTGGCACGCGGATCCCGCGTACGGCCAGTGGCGCAACGATCGCCGGCTGAGCGCCGAGGAGAAGGACACGATTGTCAGGTGGGTGACGGCTGGCGCGCCGGAAGGCGATCCGAAGGACCTGCCGAAGGCCCCGCAATACGCCGAGGGCTGGACCATCGGCCAGCCGGACGCGGTCGTGACGATGACCGAGGAGTACGCGCTGCCGGCGACGGGCGAGATTCCGTACCAGTACTTCGAGATGCCGACGAACTTCACCGAGGACAAGTGGGTCGAAGCCTTCGAGGTGCGGCCGGGCAACCGCGAGGCGGTGCACCACGTCCTCGTCTACGCGCGCGCGCCGGAGATGGCGCGGCCGCCCCAGGCGTTCCGCTCGCGCAACCCCCCGGGGCCCATGTCGCCGACGCAGCAGAGGGAGATGGCCGAGGTGAAGTCGAACCCGTTCCTGGCGATGAAGCTGCGATCGGACGCGCAGCGGCGCGGTGTCCTCATCGCGCAGATCGCGCCGGGCACCAATCCCACGGTGTTCGGGCCGGGCGCAGCCCTGCGGCTGCAGGCAGGCACGGTGCTGACCTTCCAGGTGCACTACACCACGACGGGCAAGGCGGCCACCGACCGCAGCAGCATCGGCTTCCGCTTCGCGAAGCAGCCCCCCGTCAACGAAGTGCGCGCCACGGCGATGATGAACCAGCGCTTCATGATCCCGGCCGGCGCCAGGGAACACGCCGTGGAGGCGCGCTTCGAATTCGTCGAGGACGTCACCATCTACAGCATGGCGCCGCATACGCACCTGCGCGGCAAGTCGTGGGAGTACACGCTGACCTATCCCGACGGGCGCTCGGAGATCATCCTGGCCGTCCCGAAGTACGACTTCAACTGGCAGACCGACTACGTGTTTGCCACGCCGCTCCGCGTGCCGAAGGGTTCGACGCTACGCTCGGTCGCCCACTACGACAACTCCGCCGACAACAAGGCGAATCCCGACCCGACCCGGCCCGTCTACTGGGGCGACCAGACGTGGGAGGAGATGCAGTACACGGGCATCATGTACAGCATCGACAAGGAGGCGAGGACGACGACGATTCAGCGCTGATGCGCGGTCGTCTACGGCGTGACGGCCACCCGGAGGTAGCCGTTCGTCCAGCAGCACTGGTTCCCGGCCGACGTGTCGAGCCGGCCGAAGTTATCGGCGCGCACGCGCAGCACATACTCGCCCGGCTGGGTGAACGTCACTGAGGTCGAGGACGTGCCCTGGAGCTCGGCGATGATCGCCTTGGCCGGGTCGAACGCAACCGGCCCCGGTCCGGAGTGCTTGTACCAGGTGACGTTGATAGCGCCCGTCCTGGTTTCGCGCCGGCTCGTCACCTCGACCGGGTCCTTCTCCCGCACGCTGTCGTCGGTGGCCCAGATCGTCACCGCCAGCGGCGTCCCCACCGTCGCCTTGACCGGACCGCTTTCAATGCCCGTCGGCCCACGGCCGGCGGGCCCGTCCGGCGCGAACCGCAGCAACGGCGGAATCGAGCCCATGGCCATGGGCCACTTCAGCATGTAGGCGCTGTGCCTCGTACGCGCCGGCACGGTATAGGTCTGGCCCAGATACCGGAGGGTCCACACGACATCGCCCTTGAACCCCGGCGGCGCGGTGACGGTGAACACGCCGCGCGCGCGGTCCCGCCTTCCAGCTGGCGTGTCGGGCAGGATGGGGGGAAACGACGTCGGCTGGCGGCCGTCGAATTCCTTCGGCGTGATGAAGTTCTCGGGCCCCAGCGGGATCTCGACCAGCTCGGTGTTGAGGTTCGAGTAGCCGAACGAGAACGTCACGCTCCCGTCGTCGTTCTGGTAGAACCCGTCGAAGAAGGGCGCGACGCGGAGTCCGTCGGGCGGCAGCGGCGCAAGCGGCCGGCCGGGCTGCGCCAACAGCGGTGATGCCGTCGCGAGCGCGGCGGCCAGGAAGCATCCGATGAGCCATCGTCCGGGCACTGACGTCTCCTTCCCGCTCACCCGATCCGGCAAGCAACAGGCAACGAGCCTCTCGATGGTCGAGAGGCTCCTGCCCGAGTCGCAGCCGGCGCGCGACGCTACCGCTGCCGGTTGTCGTGGGTCGTGGCCGCCTTCTTGCGGCTCTCGCGCTCGGCCACCATCTGCGCGTAGCTCTCGTCGTCGAGATGCGTCACCGCAATCCAGGCGTGCGACATCTCGTCGGCCGTGCGGCTCCCGAGACCGACCCACTGATCCGGATCCGGGTTCTGCTTGTTGGACCGGGTGTTGTCGTAGTAGCCCGTGATGACCAGCACGGCGCCTTTCGGCACGAGCGGCGCGGAGTGCTCGCCGTAGATGTGGCTGGTGTGCCAGCTGTTGGTCCAGTTGGAGATCGAACTCACCATCTCGAGCTTGCCGGTCTCCGGGTAGAAGATCTCGAGCGTCTTGCCGACCAGACGGAAGTGGCCGTGCGGCTGGAAGCTGTCGATGCGCACGGGCGTCTTGAACGAGTGGAAGCCCTGAGTCATCGCTGTCGCATGCGGCGGCAGCTCGAGCTCGCCGCCCTTCATGAGGAGCGAATACAGCTTGAGGTCCTGCTTGAACCTGGCCTGGTGGCCTTTCGGGTAGAGCCAGATGCCCATCTCGATGACATCGTCTTTCAGCTCCTCACCGATGGGGTAGTAATGGACGTCCCAGCGAACCATGGAGTTGGCGGGCAGGACGCGGCACGCGTCGGGCGGGACGATCTCGCCGATCTTGCCCAGCGCGTACTCGGACACGCGTTCGCTCTCCACCCACATCCCGGTCTTCTCGTCGCGCACGACCAGCTCGCTGTTGGCGTGGTGCGCGGCCGCGCGGCCTTTCACCGACGGCCGGACCGACACGGCCCGCATGCAGCGGTCCTCGGTAAGGCCCGTGGGCACGATGGGCCGCCACCAGACGTCCTGCCCCCTGGCCGCCAGCGTGAACGGCGTGGTGGTCACGATGATGTCCGGTGGGCCGAACTGATCCTGGTAGGCCCACTTGGTCGGATCCGGGAAGGCAATCGGCGGCGGCATGTCGGCGGGGTTGCCGCGCGGCGCGCCGGCATCCACCCAGCGGGCGACGGTGCGAATCTCGGCCTCGGTCAGGCGCAGGTCGTCCTGCAGGTCCTGGATGCCCACGTCGCGGTCGTAGCGGTAGGGCGGCATCTCACCCGCCACCACCTGCTGCTTGATCGCGCGCGCCCACGGCCGCACTTCCTCGTAGGTCATGAGCGACATGGGCCCGATCGAGCCGGGCTGGTGGCACCGCTGGCAGTTCTTCTGGATGATCGGCGCGATGTCCTTGGTGAAGGTCACCGTGGCCGCCGCTGGCGGCGCCACGGCCGGCGTGAGCGCCGCGCGAGCCGCGGCCGGCTGCTGCGCGAGGGCCGCCGGCCCACCCGCGTAGATCGTGGCGCCGACGAACGCCACGGTGGCGATACCAAACCGGACTCCGAACGACGCGAGGCGACCGAAGCCAAGCCTGGGCATAGGTTGGGGCTCCCTTGGGGGCCAATTCTACAGGTTTCGTGGCGATTGGGAAGGGGCGATGGCGGCCCCCCGCGCGGCCGGCCCGCGGTCGGGCCGTGTCCGCCTGAACGGGCGATTCGGAGGCCGTCAGGCGGCGTGGGTCCGCCGCCAGGCCTCCACACGGGGGTCCATCACCCGGCGCCAGAGGGGCGGGACCAGGGCCAGGAGGAACATGGCGCCGTAGCCCGCGGGCAACTCCGGCGCCTGGGGTACGACGTGGAGCGTCTGGTAGCGCCGGCTCGCGAGGCAGTGGTGGTCGGCGTGTCGCGCCAGGTTGATGAGCAGCCAGTTGCTCACGCGCGAGTGGGAGTCCCAGGAATGGTGCGCCTGCACGCGCTCGTAGACGCCGGGGGAGACCTCCCTGCGCACCAGCCCGTAGTGCTCGATGTAGTTGATGACCTCGAGCTGGGTGACGGCGACGGCCGCCTGCGCCGCCAGCAGGAGCGCGGCCCCGGGACCCCAGGCGAGCCACACGGCCGGGTAGAGCACACCCTGCACGAGACCGTAGCGCAGCAGGCGATTGGCGGGGTGCCACACGCGCCCGTGCCGCCGCCGCATGCGTCCGGCCTCGAGCCGGCAGGCGCTCGCCAGGCCGCCCGCCAGCGTGCGAGGCAGGAAACGATAGAAGCTCTCACCGGCGCGCGCGGTGGCCGGATCCGCCGGCGTGGCGACGTGACGGTGATGCCCGTACACGTGCTCGATGGCAAAGTGCGGATAGCTGACGGTCGTCAGCAGGATCTCGCCGAGGGCCCGCTCCCAGGGCGATGTCCGGTGGACGAGCTCATGCGCGTAGGTGATGCCGATGGTGCCCGTGGCGACGCCGACGCTGAAAGCGAGCCCCACCCAGGCGTGGGCCGGCCACTGCCATTGAGCCGTGCCCGCCAGGGCCCAGGCGACCACGACCAGCTGCGCCGGCACCCATGCCCATGTGATGATGCGAAACCACGGATTCGCATCGAGCCGCGAGAGGCCGTCGCCGGGAGGATTGGCGTGGTTGTCCCCGACGAGCCGGTCGACCGCGGGCACCACCAGGAAGGTGACGGCCACGGGCACCCACGTCCACCACCCGCCCGCGCGCGCACACACGGCGATGAGGGGGAGCAGCAGGAAGCCAAGTGCGAAGGGAAGCGCCGCAGCCATACGCCACGCTGAGACGCCCTACCAGATCGTCACCCGCTGGTCGGGCGGCAGCCACAGGCCGTCGCCCTCTTTCACGCCGAACGCCTCGACGAAGGCGGCGATGTTTCGCACGGGGCCGTTGGCGCGGAACGGTTCTGGCGCATGCGGGTTGGTGAGTACTTGCTGGCGCAGGGAGTCCTCGCGCTCCTTCGAGCGCCAGGCCTGGGCCCAGGCCATGAAGAAGCGCTGGTCGCCCGTCAGCCCGTCGATGATCGGGGCCGGCTGGCCGCCGAGCGACCGCCGATACGCGCGGTGCGCGATGACCAGCCCGGTCAGGTCGCCGATGTTCTCGCCGAGCGTCAGCTCGCCGTTCACGTGCAGCCCCGGCAGCGCTTCGAAGGCGTTGAACTGCGCGACGAGGCCCGACGCCCGCCGCGCGTACTCCTCGGCATCGGCGGCCGTCCACCAGTCGCGGAGGGCGCCAGACCCGTCGAAGCGGCGGCCCTGGTCGTCGAAGGCGTGGCCCATCTCGTGGCCGATGACCGCGCCGATCGCGCCGTAGTTGGCGGCGTCGTCGGCCCGCGGGTCGAAGAACGGCGGCTGAAGGATGGCCGCCGGAAAGACGATCTCGTTGCGGACGGGATTGTAGTAGGCGTTCACCGTCTGCGGCGTCATGCCCCACTCGTGGGCCTCGACCGGCCGCCCGACCTTGCCGAGCTGGTACTCGCTCTCGGCCAGGAACGCCCGCGTGATGTTGCCGACGAGATCGTCCGCCAGGATGCGCACGCGCGAGTAGTCGCGCCAGCGGGACGGGTAGCCCACCTTCGGCGTGAAGCGGGCGAGCTTGGCCTGGGCCTCCCGGCGGGTGGCAGGGCTCATCCACTCGAGCGCGTCGATGCCGTCCCTGAACGCCGCCTGCAGGTGGGCCACCAGCTCGTCGATGCGCGCCTTGGCGTCGGGCGCGAAGTGCTTCTCGACGTAGAGCTTGCCCAGGAGCTCGCCGAGGTTGGCGTTCAGCGCGCCCACCGCCCGCTTCCAGCGCGGCTGGTTCGCTTCCACGCCGCGGAGCGTCCGGCCGTAGAAACCGAACTCGAGCGCGACCAGCTCCGCGTGCAGGTACGGTGCGAAGCCGTTCAACAGCGACGCCTTGAGGTACGGCTTCCAGCGATCGACCGGCAGCTCCGCCACGAGCGCGGCGAAGGCGGCGACATAGCTCGGCTGCGACACGATGAGCGCCGGCGCCTGCGCGATGCCCAGGTCGGCGGTCCAGGCCGCCCAGTCGAAGCCGGGGAACCGGGCGGGGAGCTCGGCGAGCGGCACCTTGTTGTAGGTCTTCACCACGTCGCGGCTCTCGACGTTGGTCCAGTGCGCGCGGGCGAGCCGGTTCTCGAGCGCGAAGATGGCGGCGGCCGCCTCGGCCGGCCGCGAGACCTCGCCTGCCTCGAGGAGCGACCGCAGGAAGACGACGTACTGATCGCGATAACCCTTGAGCGTCGGGTCGTCGCGGAGGTAGTAGTCGCGGTCGGGCAGGCCCAGGCCCCCCTGGTAGACGTAGAGGATGTTGCGGCCCGGTTCCTGCGCGTCGCCTTCGACGTAGCCGACGAGCGGATTGATGAGGTTGAGCTTGAACATCCGGGCGAAGTAACGCGCCAGGTCCGTCCTGGTCGAGAGACGGTCGATGGCTGCCAGCTCGGCTCGGAGCGGGCCGAGCCCCGCCGCGTTCGCGCGCGCCTCGTCCATGAAGCTCGTGTAGAAGTCGCCGATCTTCTGCGCGTCGGAGTCCGGCGCGCGATCGGGCGCCGCGGCCGCCTGTTCGGCGATCGCCCGCAGGTTGTCGAGGGCCTGGTCCGCGAGCGCGTCGAAGACGCCGTACGAGGCCTTGTCCGCCGGAATCGCCGTGCGCGCCAGCCAGCCGCCGTTCACGTGCCGGAAGAGATCGTCGGCCGGACGAACCGCGGTGTCGAAGGCGGCTGGATCGAGCCCGGAGGTGGGCGCGGCGGGCGGTGCCTGTGCGTCGCGCGCGCATGCGGCGGCCAGGACCGCAGCGGCGAGCACCAGTGTGAACAGTCGTGACATCGGGAGCACTCCGGTTGGTGGAGGGGACGCGACCGCCCGACCATATTACCGCCACGACCGCGGCGAACGGGGTAGAATGCGCGGGTTGCGCGTCCAACGACCTGGAAGAGGGGACACCCGGCGATGAATTCAACGGTGCTGGTGGCCGCGGTCGGCGCGCTGGTAGTGGTCTGCGCGTGGCTGGCGTACCAGGTCCGGAGCAACCAGCGGCGAGTGCGAGAGTTGACCGACGCGCTCGAGTCGCGCACGACCGAGCTCGAGTCCGCGCGACTGCAGCTGCAGCGGCAGAGCACCGAGGACGGCCTCACGGCTGTCGCCAACCACGAGCAGCTGCTCGAGTTCCTCGAGCGCGAATGGCGTCGCGCCCGCCGCGATCGGGAGGCCGTGTCGCTCGTGATGCTCGACCTCGACGCGTTTCGCGCCTTCAACCGCCAGTACGGCCGCCGCGCCGGCGACGACTGCCTGCGGCAGATCGGCCGGGCGCTCTCGGGCATCGTTGGCCGCGCCGGCGATCTCGTCGCGCGCTATCACCGCGATGAGTTCGCGGTGGTCCTGTCGCGGACCGACGCGGCGGGAGCCCTGCAGATCGGAGAGCGGGTCCGCCAGGCGGTCGAGGCGCTGCAGGTGCCGTCGGCCAAGGATGCGCCGGCGCCCGTGGTGACCGCGAGCGTGGCCGTCACCTCGGGGGTGCCCGAGCGTGAATCCGCCTGGGAGGAACTCGATCTCATCAAGGCCGCGCGCCACGGTCTCAAGGAGGCGCGGCTCGCCGGCGGCAACCGCGTCGTGATGTCGCGAATCGAACGCCTGATCCCGACCATGCCCGGGAGCCTCGGCAACTGACGGACTCCCCATCCATGCGGCTGGACCTCGAGCCGTGCGTCCTGCGGTACATCAGCTCCTGAACGCCACTTACCGGTAAGCCATGCAGAGACTACTCGTGCTCGTGTTCATCCTCGCGGTCGCGACGGTGCCGGCGGCCCAGCGCCCCGCGCCGCCCGCGTTCCCGCTGACCATCGACAGCATCATGCGCGGTCCGGAGCTGGTCGGCTACCCGCCCTCGGACCTCCGCTGGTCCGGGGACTCGAAGGAGATCTACTTCGAGTGGCGGATGCCCAGGGAGGACCAACCCGCCACCTGGGTCGTGGACCGCGAGGGCGGTGAGCCCCGCCGGCTGAGCGAGGCGGAGCGGCGGCACGCGCCCTTGACGGGCGGCGCGTGGGACGCGCGGCGGCAACGGATCCTCGGCGTCGACCGGGGCGACGTCGTCATCATCGACACCGTGGCGCGCCGCCGCTTCGACGTCTCGCGGACGAGCGGGGCCGAGAGCACCCCTCGTTGGGCGCGTGGCGAAACCCACGTCACGTTCGTCCGCGACAACGACCTGTACATCGTGCCGGCTGGTGCCGGGGCCGATGGCGCCCTGGTGCAGCTCGTCGACGGTGTGGAGCGGCCGAGCCCGCCGCGGATCTCCGACAGCCAGCGCACGCTCCGGCAGGAGGAGATCAAGCTGCTCGACTGGGTGCGGGACGAGCGCGGCCGCCGCCAGCGCCGCGAGGCGCTCGAGCGGGCACGCGCCGTGCCGCGGCTCGAACTGGGCGCCCGCGAGTCGGTGGTGGACGCGGCGCTGTCGGCCGGCGAGACGTTTGCGTACCTGGTGGTGGCGGAACGCGCCGAGCAGGCCCGCACCGCCGACGTCCCCCGTTTCGTGAGCGAGTCGGGCTACACGGAGGACATCGTGACGCGCACCAAGGTCGGCGACGCGCAAGGGCGCCGCCGCGCCGCGGTGCTCAACCTCAACTCGGGCGACGTCGTCTGGGCCGGCGTCGAGGGGGTGACGACGCCGTTCCGGCTGGACCCGTCCCCTCCACCCGATCCGCTGGCGCCGCCCCCGGCGCGTCCGAGCGAGCCCGCGCCGGCGCGCGACGTCCGGTGGGGCGCGCTGCTGCCCTCGCCCGACGGCCGGCACGTGGTGGTTCCCGTGCGGGCCGCGGACAACACCGATCGGTGGCTGGTGCTCCTGGACCCGGCCACCGGCGTCGGACGCGTGCTCGATCACGTCCACGACGAGGCATGGGTCCGCGATATCGGGCCGTCTGACAACACCAGCGGCGGACTCGGATGGCTTCCGGACAGCCGACGGCTGTGGTACCTGGCCGAGCACGACGGCTGGATGCACCTCTACACCGTCGACGTGACGGCCGATCCGCCCGCGCGGCGCCAGATCACGTCCGGACGCTTCGAGATCGACAGCGTGCAGGTGTCGCCGGACGGCGCGCTGTTCTACATCCAGTCGACCGAGCAGCATCCCGGCGAGCGTCACGTGTACGCGGTGCCCGTCGAGGGCGGCGCGCGCACGAAGCTCACCACGCTCACCGGCGCCCACGCCGGTGTCGTCTCGCCGGACAACGGCGCCTTCGCGCTCGTGCACTCGGCCGCGACCCGGCCACCGGAGGTGTTCGTCATGGCCAACCGGGCCGGCGCCGAGGCCCGGCAGGTGACGACCAGCACGTCCGCGGAATGGCGGAGCTTCAAGTGGGTGGAGCCCGAGCTCGTCACCTACCGGGCACGCGACGGCGCCGAGGTCTACGCGCGGCTCTATACGCCCGAGATGGTGGGAGCCCGCCGGCACCCGTCCCGGCCGGCCGTGGTCTTCGTCCACGGCGCCGGCTACCTGCAGAACGCGCACCGCTACTGGTCGAGCTACTTCCGCGAGTACATGTTCCACCATCTGCTCGCGGCGCGCGGCTACGTCGTACTCGATCCCGACTACCGCGCCAGCGCCGGCTACGGCCGCGACTGGCGCACCGCCATCTACCGGTGGATGGGCGGCCACGACCTGAACGACGTCGTGGACGGCGCCGCCTACCTCGCGCGCGCCCACAGGGTCGATCCCGCGCGCATCGGCGTGTACGGGGGCAGCTACGGCGGCTTCATCACGCTCATGGCGATGTTCACCTCGCCCGACACCTTCGCGGCGGGCGCCGCGCTCCGGCCGGTCACCGACTGGGCGCACTACAACCATCCCTACACCTCGAACATCCTCAACGAGCCGCAGGCCGACATCGAGGCATACCGCAAGAGCTCGCCCATCTACCACGCGGAGGGTCTGAAAGGCGCGCTGCTCATCTGCCACGGCATGGTGGACACCAACGTCCACTTCCAGGACTCGGTGCGCCTCGTCCAGCGCCTCATCGAGCTGCGCAAGGAGAACTGGGAGCTGGCGGTCTACCCCGTCGAAGACCACGGGTTCGTCGAGCCCACGAGCTGGGCGGATGAGTACTCGCGGATTCTGCGGCTGTTCGAGCGGACGATGA
>JBFMCA010000120.1:0-12809 GCA_040754955.1 Acidobacteriota bacterium | reverse complement strand
GCGCCGCGGACGGGCCCCGCACTGCGACGTGTCGCGCGAGCTGCACGCTATGTCGTCACGCCCCATCATTGCCGCCAATTCTTTGCCCATGCCGGGTACGGTCATGCAACTGGGAACCGGGATTAGGTGCGCGTCTCCTCGACGAGGATCACCGCGAGCCCGTCGTAGCCCTTGGCGCCGACGGTCCGGATCACCGTCTTCGTCACGCGGGCGTCGGCGTCGAGCGCGGCCCGGCGTCCGACGTCGACAGCGCCTGCTCGATCTAGCGATCGACGACGATCCACCGGTCGCTACCCGTCGAGGTCATGCGCCACCTCGAACCACTTCCACAGCTCGTCGTCGATCTGCTGCGGCGACGTCAGCTCGATGCGGTGCGTGATGCGGTCGCCCTTCTCGAGCCCACCGGTGGGCACCAGGCGGCGCGGGAGCTTTCCGCGCGCCCCCTTGAGAGCCAGGCCGAAGTCGAGCCGCGTCTTCGTCGCGGGTTTGATCTGGGCGATGACGTGCGTGCGGTAGAGCGGCACGATGGTCTGGCAGGGGCAGACCTTGACGTCGGCATGACGTGCGCGCACCCCCTTGAGCAGCGCGTCGTGCATCGGGCGGAGGCCCGCCCGGGGCCCGCTGTACATGGCCTCGACGTAGCCGGCGGCCGCTGCGAGGTAGGCCTTGGGGTCGGTGTCCTCGGCGCCGCGGCCCTCGGCCCGATCGACGATCATCCAGGCCGTGGTTCCGCCGAGCTTGCACACGTCCTTGAGCCACGCGCGGCGGGCCGCCGTGTCGGACGGCCCGTCGCGCCGCAGGAGCTGAATCCACCCCTCGAGCGACCGCCCGGTCTTCGCGGGCAGGTTGTCGATGACCGCGCGGGCGGTCACGACCGAGGGATGCACGCTGTAGAGCGAGGGCTTCCGCGTCACACGGCCGGCACGGCAGGCTGCGTGGCCTCGGCGGACTCGGTCGCCGGCTGGGCGATGGCGCCGCCATCGTCCGCGGCGAACACGGCCATGTTGGTGTGGCCCAGCACCCGGCTGGTGACGGCACCGGCCGTCATCGACCCGCTGACGTTGACCGCGGTGCGGCCCATGTCGATGAGCGGCTCGACCGAGATGAGCAGGCCCGCGAGCGCGACCGGCAGGTTCAGCGTCGAGAGCACGACGAGCGCGGCGAAGGTCGCGCCGCCGCCGACGCCCGCGATGCCGAACGACCCGATGGTGGCGACGAGGACCACCGAGCCGATGAAGGAGATCGACGTCGGCTCGATGCCGGCACTGGGCGCAATCATCACGGCGAGCATTGCCGGGTACAGGCCCGCGCACGCGTTCTGCCCGATGGTCGCGCCGAAGCTGGCGGCGAAGTTCGCGATGGCCGGCGACACGCCCAGCCGCGAGATCTGCGTCTCGACGCTCAGCGGAATCGTGGCCGCGCTCGACCGCGACGTGAACGCGAAGGTCAGCACCGGCCAGATCTTCTGGTAGAAGCGCACGGGGCTCAGCCCGCTCAGCGCCAGCATGCCGGCGTGCACGAGCAGGATGATGCCCATCCCGATGTACGACGCGATGACGAAGCGGCCGAGGCTGACGATGTCGTCCAGGTTGGAGCTGGCGACGACACGCGCCATGAGCGCCGCGACGCCGTACGGCGTGAGGCGAATGACGATGCGGACGAGGCGCATGACGAGCGCCTGCAGCGCCTCGATGCCCTTGAGAATCCGCTCGCCCATCTCGGGGCTCTCCCGCCGGATGCTCAGCACCGCAAGGCCGAGCAGGATGGCGAAGATCACCACGCCGATCACCGAGGTGGAGCGGGTGCCCGCCAGGTCCGCGAAGATGTTGCTCGGGATGAACGATTGCAGCAGCGCCGGGATGGTGAGCTTGGCGGCCTCGCCGACCTGCGACTCGAGCGCCGTGCCGCGGGCCAGCTCGCGCGCGCCCTGCACGAGGCCGTCGGCCCGCAGGCCGAACAGGTTGCTCATGCCCACGCCGATGAGCGCCGCAATGGCCGTCGTCACGAGCAGCAGCCCCAGCACGCCGCCGCTGATGGCGCCGAGCGACCTGGCGTTGCCGAGGCGCGTGACCGCCGCGAGAATCGAGATGAGCACGAGCGGCGCGATGACCATCTGAAGCAGCCGGACGTACCCGCCGCCCACCACGCCTACCCAGGTGAGGGTGCCGGTGAGCGTGTCGCTGCCGAGGCCGTACACGGCCTGGGCCGCGGCGCCGAGCGCGGCGCCGACCAGCACGGCGAGGAGCACGTTCGTCGAGAGCGGCGCGCCCTTCCGCGCCCGGCGCGCGAGCCAGGCGAGAGCCAGGGCGAAGACCACCACGTTGGCGAAAACGGCGAAGTTCATACCCGCTCCCAGAGACACGACCGGCAGGCCCCCGGTGTTACAGATGCCAGAACCGGCAGTCTAGCGCCGACGGGGCCGGATCGCCAGCCCCAAGGGTGGTCTCCCCAGGCCGCTCAGGATCCGGACGGGGCATCGACCGCGCTCGGAGGTCAGGTCGTCGCCGGCTGGTCGATGCCCGCCCACAGGTTGTAGCTGTTGAGCTCTTCGCGGCCGCAGGCCTTGAGGTAGAGGAAGAGCTGCGTGCGATACGCCGCGCAGCCGCAGAGCACGGAGTTGACGAGGAACGCGCCGCGCGACGACGTGTTGCCGAACATCGACACCTCGGCGCGGAGGTCGGCGTCGCTCATCCCCGCAAGCAGGGACGCATACTCGTCCGCCTGCGTGGCGATGGCGGCAAGCGTCTGGTCGAAATCGCGCGCGAGCGCGGCCTTCTCGGCCGCCGTCCACGCCTCGGCGTCGAACGTGCCGGCCTTGCCGGCCCTGACAAGTACCGGACCCATCATCGACAGGTACTGCAACAGCTCGAGCGTGCTGCGCTGCTTGGCGGTCGGCCGGTAGTCGAGCTGCGACCGATCGACCTTGCCGGCCAGGTGGAGCAGGATGCGGACTTCGTTCTGGAGCGACGCGATCAACTCATCTCGAGTGAGGACCATGGGGAACTCCCTGAATGAGAGCAGGAGATGCTCGAGCAACGGGTCATTATTGACCGGATCCAGGGGCGGGTCCCCGCCGGGGCGGCGGATCGGCCGGCGCCCGCACAATCCGCTGCCGGATCCGCGTCACAGGTCGCTGGTCCCCGTACCGCCCCCGCGGAGCCCAACGAGGACGAACCCGCACACCAGCACCATGGCCACGGAGAGCGAGATCAGCAGGAACCCGACGACGCCCTCCGCCCAGGCCGCGCCGGCGCGGCCCTGCCCCGCCACGGGCATCATCCCCCCGGCCTCCCACATCGCCGCCAGCAGCGTCGCCAGCCAGTTCGCGAACGTGCCGTAGAGTGCGAGCCAGAACGTCGCGTCGAGCAGGCGCGGCGACAGCGCCAGCCGGGGCCAGACAAGACCCAGGACGATGAGGAAGAGGCCGTTCATCACCCCCTCGAGATGGCTCGTCAGGCCCATGCGGGGGCTGGGAAGCGCCGGGATGGCGAAGCCGACCAGGAGGCCGAGCAGGAACAGGACGACGCCGAGTTGAAGGAGCCGGTGGCCGGCAGCAGATCTGGTCACGGTGACAGTCACTTCCTCACGCACGGTTCGCGCAGTGGTCCGGAGGGTCACGTCCGGGAGGTGTCGTGGCCGAAGCAGAGCCGGTAGCCGTTGCAGTCGTCCACTTCGAAGTCCCGGCACAGGTAGGGCTGGTCGCAGGGTTCGCGCGCCAGCCGCGCGTTCTTCGACCTGAACTCGGCGGCGAGCGCGTCCGCGTCATCCACCCACACGTACGCATCCCACGCGCCGCGGGGCCTGGAATCGTCAACATCACCTCCGTCGCGCCGGC
The DNA here is from genome assembly GCA_040754955.1 of Acidobacteriota bacterium. Taxonomy (GTDB): domain Bacteria; phylum Acidobacteriota; class Vicinamibacteria; order Vicinamibacterales; family UBA2999; genus JBFMCA01. Next base: position 8,974 of record JBFMCA010000120.1, on the reverse strand, counting down.
TTCTTCGCGGCCGGCGTGCGCCGCGGCGCGCCCGCACGGGCGGCCGTCGTTCTGTTCGCGCGCGTCGTCTTCTTCGGCGCCCGCCTGCCGGGCTTCACGTACGAAATGCGCGGCGTGGGGCCAGAGTTCCCCGGCACCGTGTAGGCCAGCGCAACCGTTCCGGTGGCCGGCAGCACCTTGTGGTCGGCCAGCACGAGCGTGGTCGACGCGCCGGGCGGCAGGAGCGGCACCCCCGAGCCCAGCAGTACGGGAATGACCGCAACTTCCACCGAGTCCACGAGCCGGGCCTCGAGGAGCGTGCGGAACAGCTCCCCGCCGCCGTACAGCCATATGTCACGCCCCTTCCGCTGCTTGAGGTCTTTGACGACGGCACGCGGGTCGTCGTTCGTGATGGTGACGCCCGGGTAGGTCGCTGGGGCGAGCGTCCGTGAGAACACGACGACATCGAGGCCGGGCATCTCACCGTGTCCGCCCTGCGCGATCAGCGCCTCGTAGGTCCGGCGCCCCATCACGGCCGTGTCGAAGTCCTTGAAGACGGCCGAGAAGTCGATGCTCGGGTCGATGACAATCCAGTCGAACTCCCCCTTCGGGCCTGCGATGAAGCCGTCGAGGCTCACCGCCACGCTGTAGCGCAGCCGCCTGCTCATGGGGACTCCTTGTTGTCGGGCCGACGTCCGTCACCCGGCGTCGGCCGGAACCGCTGCGGCGATGGAGGCCAGCGTGCGCCAGCTCCGCGTCGTCGCCGGCACGCCGAACACGCGATCCAGCTCGCCGAGGTGGCCGATCACCCGCATCTCGCGCCGATACACGCCGAGGACGAACCGGCCCTCCCGCGCGAGCACCTTGACCAGCCAGCGGCCGCGCGCCGGCAGCTGCAGGGGCACCGGCGGCCGTCGACGCGCGGGCGCCTCCAGGACGCTGACGAAGCGGACGAGGTCGTGGCGGACTGGCTGGCTGCGGAACGCGGCATGGGTGACGAGCCGCGCAAGGTCGCGGGCGCGACAGATGACGATGACGGCGCCGAACGGCAGCCGCCGCGCAACCTCGGCGCGAAGCCGGGCCGGAGTGATGGGCCGGCGCACGATGAAGGCGCCCGTCGCGCCGATGGTGGTGACATCGAGATGCCGCAGCTCGCGCGCCAGCTCGGCGGGCCGCACCCGGCGGTGCCCGCCGACGTTGAGCCCCCTGAGCAACACCGCAAGCGCCACACCGGCCTCCCTGTCTACTGACGCCATTCGGGCGGCGTCGGGGCGAGCATATATGATCCCGGCGTGACCATGCTCGTGCGGCCGGACTCGCCGGCCGACCACGACGACGACGCGCTCCGATCGCGGCTGGCTGCTCTCGAAGCGCTGCTCGCGGAGCGGCGGCTGGAGCTGGCCGGCATGACGTCGGACCTGCACGCGCTCCGTGTCCGGCACCGCGGCGACGTCGGTCTGCTCCACGACACGCTCGACGAGCTGGAACTCGCCTCGAGCGCGACATCCTGGTGGCCCGCAATCGCCTCGAGGCGCTGCCGCCGCCGCGATGACCCGGCGGCCCGCCGGGCCGCCGTCGGCCACCGGGCGGCACGACGGGCGCCAGCAGGAGGCTCCACACGACAAGAGCAGCGCCATGCGCCAGATCGACGCCCACACCGCCGGCAGGCGCCGGCCGCCAGCGCGCTCGGGCAGTCCTCAGCGCTTTCTCGCGCGCAGGAGCTGTTCGGCAAGGTCGGAGATCGCCCACTCCTCCGCAATCCGCCCGTCACGGAAGCGGCTCGTGATCATGTCGCGCCAGACGATGCGCCGACCGGTGGCGGGGAAGCCCATGTAGTCTTCCCGGTGTACGGCGCGCAGCGTGCGCTGCCAGGCCACGCGGTCGCGGCTCTTCAGCAGGATGTCGACGTCCACGCGCACATCCGGAAACGATCGCCGCACGGCGCGGACGAACGTCCGGACAGCGGTGTGCCCGCCCTTCAGATCCCGGTTCGTGAGGTGCGCGACGTAGTCGGGCGTGAAGTACTCGCCGACCGCGTCCAGTCTGCCGTCCACGAGCAGCGCCGCGTTGGCGTGCTCGATCGTCGACGCGAGCGACCGCTTCATCAGCTTCCTCCTTCGCGCAGGCGCGACCGGCGCACGCGCAGGCTACGACGACCGCACGAGCGTCCCGAATCCGCCGTACGCCATGCGCGTCATGTCGAACGGCGGATTCGACGGGTCCATCAGCTCCGCCATGCGCGGGTCGGCGGCAATCTTCGCGTTGGCCGCGTCCCGCGCCTCGCGTGAGTCGTAGACCACCCACGCGAACACGACGGTCTCGTCGTCGGCCGCGCCCGCCATGTCGACAAACGACCGCATCCCCTCGATGCGCAGATCGTCACCGGCGCACTCCCAGTATTCGAGGGCGCCGTGTTCCTTGAAGATCTCCGCAGCCGACTCTGCGAGGCGCCGGTACTCGTCGAGCCTGGCGCGCGAAACGGGCAGCACGAATCCATCCACGTACGGCATACCGCGGAGGATATCACCACGTAGCGCGCGTCCCGGATCATGCCGTCCGCTCCTTCATGTCCGCGTACGCCGCCTCGATCAGGGCGGCCAACCCCGCCGCATCGACCGCGGCGCCGGGCCGAAGCTTCACGTGCCGCATGTATCGGCCGCTCCCCTCCAGCAGGCCGTGCGGATCCGGCAGATCGGCGCCGCGGAAGAACCCGACGTTCACGTGCTCGCGGAACGCATTGACGTAGGCGAAGCCGGCGTCGCCGACGCAGGCGGTGAGGTGGCCATCGTGCAGCAGCTCGCACACATCGTCGCCGCACGCCCGCATGACGCCGAACCAGCGCGCGGCAATCGCGCCGAGCGCGGACGGGCGCGCGCGCATCCACCGACCGATTGCGGGATCGCGCCGCCGCCCGCCGGGAAAGCGGAGCACCTCGCCGGTGCGCGTCGGCGCGGACCGCCGCGACGCGTTCAGCGCCACCGCGGCTCTCACAAGCGCCGTGAACGGACGCACGCCGACGGTCTCACCCTCACGAATGTCGATGGCTCGTCGCAGGTGACCCTCGAGGCTCGCGTTGAAGAGGTGGTCGGGATCGGGGAGCGCCGCGCCGCGCGCGAACGTCAGCTTGACGACTGTGGTGTACGCCTCGCCGGTGCACACGATTCCGCCGCGCGACCACACGGGAGTCTCCCACTTCCACTCCTCGGTGATCTCCGGGTCGGCTTTGAGGATGAGCGCACGCATCCGGGCAAGGACTTCCCCACGCCACCCGCCCAGCGCGCGGATTCGCCGCTCGATCTGCCGGGACGCCGACGTCCGGGTGGCGGCTTCCGCGGCGGCGCCACGACTGCCGCCGCCCCTCGACTTCCGCCGTCGGCTCATGCGACCGGCCCAGGCCCGGGCAACGCGCTGACCGTCACGTAATTCTCGTCCGGGTCGCGCAGCGAGCACTCCATCGTGCCCGTATTCGGGTTCAGGTGGGGTTCCTCGGCGGGCCGCGCGACCAGCGCGCGTGCCCGCGCGATGATCGGCCAGATTCGCTTCACGGGCGCCTCCGCACGATGTCGTCCGCCAGGTGCAGCGTCATGAAGTGGACCGACAGGAGCGACGCGACGGTCAACGCGACGGGTTGGGTCATGGCACGTTCTGCGAAGGCCCTGGCGCCCTCAATCCGGATCCCATCGCCGAACCCAGGCGCATCAGCACGTAGCCTGCGACCCCGAGGTCCGCCGCCACGCACGCGGCCGCATACCACTCGGGGATGAACGCCGCGCGCCCGAAGTGCGCCGCATCCCAGACCGCATGCAGCGCGCACCCCATCCACAGGAAGACATCCGACCTCGCCGCGCGGCGTGCGATGAACACCCAGAGGACCAGACCCAGCACCTTGGAACCCGACGTCGGGTGCCGAGGCTCCGGAGCGCAGGCCGTAGGCGCCCGCGCTCCGCCGCTCATCTGGGAATCGGTTTGTCCAGCGAGTCCCAGTTGTATGCCGCGGCCACGCGGGCCTCGTGCGCGATCAGCCCTTCGACGTCGGGCCGAGCGAGCAGGGGGTCGCTCCAGGAGCTGCGCCGCTCGGCACGGGTCGCGCCGCGAGCAGCCGCCGCCGTGCGCGACGGAACCCACGTGGCATGTTCCCCTCCTCTCTCAAAGGCCTCGCGCCAGTCCCCTCAGCCCGCCGGATGTGCGCGCGTCGCCCAGTCGGGCACCAGGCCGCCCTCGATGCCGAACACCGCCTGGCCGAGCAGCAGCAGCAGCCCGACGAGGATGGGCACCAGCGCGACATTGAGCAGGAGCCCGGCGCGCGCCATCTGGGGGAGTGTGATGAGGCCGCTGCCGTACACGATGGCGTTTGGTGGGGTGCCCACCGGCATCATGTACGAGCAGTTGGCGGCAAGCGCCGTCGGGATCATGAACAGCAGCGGGTTCTGGCCGAGGCTGAGCGCCAGCGCGCCCGCGATGGGCAGAAACGTGGCCGCGGTCGCCGTGTTGCTGGTCAGCTCGGTGAGCATGAGAATGCCGAAGCTGATCGCGGAGAGGACGAGCAGGATCGGCACGCCCTCCAGCCCGCCGGCCAGCGTGCCCAGGTACTGTGCCAGGCCGTGCCGCTCGATGTTGCCGGCCAGGCTCAGCCCGCCCCCGAACAGCAGCAGTACGCCCCAGGGCACGCCCTTCGTCTCGTTCCACGTCAGCGCGAACACGCCGCGGCGCAGGTCCACCGGAATCATGAACAGCAGCAGCGCGCCCGTCATGGCAATGGTCGTGTCCGACACGAGCGGCACGGCGCGCGCGATCAGCGGCTGGACGACCCAGCCGGCCGCCGTCAGCGCGAAGACAGTGGCCACGATGATCTCGCCGCGGCTGAAGGGGCCGAGACGCGCGCGTTCTTCCGCGATGAGCCCGGCCATGCCGGGAAGCTCGTCCGCGGCCAGGCGGAACATCACGCGCGTGAGCACGAAGTACACGGCGGGCAGCGCGATGAACGTCACGGGTACGCCGATCAGCATCCACTGGCCGAAGCCGATCGTGATGCCGTAGATGTCGCTCATGTACGCCGCCAGCAGCGCGTTGGGCGGCGTCCCGATGAGCGTCGCCATCCCGCCGGTCGTCGCGCCGTAGGCAACGGCCAGGAGCTGCGCCGTGCCGAAGTCGCGTACCTCGCGCGAGGGCGAGGCCTGGCTCGGAAAGAGGTGCACGACCGACATGGCGATGGGCAGCATCATCAGCGCCGTGGCCGTGTTGCTCACCCACATGCTGACCAGCGCCGACGACAGCAGGAAGCCGCCGACGATGCGCGACGGGCGTGTCCCGATGCGCGCGAGGAGCCCGATGGCGACCCGCCGGTGCAGGTTCCACCGCTCCATGGCGAGCGCGATGAGGAACCCGCCGAGGAAGAGGAAGATGATCGGATTCGCAAACGGCGCCGCCGACTCGCGGATGTCGCCCAGGCCAAGCGCCGGGAAGAGCACGAGCGGCAGCAGCGCCGTGGCGGGAATCGGGATCGACTCGGCGATCCAGAATACCGCCATCAGCCCGGCGGCGCCCGCCGTGCGCCACCCCTCCACCGTCAGGCCCGTCGGCGGCGGCACGGCCAGCGTGACGACGAGCAGTGCAGGGCCGATGACCCAGCCCAGGCGCTGGCGCGTCCCGAAGGCGTCCTGCGCCGGCGCCTCGTCCGGCCTCTCCAGATGCGCGACGGTGTCCTCAGGCACGCGGCTCGTCCGGGATTATACGGCGCCCGGCAGCCAATCCCCGTCGGCGCCTCTTGGGCGACGGCCGACCCGGCGCGGCGCTGGAATCGGTACCCGCTCGCAATCAGTGGCGGGACGGCCGTGTGGCGGCCAACCGGTCGAGGGCCTCTTTGCGTGACGGGCTCCCGCTCAGACGCTCCACCGCGCGTTCGAGGGCGTTCCAGAACGGGCCACCCGGTGCGTCGGCGATCAGTGCCCGGCGGCTCACCTCGACGTCGGCACCGGCGGCGAGCAGCAGCCGGGCGATGGTGGGATCGGGGTCGCCGACGGCGATGAAGAGCGGCGTGATGGCGCTTCCCGCCGGCCTGGCGTCGGGATCGGCGCCCATGTCGAGCAGGACTCGAACCGCCTCGACCTGGCGCTTCTGCACGGCGTGCTGCAGCGCCGTCCAGCCGGCATGGTCGACGTCCGGGAACACGAACATGAGCGGCGTGTCAGGGGCGGCGTCCAGATTGATGCCGCGCGCGGCCAGCGCGCGGATGGCCGCGACGTCGCCCGTGCGGGCCGCCCAGATCAGGTGGCCGTGCGGGCTGCGCCGCAGGTCGTCGGCCGACGGCGAGCAGGAAACGGAGAGGACGGCGGCGAGCAGCAGCGCAATCCGGATGGCCATGCTCAGGTGCGCCGACAGTATCACGAATGACTTTGCAATGCAAAGCGCTGGCGCCGCCGGCGGCCTGGCGGCGCGGCAGCCCCGCTACGGCGCACCGTCTGTCGGCGCGGGCACCGGGGAACTTTTCGACTGGGTCTGCACAACGCGCCACGAAGCCACCATCTCTTGCACGCGGCCCGTGCGTGGCCGCCCCGGTGGCGACCCGGCTCGACAGGTGCAGCGCGTGGTGATACCGCCGCCGCCCAAGAACGAATCGCCGACGGGACCATCGCGCGGCCGCCATTCAGGACACGCGCGCGCGGATGGACCGGACAAGAAGGAGCACACAACGGGCTCGGTGTCGACTCCGCCGCGGTTGGCCCGCCCGTCCACGCGCTCATTCTGAGTCGCCGGATGCTGACAACTCGCCATGGTCGATGGCGTCCTGGAGGCGGCGTATGTCTTCAACGATCCGCATGAAGCGCCGGCCGAGTGGAGTCAGTCGATACTCGACCTCGACAGGAGGTTTTGCACCGAAGACAGCTCGCTCCAAGATGCCGAAGCGGGTCATCTTGCGTAGCCGCTCGTTCATCACCTTCGAGGACAGGCCCGGGCACTCGCGAAGAAACGCGCTGGGACGACGGTGACCTTCGGCGCACAGCTGAAGGAGTCGGACCGACCATTTGCATCCGATGATGCTCTCGACCATCGACGCGACGGCGACTGGGTTCTCGTCGCTCGACTCGTGGTGCGCATGGTCTGCGCGGTGGTCTTGAACCATGTCGTAACTACCTTACCGAAAAGTGCCTTCCTGACACAGCCCAACATCTCCCGTAGGGTTGCTGATGACGAGGCGCACCTCGGCGCCTCGAACCCCACGAGATGGAAGGAGCCAGCCGATGAGTGAACCGACCACGATCCCTGGATACAGCTACGGAACCAGCGCCGTGGCTCGCTCCCCGGTGACGCTCGCAGAGTTCGAGCTGATGAAGAAGAGTGTCCTGTTCGGCGACGAAGACGTCAAGTACCTGCGCCTTTCTCACGACGTCGTGAAGGATCAGGTCGAGGCCATCCTCGATGTCTGGTACGGGTTCGTCGGATCTACCCCGCACCTGCTCGCCTCGTTCACCGGCAAGAGCGACGGCAAGCCGATCGGCGACTACCTCGGCGCTGTCCGCAAACGCTTCGGCCAGTGGATCCTCGACACGTCCCGGGCCGAGTACGATCAGAAATGGCTCGACTACCAGCACGAGATCGGCCTCCGCCACCACCGCACGAAGAAGAACCGCACCGACGTTGTGGCGTCGACCGGGATCGTACCGTTTCGCGACCTGTTCCTTCTGGTCTTTCCGGTGACGATTACGCTCAAACCGTTCCTCGCAAAGAAGGGCCACCCCGCCGAGGACGTCGAGAAGATGTACGCGGCGTGGGTCAAGTCGTGCCTCTTGCAGACGACGCTGTGGAGCCACCCGTACGTGAAGGACGGGGACTTCTGATGGAGCCGAGACCCGCCCTCGACTGGCTGACGACGTGTCTCGGCATTGGACGCAGGCGCCGACGGACGTTGGGGTCGCCGGGGGCCGCCTCAGCGATGCCGTCGAGGTCCGGAATGATCACGCTCACCGAAAGCTGACCAGCGGTGCTCGGTGAAAACTGACCAGGGGCTCGAAGTGGCGAAGCCTTGGATCTGGCGGCGGTGGGACATCCCCAAGCGGCGGCGCCCACGGCGCTCATTCTGGACGATCAGGGGGCCGAGGGGCCAGTCGCCGTCGGCTCATGCCACTGTCAGGCTGCCGTAGCATTATTGTGCTACACTCCGTGTATGACCAAGGAAGTCACGTTGCGACAGGCAGGCGGCTCGGTGAGCGCCACCCTCCCCAAAGATATGGCCGACCGCCTGCGACTCGAGGCCGGCGACCGGATTCTGGCGGTGGAAACGGACCGCGGCATTCTGCTGACGCCGTATGACCCCGACGCGGAACGTGCGCTGAAGGTGGCCGCCCAAGCGGCCAAGAAGTACCGCAATGCTCTCCGCGAGCTGGCCAGGTAGCCGTGCCCAAGCGGCCGCGCCAGCCACGGTGGCTGACCTTGATGGTGGTGGACGCCGTTCACACTGATCAGCTTCGGGAGCACGGCGGCCTGCCCGGGGTGCGCGATGAGAACGTCCTGGAATCGGCCCTGGCCCGCCCGCAGCAGAAGTGGCACTACGGGGAGGGGGCCGACACTCCGGTGTTGGCGGCCGCCTATGCGTTCGGCCTTGTACGCAACCATCCGTATCGGGATGGGAACAAGCGCATCGGCTTCCTGGCGATGGTGACCTTCCTCGGGATCAACGAGTACACGTTTGAGGCGAGTGAGGGAGATGTCGTGACCACGTTTCTCGCGCTCGCGGCCGGTGAGGTGTCTGAGGATCAACTCGTGGCTTGGATCCGCGAGCATTCTCGGCGATCGCGCCGATGATGCTGGCAGCCCAACGCCTGCGGTTCAGCCGCGGCGGCCCATGATGGCACCGGCCGCCGTCGGCTGCAATGATGGGTATGGACTCCTCCCGGTTCCTTCGCGGCATGATGGCCGTGAACTTGTGGGTCGCACCACACCCCAGGAGGAGGCCGAGATGGATGCTACGACGGTGGCCGTGGATCTGGCAAAGGATGTG
>JBFMCA010000119.1:0-12825 GCA_040754955.1 Acidobacteriota bacterium | reverse complement strand
GCGGGTGGGGCGGGTGGGGGTGCGCGGCCCGGCAACGCGACGCCGTCGGGGCCCGCGGCGTTCGACTACGACCGCGCCATCCAGCCCGAGCGCGAGCGGCCGGACGCGCAGCCCGGCGCGCTCGTGCGCGTCACGATCGATCGCGAGCACTGGCTGAGCGCCGGCCACGACGCCGAAACGCAGGTGATGATCGAGGGCAACCGCGTGTTCGCGCCCATCAAGCTCAACGTCGGCCGCAACGTCGGCGTGTACGCCCCGAAGGACCGGCTCGTGGCATCGGGCCTCATCTGGCCCGAGAACCAGGACCTGCTCGTGCAGAAGGCCTTCCTGATGCACCAGCCCATGGGGCAGGGCCACGTCGTCGCCTTCGCCGAGGACGCCAACTACCGCGGGTTTGCCGAGTCGACGATGCTGCTGTTCATGAACGCGGTGCTGCTCGGGCCGGGATACTAAAGGGAGGGTTGGAGGCTTGGAGTGTTGGAGGCTTGGAGGGTTGGAGGCTTGAGATGATGCGACGGCTGGTGGCGGCGTTCGTCGTTGGTGTGATCGGGTGGGTCGCGGCGGCAGCGCAGGGGGCCGGTGCGGCGCAGAACACCGCCTACTTCCCGCCCAAAGGCGAGTGGGCGAGGAAGGCGCCCGCCGAAGTGGGGATGGATGCCGCGAAGCTGCAGGAAGCCGTGGCGTTCGCCCAGAGCCGCGAGTCGTCTCGCGCGATGGACTTCTCCGACCAGGAGAAGATCTTCGGCTCCCTGCTCGGTCCCATTCCAAAGACCAGGGCGAAGACCAACGGACTCGTCATCCGCCGCGGCTATGTCGTCGCCGAGTTCGGCGAGACGACCGCCAAGGACCCGACCTATTCCGTGGCGAAGAGCATGCTGGCGACCGTGGCGGGGGTGGCCGTGCGCGAGGGCCGCATCCCGAGCGTCGACCAGCCGGTCGGCGCGCTCGTCACCGACGGCGGATACGCGTCGCCCCGCAACGCGCTCGTCACCTGGAAGATGCACCTGCAGCAGGAGAGCGAGTGGGAAGGCGAGATGTGGGGCAAGCCGCACGACTTCGTCGGCACCGCCGCCTTCGGACAGGGCGAGCGCAAGCCCCGCGAGCTCCAGCGGCCCGGCACGTATTACGAGTACAACGACGTCCGCATCAACCGCTTCTCGCTGTCGCTCCTGCGCGTGCTGCAGAAGCCGGTCCCCGAGGTGTTCCGCGACGAGGTGATGAACGTCATCGGCGCCTCGGACGACTGGGCGTGGGTTCCGTACCACAACAGCTACGTCGAGATCCACGGACGCAGGATGCCATCGGTGAGCGGGGGAACGCGGTGGGGCGGCGGCGTCTGGATCCACTCGTGGGATATGGCGCGGTTCGGGTACCTGTGGCTGCGGGGCGGACGCTGGGGCACGCGACAGATCGTGCCGCCGGCCTACGTGAAGGCGGCCCTCACGCCGAGCGCACACGGCCCGGACTACGGATACCTCTGGTGGCTGAACACGCAAGGGAAGAACTACCCGGGCCTCCCCGCCAACGTCTTCGGCGCGCGCGGCGCCGGCAGCAACACCATCACCATCTCGCCGGACCACGACCTGGTCGTCGTCTGGCGCTGGCACGCGGGGAACGAGGCCGAGTTCGTCAGACGGGTGATTGCCGCGATCACGTCCTAGTCACCCGCTAATCAGTCCGCTCGAGATCTCAGCAGTCGCTACGAGTCAGTCATGACTGCCGATGGTCTACTTGTGCCAGCCGAACGGTCCATCCCCGTGGACCGGTTTTCCTGCCCCGAGATGCGGCGGCGTGGGAATCCCCGACCGGTGTCCGTCTAGAGAACGTCGAGACTCGAACCGGGTGTCGAGCGTGGGCGCCTGCCTCGAAGTTGCGCCACCGCGATCTCGCGGATCCCGCCGAGTGGGGGTGGGGGTTCCGGCCGGCCCGTGAACACATCGCTCGATGGGTTTTGGGCCGAAAAATGGCATGTCGGTGCGCTCCGGGGGGAGCACTCGACGCGCCTGACCGACCTCGATTTCCGCCGGCGGGATCCCGCGAGGACCGGATATCCTTGGCCATGGACGGGCTGGCTGCGGGTCTCGGTAGCGGTCTCCACTGGACGCTCATCTCCGCCGGCGGGGCCACGTTCATCGTGTTCGCCGTCGCCCTCCAGAACTTCTTCGTCCAGCCCGAGGAGGTCGACCGGCGCGCGAGCCTCGCTCACGACACGATGATCGCCGTCGGGGTGATTCACCTCGTCGGCGTCCTGACCCGCGCACCTGCCGGCGTCGCGTGGGCCTTTGGTGGCATCGTGTTGTATTCGTTGTCGCTTGGTGTCTTTCTGAGCGCGCTCGATGCCGCGCGCCGCGTGCCGCTGACGCGGGTCTTCGTACTCGAGCCGAGACCAGACCGCGTGATCACCGGCGGTCCGTTTCGCTACATCCGGCACCCCATCTATCTCGCCTACTCGCTCGGCTGGCTCGCGGGCCCCATCGCCAATCACAGTCCGGTGCTGCTGGCCACGGCCCTGGCGATGGTGGCCTGCTACGTCGTGGCGGCGCGCCAGGAGGATGCCTACCTGCTGGGCAGCCCACTCGCCGAGCAGTACCGCGCCTATCGCCGTCGAACGTGGTGGGTGATTCCGTTCGTGCTGTAAGCGATTCGGCGCGACGACGTCGCCCCAATCTGCTTGCGCCCCGCACGTGGCTCACGGATAATCCCCGACAGTCAAGGCCTCCCCCCGGGCCGCGGGACCCCCCTACCGCACGCGACTGGCCACCGTGCCTCCAGGTCGTGCGTACCGGGCACACCGTGCGCCAGGCCCCGAGAGGACCGGAGCCGGTGAGCCAAGAGTTACCTCCGCCCGACTTGTCCGCGCCGGTGTCGCCTGCCGCGGCCGAGAGTTCGCTGCGCCTCCTGCACCGCGCGAAGGAAGGCGACGAAGCGGCGCTCGAGGCGCTGCTGGCGCGATCGCTTCCGCGGCTGCGCCGCTGGGCCAGCGGGCGGCTGCCGCGGACCGCGCGGCTGGCGGCCGACACCGAGGACCTCGTCCAGGATTCGATTGTCCGCGTGCTGCGCAACCTGCGCACGTTCGAGATTCGCGGCGACGGTGCGTTTCAGGCGTACGCCCGGCAGGCCATCCTCAATCGCATCGTCGACATCCATCGCCGCACCGAGCGATCGTGGCGCCATGCCGAGCCGCTCGCGTCGGACCTGCCCGCCGCGTCGCTCTCCCCGCTCGAGCTGGCCATTGGAGCTGAAAACGTCGAGCGCTACGAACGCGCGCTGGCCGCCCTCCGCGAGGAGGATCGCCAGGCGGTGATCCTCCGGCTCGAGCTCGGGTACGACTTTCGCGAGATCGCGGAAGCGCTGGGGCGTCCATCGCCCGAGGCCGCGCGGGTGGCCGTGTCGCGCGCCGTGGCGCGCCTGTCCCGGATCATGAGCGGTGACGATGGATCCTGAGCGCGATGCCATCGAGGCCGGCGCCGAAGCTGTCGTCGACGGGCAGGAGCCCGATTGGGACGGCCTCGCGTCGCGCGCGGACGTCCGTGAGCAGACCGTCGTCCAGCAGCTGCGCCTGCTGGCCCGGATCGGGGCCGTGCACCGATCGTTGACCGGGTTCGACGCCGCCGGCGAGCTGGAGACCTCGCCGCCGGTCTCTGCCGCCCGCCCCACCGCCGACGAGGCGCTGTTCGAGTGGGGGCACCTGCGCGTGATCGAACAGGTGGGCGCCGGCTCGTTTGGCGACGTCTACCGCGCGTGGGACCTCCGGCTCGATCGCGAAGTCGCCCTGAAGCTGCTCCGCGCCGGCGCCCGCGACGAGCGGTGGGCCACCGCCAGCCGCGAGGCGCAGCTGCTGGCGCGCGTCCGCGATCCCCACGTGATGACCATCTTCGGCGTCGAGGAGATCGACGGTCGCGTCGGGATCTGGAGCGAGTTCCTGCGCGGCCGCACCGTTGCCGACCTCGTGCGATCCGAGGGGCCGCTCAGCGCCGGCGAGGTCATCCTGCTCGGCGACGCCATGTGCCGGGCGCTGGCGGCGGTGCATCAGTCGGGCGTCCTGCATCGGGACATCAAGGCCCAGAACGTCATCCGCGCGCAGTACGGCCGATACGTGCTGGCCGACTTCGGCCTGGGGCTCGACCTTGGCGCCCGCGCCGAAGACGACGGCGCGGCCGGCACGCCGCTCTACGCGGCACCGGAGCTCCTCATCGGGGGCAGGCCGTCGGTGCGCTCCGACCTCTACAGCCTCGGCGTGCTGCTCTTCTTCGCGCTGACAGGGCAGTTTCCCGTCGAGGGCCGCAGCGCCGGCGAGATTGCCGAGCACCACCGCGCCGGCCGCCGCCGCCGGCTCCACGATCTGCGCCCCGATGTGCCGCACGCGCTGGTGGAGGCCCTCGATCGGGCGCTCGATCCCAGGCCCGGCGAACGGCCTTCGACCGCCGCCGCGATGCGATCGGCGCTGCTCGTCGCCCTCGGCCAGGCTGAAGTCCGCCTGCCGCAGAGGTCGCAGCGACTGGCGCTGGGGCTGGCCGGGCTGGCGCTGGTGCTCGCGGCCGCCGGCTACCTCGTCGGCCAGCGCGCCAGCGGCCCGACAGCGCCGCTGCCCGTCATCCACTTCGAGCTGGGCGCGCCCGTCAACGCGTCGATGACGGAGGGGTCGCGCAACGTCGCGGCCGTGTCGCCAGACGGCCAGCGCATCGCTTTCGTCGGCACCGAGCCCTCGGGCACAACCCGCATCTTCCTCCGCCTCCTCCGTAGCCCCGAGATCGTGCCGCTCGCCGGGTCGACCGGCGCGGCCACGCCGTTCTGGTCGCCGGACAGCCAGCAGCTCGCGTTCTTCGCCGACGGCAAGGTCAAGACGATGCGCGTCTCGGGCGGCCCCGCCATCCCGCTGGCTGACGCCAAGGACAGCCGGGGAGGAGCGTGGACGCCGGACAACACCATCCTCTTCGCGCCAGAGCCCAGGGACGGCATCCACCAGGTGTCGGCCGACGGGGGCCCGTCCCGCCCCGTCACCACGCTCGACCGCGACCGGGGCGAAACCGGCCACTGGTGGCCGTCTGTGATTCCTGGAACGCGGCGGTTTCTGTTCTGGGTCCAGAGCGAACGACAGGACGTGAGCGGCGTCTACATGGGCAACCTCGACGGCGGCTCGCCGGTACGCATTGCCGGCGCCGCAGGCAGCGGCCTCGTCGCCGATGGCCATCTGCTGCTCGTGCGCGACGACGTGCTCACCGCGCAGCGTTTCTCGGCCGACAGCGGGCGGCTCAGCGGTCCGGTCATCCCCGTCGTGCGGGACGTCGCGGTGACCTGGCTCGCGCAGGGCGGCTTCAGCGTGTCGGAGACCGGCGTGCTGGTGTACGCGAGCACGCGGACCAAGGACGCGCGGCAGCTCGTCTGGTACGATCTTGCGGGCCAGCCGCTCGGCCAGATCGACGGACCGGGATTCTTCCGGAACCCCGAGCTCAACGAGACCGGGGACATGGCGGCCGTCCAGTACTACACGGCCGCGCGCAGCGAGATCAGGGTCTACGACCTCACCCGCGGCGGGTGGTTCCGCATTACCGACGGCGAGGAGTCGACCGAGAACCCCGTCTGGTCGCCCGACGGGCAGCGGATGGCCTTCGTCTCGCAGCGCCGCGGATACGGCGACATCTACGTCAAGGACATCCGGAGCACGGCGCCTCCCGAGCTCGTCTGGGCCTCGCAGCAGGACAAGATGCCCACAGACTGGTCGCCCGACGGCCAATGGCTCGCCGTCGTCGAGATGAGCGCGTCGGGATCGTACGACCTGCATCTCGTCGAGCCGCGGGCCGGAGGCCGGCGCGTGCCCGTGGCGGCGACGCCGCCGCATGAAGTCAACGGCCGCTTCTCGCCCGACGGGCGCCGCCTGGCGTACATCACCAAGCAGTCGGACACCTACAACGTCGTGGTGTCCAGCCTGCCGCCCGACGGTCGCCTGCGCACGGTCTCGACCACGGGCGGCTTCGACCCGTACTGGCTGTCGTCCGAGCGCCTGGTGTATCTCGATCCGACCGGCGTGCTGATGGAGGCGACGGTGCCGCTCGACCCGGACGCGCGCGCGCCGGCGCCACGCCGCCGGTTCGGCACGCGGGTCGACACGCCCGGCTCGTCGCGGAATCACTACGCCGTCGATGTCAGGGGCGGGCGTCTGCTCCTGAACGAGCCGCTCGTGGATCCGATGAGCTCCGCCTTCAGCGTCATCACCAACTGGCGGGGGCACACCGTGCAGCCGCCGACCGAACGGTAGCCCGTCGTCCCCAACCCTCGAAAGGACCCCTTCATGGCCCACACATTCAAGGACCTCGACGCGATGATCCAGGACATGATCGACGCCGCCCGCAAGGGCGACGGCACCGAGGCCCAGCGCGAGAAGGTCGTCCGATTCCTCGAGGGGCTGCACCAGATGACCACGGCGTTCTGCATGAGCGAGACGAACCCCGAGGAGCACTACATCTTCCGCGTCCTTCAAGCGCCGAAGCCGTGAGCGCGATCCGGCGATCGGCGCACGCCGTTGCGCACTGGACGGCGGCCGGGCTGGTGCTCGTCGACAGCCTCACCAACCGGCCGCTGCCGGCCTCGCCCGACGACGTGGCGCTGCTCGACCGGCTGTGGGAGTGGACCTCCGTGGATCGGCTCGCCGCAGCGGTGGGCCGGCCCGCCGACGAGGTGCGATCGCGCCTCGCGCGGTTCCGCGACCACGGGCTCATCGAGGATCTCTCGTCGCCGGCGCCGTCGGTGGCCCGCGCGGCGGTCGACTGGCGCCCCTGGGGCGCCGCCACCGCCTGGTTCCATCAGGCCACCCGCGACGTGGGCTTCGACGCGGACGCCACCGGCCAGCCCTCGCGGCTCGCCGCGCCGCTCATGCCGCGGCCACAATGGCCCAGGCGCGATGGCCCCCGCGTCGCGCTCGATCCCCCGCCCACGGCGGGCGCGCTGCCCGAGACGCTGCTCGCGCGCCGCACGTGGCGGCGCTTCGGCGACGCCCCGCTCACGCGAGGCGACCTCTCGGCGCTCCTCGGGCTGACCTGGGCCGTGCAGGCGTGGGGATGGGCCGCGGATGACTGCCGCCTGCCGCTCAAGACGTCGCCATCCGGCGGCGCGTGCCACAGCATCGAGGTGTACCTGCTGGCGCTGTCGGTCGAGGGGCTGGCCCCCGGCTGGTACCACTACGACGCCGACGCGCACGCGCTGTCGGGTGTCGCCCCGGCCGACGCCGCGCGGGTGGGGGTGTATCTGCCGGGGCAGTCGTCGTTTGCGCGGGCATCCGGGATCTTCGTGATGACGTCCGTCTTCGATCGCGTGCTATGGAAGTACCGGTCGGCCCGCGCCTACCGCGTCATCCTGCTCGAGGCAGGGCACCTGGCCCAGACGTTCTGCCTGGTGGCGAGCTGGCTCGGCCTCGCGCCGTTCACAACCGCCGCCGTCGCCGAGTCGGCCATCGAGGCCGACCTGGGGCTGGTCGACATGCGGGAGTCGGTGCTCTACGCCGCGGGCGTCGGCGCCCGACCGTCGGACGCGCCCGGGTGGGCGCCCTTTCCCGACGGCACCACATTCAGGAGAACACCGCCGGACTGGCGGCGGTCGCCGCCGTGATCGACTGGGGCCTCATCCGCCAGCGGTTTCCCGCCAGCCGGCGGCGCGTGCACCTGGCGGCGATGGTGCTCTCGTCCCACGCCGACTTCCTGTCGCGCACCATCGACGCGCATCGCGCCGGCCTCGACGACGATGCGGACACGTACGTGCGCAGCCGGGGCCGCCAGGAGATGCGGCGCTTCGCCGTGGCCGCCGGGCAGTACTTCGGCGTCCCGCCCGAGCTCGTCGCGGAGGTCGGCAACACCACGCTCGGGCTCGGCGCCGTCTACTCGGGCCTCCGGCTCGCGGCGGGCCAGCGCATTCTGACCACCGACCACGACTTCGTCTCGACGCTGGCGCCGCTCGAGGCCCGGCACCGGCGCGACGGCACGCCGGTCGATCGGATCCGGCTGTTCGACGCGACGGACGCGCTCGACGAGAGCGCCATCGTCCAGGCCGTCGTCGACGCCGTGCGCCCAGAGACGCGGCTCGTGGCGCTCACCTGGGTGCACTCGAGCACCGGCGTGAAGATTCCGATCGCCGCCGTCAGCCGCGCGCTGGCCGCCCTCAACGACGGCCGAGCCGACGCCGAGCGTGTGCTGCTGAGCGTCGACGGCGTGCACGGCTTCGGCGTCGAGGACGAGACGTTCGGCTCGCTCGGCTGCGATGTCTTCGTCTCCGGCTGCCACAAGTGGATCTACGGCCCTCGCGGCACGGGCGTCGTCTACGCCACCGAGGCGGCGTGGGCGTCCGTCGAGCCGATTGCGGCGCCCACGGGCAGCGCCACGCCTGGACTGCAGCACTCTCCGATGGGCGTGCACTCGTACGAGCTTCGGTGGGCCGCCGCCGATGCCTTCGACGACCTGCGCACAATCGGGAAGGCCGCGGTGATGGCCCGCGTGCACGGTCTGGCCGAACGGCTCAAGCGCGACCTGATGACGCTCCCGCGCGTGCGCATGATCACGCCGCTCGACCGCGCCTTCTCGTCAGGCGTGGTGTGCTTCGACTACGACGGCGCGCGGCCCGACGACGTCGTCACGCACCTCGGCGCGCGGGACGTGGTCGGATCGGTGTCGTCCGCCGACTGCCTGGCCGAGGGCGGGCGCCACGTGCGGCTGAGCCCCTCGCTCATGAACGACGAGGCCGACTTCGCGAGGGTCCTCGATGCCCTGCGCGCCTACCCATAGGGAGGCCCGGATGCCGAGATGCCGACTGGTCGCGGGCGTGGGCGCGGCGCTGCTGGCGCTGGCGCCCTGGTCCGTCGCCTCCGCGCAGGAGCCGGCCGGAGCCCCGACCCCGATGTCCTCTGCCACCGATCCGCACAAGGGCCAGTGGGGCGGGCGTCGCTTCGACGCGGCGAGCGGGCTGGCCGTGTCGGGCGAGGTCGTTGCGCTGCCGCACACGCGGGGGATCTTCGAGGTGGTGGTCGAGGTGCGCGCGGCCGCGTCGGAAGCGCCCCTCGCCGCGGAGGACCGCGTCACGATCCACCTGCACCCGAGCTTCACGCCGAGCGTTCAGCTCGCGAGCATCGAGAGCGGCGTGGCGCGCCTCAGGTTCCGGGCGTGGCGGCCGTTCACCGTGGGTGTGCTCATCGAGCGGGCCGACGAGAGAATCAGGCTCGAGCTCGACCTCGCCACGGTGCCCTCGGCGCCGCGCGCGTTTCGCGCGCGCTGATCCGCCTGCTGCAGCAGTCCGTCCAGGTAGTCTTCGGGCGCGCCAATCAGCGCAGCCGCCGCGGACCAGGTGCAGCCCTGCCGCTCGAGCGCCTGTCGCAGGCGCCGGTGGATCCGCTCGAACCGCCGATACAGTCGCTTCTCGTCCAGTCCGATCATCCGCGCGATGTCGCGAATGGTGTGCCGGTCGACGTAGCGCAGGCGCAGCAACTGGCGCGACGAGGCGTCCAGGCCGTCGAGCGCCCGGGCCAGCGCCGCGCGGACTTCGGCGCCCTCCCGGGATGTCATCCCGGGCTCGAGCGCCCGATCGACCGTCTGGCAGGCGTCCTGCAGCCGAGACGCGGGCAGCGCCTCCAGCGAGAGCGGCTTGCGCACGGGCCGGGTGGGGAGACGGTCGAGGTGTTCGTCGATCGCCTGCAGGTCGGACGCCTCCGGCAGCCGGTGCAGCGCTTCCTCCCGGCTGAGGCCGTCGCGCAGGATCAGGCGCTCGACGGCGACGGCATCAGGACCGAGCCGGCGGGCTGCGGCCGTCGGCCGCCACTTCCCCCATGAGGTGACCCGGAGGTCCATGAGCACGCGCGTTGCGACAACCGACAGATAGCCGGCCATGGACGATCGGCCCGCGAACTGCCGCAGGACCCGGCGGTTGCGATCCAGGAGCTTGAGCCAGACGGACGCCTCGAGATCGCGAGCGTCGTCCGTGCGCAGACGGTATCGCCAACTGACGGCGCGGACCACACGGCCCACCAGGGCCGGCGGCACCTCGATGGTTGCGGCATCGGGCACTTCGTACCAGGCTTCGCCAAAGCTTCGCATGACGCGCTCCTCGACAGCGATGTCCGGCTGCACAGAGGGAAACGTCGGCGGCGGCAAAACCGTACAGCCACAGGTCGCACCAGGACCGGACCCGGGGACAAGCCGAAGCGCACACGGCTCCGCGCGGCGAGGGCCGACGGCGTCAGCCCTGGATCATCCCGCCGCCCGTCCCCGCCATCGAGCCCGGAGAGGCGGCTCTCCTGTTGACACTCGACAGGAGACCGGCGTCGATGCGCGCGGCGCTCGGCGCGCGCCGCGGCCGGCTGGTGGAGCCGGTAGAAGCTGAGCAGGAGCAGGCCGGCGCCGACCAGGTGGACCCCGGCTACCGTGGCGACCGGGTGCTGGCCGCCGAGGTGTTCGGCAACTTCACGAAGTACCCGGACGCGCAGTCGCTACGGCGGTTGTATGTGTCCATCCTCGAGCGTCTCGAGACGGCGCCCGGCGTGATGGCCGCGGCCGTGACCAACGGTGTGCCGCTCGACGGGCTGCAGCCGGGCCAGACCCGCTTTCTCGTGCGCGGCCGCGCCGACGACACTCCCGACCTGGCGCCGACGGCGGATGTCCGCATCGCGAGCCCGCGGTACTTCGAGACCATCGGCGTGCCGGTCGTCCGGGGCCGCGCGTTCTCCGAGCTCGATCACGAGGACGCGCCGCCCGTTGTCGTGATCAACGAGTCGATGGTGCGGTACTGGGAGGGCCAGGACCCCATCGGGACCGAGGTCTCGACCGACGACGGCCGGTCGTGGGCGACGGTCGTCGGGGTCGTGGGCGACGTGCGGGCCTTCGGGCTCGACCGCGAGGCGGTGGGCCAGATCTACCGGCCGCTCCGCCAGGCGGGCGGCCTGGCCGGGCGCGTGCTGGTCCGGATGAACGGCGAGCCGGCGGCCGCCGCGGCGATCATCCGCGAGGCCGTGCGCAGCGTCGATCCCGACATTCCCATCGAGAACGTGCGGACGCTCGACGAGATTCGCGAGCGCTTCCTGGCGACGCCGAAGCTGACGGCACTGCTCCTGGCAGCCTTCGCCGGCCTGGCGCTGCTCGTGACGGTGACGGGCATCACCGGCGTCGTGGCGACGTCGGTGTCGCAGCGGACGCAGGAGTTCGGCGTGCGGATGGCGCTCGGCGCGGGGCGCGAGAGCGTGCTGGCGATGGTGCTCCGACAGGGCCTCGGGCTGGTGGCGCTGGGCCTCGTGCTGGGCGTGGGCGCGTCGCTCGCGCTCGCGCGCGTGTTGCAGAGCTATCTCTACGCGACCGCGCCCACCGACCCGATGACCTTCGCGGCGGTGTCCGGAGCCTTTCTCCTGGCGGGCCTGCTGGCCTGCGTGGGCCCGGCGTGGCGCGCGACCACGGTCGATCCGATGCTGGCGCTCCGGGCGGAGTAGGCCCGGCCGCCTGTCCGGGTCAGCGCGTCGTGGTGGCGCCATCGAGCGCTTCGATGGTCGCCGTCGACGGTCCGCGGGTCTTCTGGAGGCGCGCCGCGGCGGCCTCGGCGCCGCGCATCGCACGCAGGACGTTCAGACCGAGGATCTTCCGCAGGTCGGCCTCCGTGTAGCCCCGGCGGAGCAGCTCCGCTGTGAGCGCCGGGTACGTCGACACGTCTTCGAGCCCCTGGACGACCGAGGAGATGCCGTCGAAGTCGCCGCCGAGACCAATGTGATCGATGCCGGCGACCTTCCGGATGTGGTCGATGTGGTCGGCCACCTGCGCCAGCGTTGCGCGGGGCTCCGGGTTGGCCTCGCGCCACCGCTCCATGGCTGTCGCGACGTACGCCTCGTTGCTCGGGAACTGCCCGCGGAGCTGGGTCTGATACGCCGCCGCCTTCGCATTGTGGTCGGCCACGTCCTGCGAAATGAACCCGGGGACGAAGGTGACCATCACCACGCCGCCGTTCTTCGGCACCATCTTCAGGATGTCGTCGGGCACGTTGCGCGGCACGTTGCACAGCGCCCGGGCTGAGGAGTGCGAGAAGATGACGGGTGCCTCGCTGACCCGGAGGGCGTCCGCCATGGTATCGGGCGAGACGTGGCTCAGGTCCACCAGCATGCCCAGGCGGTTCATCTCGCGGACCACTTCCTCGCCGAAGGCCGAGAGCCCGCCGAGCCGGGGCTGGTCGGTCGCCGCGTCCGCCCAGGGTACGTTGGCGCTGTGGGTGAGCGTCATGTAGCCGGCGCCCAGCGCGTGCATCATGCGCAGCGTGGCGAGCGAGCTGTCGATGGAGTGGCCGCCCTCCATGCCGATGAGCGAGGCGATGCGGCCGCGCTTGAAGGCGCGCTCGACGTCGGCGGCCGTCCTCGCCAGCTCGAACGTCTCGGGCCATCGGCGCACCATGCGGTGCACGATGTCGATCTGCTCGAGCGTGGCGCGCACGGCGTCGCGGCCCTGCATGGACGACGGGACGTAGACCGACCAGAACTGGCCGCCCACGCCGCCCTGCCGCAGCCGCGGGATGTCGGTCATCAGGGCGGGCAGTGCCGCGGTGATGTCGCCTTTCGCGAAGTCCCGTCCCGGGTCGAGCCCGCGGAGCGCCCAGGGGTAGTCGTTGTGGCCGTCGATGAGCGGCACCTGCTTGTGGATAGCCCGCGCCCGTGCCAGCAGGTCGCCCTGCGCCGCGGGACCCGCGGTGGTCAGGAGAAGAGCCGACAGGGCCAACCCGCACGCAATCGTCACCTTGGTCATCGCCGTTCCTCGCTGATGGGGCAGAATAGCTCATGACTTCCGGAAAGGTGCCTGGCACCTTTTCCGAAAAGGTGCCAGG
>JBFMCA010000118.1:0-13414 GCA_040754955.1 Acidobacteriota bacterium | reverse complement strand
TCCCACCCTCCCGCGTCAATCCATCGTCTGGCCGCCGCAGATGTTGTAGGCCTGGCCGGTGATGGCGCTCGACTCCGGCGCGGCCAGGAACACCGCGAGGCGGGCCACTTCGTCCGGGTCGATGATGCGCCCAATCGGCACGGCGCCGAGCGCCCGCTTGCGGAACGTCTCGAACGTCACGCCGGCCGCGTCGGCGCCCTGCCGCATGCCCTGGGTGGCCATGTCCGTGTCCACCCAGCCCGGCACGACGGCGTTGGCGGTGATGGCGCGTGGCGCCAGCTCCAGCGCCAGCGCGCGCGTGAAGCCGATCACCGCGTGCTTGGAGGCGCAGTACGCGGTGTAGCCCGGCACGCCGAAGCGGCCGAGCACCGACGCGATGTTCACGATGCGGCCGCCCTCGGCCATCAGCGGGAGCACCTGCCGGGTGACGAGGTAGGTGCCGGTGAGGTTGACGTCAATCGTGCGGCGCCAGCGCTCGATGTCGGACCCCTGCACGGGCTCGCCGCCGCCGATGCCCGCGTTGTTCACGAGCACGTCCACGCGGCGAACGCGGCCGTGCAGCGTGCCGAAGGCCGAGGCGACGGCGGCCGCGTCGGAGACGTCCATCGGCAGCGCCGTCGCCTCGGCGCCCCGCGCGTGGATGTCGGCCGCCGTCCGGTCGAGGTCGGCCACCGTGCGCCCGGCGATCACGACGTGCGCGCCGGGGGCCGCGAAGGCCAGCGCGATGGCGCGGCCGATGCCCCGCCCGCCGCCCGTGACGAGAATGGTGCGCGTCACGCCTCGTCCTCGTCGTCGTCACGCCGGGCGTGGTAGCGCGAGAACTCGTCCATGAAGGTGAGCGACTGGAACGAGCGCATGCGGTCGAGAAAGAGGATGCCGTCGAGGTGATCGGCCTCGTGCTGGAGAACGCGGGCCGGGAAATCGGACGCGTCGATCTCGATGCGCTTGCCGTTCCTGTCCAGGGCCTGCACCTTGACGCGCAGCGCGCGCGGCACCCGGCCGCGGATGTCGGGGATGCTGAGGCAGCCCTCCCAGCCCTCCACCGTCTCAGCGCCCACGGGCGTGATCTCGGGATTGACGACCACCACCGGCTCGCCGTCGCCCTCGCCCGCGTGATCGAGCAGCGCCACGAAGACGCGCAGGCTCTCGTGCACCTGCGGCGCCGCCAGGCCCACCCCCGAGTACTCGTGCATCGTCTCGATCATGTCGTCGACGAGTTTCTGGAAGGCCGCCGTCTTGAACTCCCGCGCCTCGACGGGCCGCCCCGGGGTGCGCAGCACCGGATGCCCCATGCGCGCGACTTTCAGCAAAGACATGAGAGGATTCTATACGGATGCACTCCCACGACACGACCCCGCCGTACCGCTTCTGCCCCGTCTGCGGCGGCGCGCTCGAGCTGCGGGTGCTGAAGGCGACCGAGCCCAAGCGGCTGGTCTGCACGCGGGCCGGGTGCGGGTACGTGTTCTATCTCGACCCGAAGATCGCGGTGGGCACGATCATCCGGACCGAAGAGGCGGAGCGCATCGTGCTCGTCCGCCGCGCCATCGAGCCCGGGTACGGCAAGTGGGTGTTTCCCGGCGGCTACGTCGATCGCGGCGAGGAGATCACCATCGCCGCGCGGCGTGAAGCACGCGAAGAGGCCGGCCTCGACATCCGCCTCGACTACCTCGTCAACATCTACTCCTACGCCGGCCGGACACCCATCGTGGTGGTCTACGCCGCCACCATGATCGGCGGGAGCTACGCGGTGGACGACGAGAACCTCGAAGTCCAGGCGTTCGATACCGCCGCCCTGCCCTGGGACGACCTTGCGTTCCGCAGCACGCGAGAAGCGCTGCGCGACTACCTGCGCGGCTTCATGCTCCAGGCGCCGGGCTCGCTGACCGGCTGACCCGCCCGCGCCAGGCCTTCCGACGGCATGACTTCGACCACGCGGATACCGCCGGAGGCGGCCAGCACCCGTCCGTCGAGCCCCTCGCGCGCAAGCTGGCGGGACACGAGCGCCACGTTCGGCCCGAACCCCGGCACCTCCTTGAGGACATCGACGATGACGAGGCGGCGGCGCTCCCGTCCGGCCTGCTGCACGAGCGGGGCAATCTCGTCCACGGCCGGCGCGCCGGTATAGACGCCCAGCGGCCGCGTGCCGCGCATGACGATGAAGCGCTCGCGGAAGAAGTCGTCGAGCACGAGCCACGCGTCGATGCGGCCGGCGGCGAGCAGGCACCCGAGCTCGTCGGTGCAGGCCACGAGATCGTCGTGGCGAACGGCGTCGCGCACGGCCTCGGGCACGAGCGTGGGGCGAGCCTCGGCGAGCCGCGAAGGTCCGCGGGGCATCGCGGGGCCGTACCAGGACTCCACAACGATCGCCGCGGCAAGCACAGCGGCCGCCACGCCGGGCCAGCGCCGCGGGTGGCGCGCACGCGCGAGCACAGCGAGGTCGACCGCGGTGGCAGCCAGCATGAAGGTGACCGGCAGCAGCAGGTAGCGCGCCGTCACGCCCGACTCGATGACGCCGAACCAGAGCACCCAGCCCAACCACAGCGCGTGCACGCCGCGCTCGCGCGGTGTCCACACGCCGCCGGCGCCAGCCGCCCGCAGGCCGAAGGCCCCGAGCGCCGCGAGAACGAGGAGCGGCGAGGTCCGCGCGAGATACGCAAAGAGATCCAGCGGATACGCCGCCGCCTGCCCGACGATGCGCGTGCCTGCCTGCGTCAGCGTCGCTCCGCCGGCGAGGGCGCTCGCGCCCACGAAGGCAGCGCCCATGGCCGTGACCATTGCGGCCCACCTCACAGCGACTGCCGCGCGGTCCGGTCGAACCAGCGCGACGAGAACCGCCACCACGCCCGGAATGCCCAGCCCCGGCGCGGGCCGCTCGAAGAGGTTGAGCGCCTGCCAGAGGAAGAAGCGGCGAACCATCGTGTCGCCGCTCGACGGCGCGAGCTGGTTGACGTACAGGAGCACTCCCTGCGCCGCCACGAGCGCCGCGCCGACGACCATGGCCTTCGCGATCCACGGGCGCCGCTGCCCTGCGGGCGCGACGAAGGCAGCCGCCGCGGGCACGAGCGCGAGCGTGAACGCCAGCTCGTGGCACCACCGGGCCAGCGCGGCTGACGCCGCGAGCAGCGCCCATCCCGGCGCGCCGCGCACGGGGCGGGCGAGCAGCACGACGGCGCCGGCATAGCAGGCGAGCAGCGGCCCGTAGAAGCGCGCGGTCGATGCCGTCACCCAGAAGGGGATGGAGCCGGCCACGAGCAGCGCGGCCAGCGCGGCAGCGAAGGGTCCCGCCAGCCGAGCGGCCTCTCGCGCGACCAGCGCAAGGCCCGCAACGGCGCCGGCGAAGCTGACGAGCCGATAGGCCACCAGCGGATCGGCGGTCAGGCCGCCGGCGAGCCAGCTGGCGTAGGAGTACAGGAGGCCGCGGTCGTAGAGGAGGCCCGAGGGCAGGAGCGGCAGGCCGCCCGCGGCGATGCCGCGGACGGCGAACATGGTGAACTCCTCGTCAGGCGAGTAGCCGGCGCGCGCGAGGTCGGCCCAGCCCATCGCGAGGAGCGCGGCGAGGCCCGCTGCCGCCGCGAGCCACGCGCGAGCAGTCGTCGTCAGTCAGCGAGCCCCTCGGCCTTGCGCTCGGCCGCGGTGATGACGCCGCCGGCCGCGAGAATCTCGGCCTCGCGCGTGGGCAGCCCCTTGTGAGGCGTCACGTGCGTCTTCGCCACGGCCGAGGTGCCGGTCACGCGGAGCTTCTTCATCAGGAACGCAAACTGCTCTTCGAGCGACGCGCCGATCTGGCGCCGCACGTCCTCCGGCAGCTCCCAGAGCCGCCGCTTGAACGGGCCAATCGCCTTCTTGCGCGCCTTGTAGATGAACTGCTCCTCGGTGTCCTTCGGCTTCCTCTCTTCCTGCGCGTGCTCGCGGATCCACGCGTACATCTCGTCCTTGAGCGCCGCGGGGAACGCGGCGTGGTCGTAGACCATGTTCTGGAAGTTCGTCGCCAGGTGAATCTCGCACGCGCCGGCCTCGGGGAACGCGTCGAAGGCGTCGGCGGGAAGCGTCGAGGCGCCGTGCTGCACGGCGCCGGCGAGCCCGTAGTGGGTGCGGGCAACCGTCGACAGCTCCTTGAGCGCGACGAGATCGAGCTTCACGTCCTTCCGCACCTGCCCGTCAGGGCCGACGAAGCCGCCGTGCGCCGTGCCGGTCTGGACGCTGATCTTGCTGATGCCGACGAGGTCCTTGCCCTTCGCGGCGAGCCGCGCGTTGTAGCCCTTCATGAACGCGTGCAGCTCGTGCACGTCGGAGTTCTTGCCGCCCACCTCGCCGATCTCCCCGCCCACCGACACGGTGACGTCGTCCGGCTCGTGCTGGCGGATGAACGCCGTGAAGTCGGCGGCCAGCTCACAGTTCACCGCCTGCTGCGCGTCGAGCGTGGGCTGGTCGAGATCGACGAGCGTGGAGGTGTCGATGTCGATGTTGTAGAAGCCCGCCGCGATCTCTTCCTTGATGAGCGCCTTGAGCGTCTCGATCTCCTTGTCGCGGTCGGGGCCCGCCCACTTCTTGGCGTTCACCTGCACGTGGTCGCCCTGCAGGAACAGATGCCCCTGGAACCCCTCGCGGAGCGCCGCCGCCATCATCACGGCCGCGTACTCGTGCGGGCGCTGCTCGGTGTAGCCAATCTCCGAGCGCGCAATCTCGAGGATGAGCGCGCCGACATCGAGCGTCTTCGCCGCGCGCATCACCGCGCGGCCCGTGTCGTACGCCATGGCCCGCACGTTGATGGCCGGCACGGTGAAGCCCCCGGCCTCGCCCCGGCCCATGGCCATGTAGAGATCGTGGATCGACGCGAAGCGGATGCCCGCCGCGGCGCCGAGATAGCGCAGCACCCACCGCGCCGTGCCCTTGGTCTCGTCGTCTGCGCCAAACGCCGCGGTGTGCGCGAGCCCGTCGATGAGCTCCGGCGAGGGCGACCCCGTCACCGCCACGCGATCGGCATGAACGGTGGCCACGGGCGCGAGCGCGTCGGTGAGTTGCGAAAGAGAAGTGAAGGTCATCATGGGCCTCTGGCGTCGGGCTTCAGGGGTCAGGCTTCGGGCTTCAGGCTTCGGGTTCGAGCCGAAGTCTGACGTCCGAGGCCTGAGGCCAACTTTCGATTTTACCATCGGGTACCTGAACCACTCCACCTGCGCCGCGGCGACGGCGGCGGCGACCATCTCGTCAATCGGCAGCGACTGCTCCGCCTGCTCGATGTCCGCCAGCCGCGCGTTCGTCAGCGGGTGGCGCGGGGTGAAGAGCGTGCAGCAGTCCTGATCCGGGATGATCGAGATGGGATAACTGCCGATGCGCTCGGCCTCGGCCGTGATCTCCTCTTTATCCATGCCGATGAGCGGGCGGAACACCAGCATCGACGTCGCCGCCTGGATCACCGCCATGTTGTCAAGCGTCTGCGAGGCGACCTGGCCCATCGAGTCGCCCGTCACCAGCGCGTGCGCGCGCACCTTCCGCGCGATGCGCTCGGCAATCCGCAGCATGAGCCGCCGGTAGACGACCACGCGCATCGGGCCGGGGACGCTGAGCGTCACCTGCCGCTGCAGCTCGCCGAAGGGCACGAGGTACAGGCGCGACTGGAGCTGGTACCGCGTGAGCACCTCCGCCAGTTGGCGCGCCTTCTCCTGGGACGTCATCTCCAGGAACGGGTAGCTGTGGAAGTGGATGAGCGTGGCCGAGCAGCCGCGCTTGAGCATGCGCCACGCCGCCACCGGCGAGTCGATGCCGCCCGACAGCAGCACCGCCACCCGCCCCGACGTGCCCGTCGGCAGCCCGCCAGGGCCGGGCTGTTTGTCGAAATGGTAAAAGGCTTCGGTGGCGAGCAGCTCCACGCCGATCACGAACGCCGGGTCCGACAGATCGACCTTCCAGCCGCGCGCCTCGATGACACGCCGGCCCAGCTCGCGCTCCACTTGGGGCGACGGAATGGGGTACCGCTTGTCGGCGCGCCGCACCTTGATGCGAAAGCTCGCCACGTCTCCTGCGGGCAGGTCGCGCAGGATCTGATCACCCAACCGGTCGAGATCCAGCGTCGTCCGGCCCGCGATGGAGAAGTTGGCGAGCCCGAAGACGCGGCTCAGCCGCGCGTAGACCTCGTCACGAGGCACCTCGCCGCGGAAGACCATCTCGATGCGCCCCATCGGGGTCCGGATCTCCTCCACGTCGAGCCCCTCGAGGGCCGTGTGGAGGTTGCGCACGAGCCGGTGCAGGAACCACGGCCGGTTCTTGCCCTTGAGCGCGATCTCCTGGAAGTGCGCGATGATGGAGTTCATACACAGGTTCGGAGAGGTCCGGACGGGTTCGGACGGGTCCGGACAGGTCCGAGCCTCGTCGCCTTCAGGCCAACGCCGCGGCGCGGTGGCCGGACACGACCGCCCCCTCAATCGTAGCGGGGAGGCCGGTGTCGATCCAGTCGCCGGCCAGGATGAAACCGCGGATGGGGGTTTCCGGACCGGGGCGCGGGGGCTGACCGGGGGCGAGCGAGAAGGTCGCGCGGCGTTCGCGCACGGCCGTTGACGCGCGGAGCGTGGCGCGGCGGACGTCGGGCAGCGCGGCCCGCATCTCGTCGAGCGCCAGCGCCACGAGATCGTCGTTGGTGTGGGGCGCCACCGCCGCGGCCGCGCTCGCGACGAGCGACAGGTGCGACGCATCGGCACCGAAGATGGCCCGCTTGTCGAAGACCCACTGGAACGTGCGGCCCGGGAGCCCGACGAACGCCGCGTCCACCACGGGCCGGTCGAACCAGAGATTCACCGTCACGATGGGCACGCTCCCCGTGGCCGCCGCGGCCGCCAGCACGCCACCCAGCGCGGCGGGCGGCTCCTCGAAGAGATCCTCCAGGCCGAACCACGGCACGGTGGAGATCACGACGGGCGCGTCGATGCGCTCTCCGCGCACGTGGACGCCCCGCACGGCGCCATCCTCCACGACGATGCGCGCGGGCGCCTGTGTCCGCACCGCCGATCCGCGCGCCGCGAGCCAGTCGGCCGCGGGCACGGCATACAGCTCGTCGAGCGGACGCGCCGGCAGCACCATCGTGGCGCCGTCGGCGCCCGACGCGAACATGCGCCGGAGCACCTCGAGAAACGGCGCCGCGGCGGCCTCGTGAATCGACTGGTTGAGCGCGGCGACGGCGAGCGGCTCCCACAGCAGCTCGACCAGCCGCGGCGACTGCCCGCGGCGGGCCAGCCACGCTGCGACGGTTTCGTCCGCCGCCCGGCGGTCCGCGATGCCAGCCAGCGCCGGCGCCACACCCGCGAGCGAGAGCCGCTCGCGCCACGACAGCGCCTCCCACGCCAGCACGCCCGCCACGAGCTGGAGCGGCGGGGGCAGCCCGGGCATGAGCAGCGTCGTCGACACGCCGCGCCGGTCGATCATCGGCACGGCCAGGCCCGACTGCCAGCGCACGCGGTCGGACGCGCCGATGCGGCGCAGGAACGCCAGCGTCTCGCCGTAGCAGCCGAACAGCACGTGCTGCCCGTTGTCGACAATCTCGCCGGAGCGGGGATCGCGAAAGGCGGTGGCGCGGCCGCCCAGGCCCGGGCGGGCCTCGACGACGAGCACGCGCGCGCCGCGATCCGTCAGAGCGGTCGCGGCGCTGAGGCCGGCACAGCCGGCGCCGATGACGACGACGTCCCAGGCGTCGCGCGCGGCCATCACGCGTGGACGGGTTCGGCGCCGAGCGAGCGGCCGATGGTCCGCGCCCACGTGCGCAGCGCAATCCAGGCGCGCGCCGGCCGCGGCACGCGATGCACCTGGGAGAACACGTCGTAGCCGCTCTGCTCGATGCGTCGCAGGATGTCGACGTAGATGGCGCCCATGATCTCGGCGGCCACGAGCCGCCGCGCGTCGGAGGCCGGCAGCGCCCGCGCGGCGCGGGCGAAGTACTCCCGCGCGCGACGGCACTCGTGCTCGAGGAGCGCCCGCACCGCCGGCGTGACGACCCCGCGCGCGAGGTCGGCGTCGGTGACGCCGAAGCGCGCCAGCTCGTCCTGCGGCAGGTAGACGCGGCCGCGGCGGAGATCGACGCCGACGTCGCGGATGATGTTGGTCATCTGCAGCGCCAGGCCGAGCTGCACGGCGTACTCGGACGCCTGCTCGTCGCGGCAGCCGAAGAGCCGGATGCACACGAGCCCGACCGCCGACGCCACCCGCCGGCAGTACTCCACCAGCTCGTCGTGGGTCTGGTAGCGCTGCCGCTCGAGGTCCATCTCGACGCCGTCGATGAGGTCCTCGAAGGGCTCGCGCGGCAGATCGAACGCGCTCACGAGCGGGCTGAGCGCCCGGCCCTGCGCCGTCTCGCACGGCTCGTGTCGCTCGCCGAACGCGCGGGCCAGCTCCGTGCGCCACAGCGCCAGCTCGGCCGCGGCCTTCTCGCGGGCGGCCGGCGTCAGCGCGGCGCTTCCCTCCGGCGCGACCTCATCCACCGCATCGTCCACCGCGCGGCAAAAGTCCCACACGGCGACGATAGCGTTGCGCCGCGCCGGCGGGAGCATGAGGAAGGCGTAGTAGAAGGAGGTGTCTCTGCTCACGGGAATGACGAATGGCGAATGACGAATGGCGAATGGCGCCTAGCGCGAGCGGCGCCACGTCACGGTCCGGAAGGCTATCACCAAGGCGTCGGTCGCGGCCAGTGCGGGGCGGGCGGTGAAGACGTCGTAGCCAGACCGCTCGAGGCGGTCGAGAATGCGCGAACCGCCCAGCCAGGTGGCGCGCAGCTCGTAGCGCAGCCGGCCGGCCACGCCGTCACAGACCGGACGGCCCCTGGCCAGCAGCTCGCGCGTGCGGGCGCCGGCATCGGCCAGCGCCGCGCGCCACGCCGGCGTCCACCGGCCACCGTCGAGGTCGGTGGGGTCCGCGCCGGCGGCGCGCCAGGTCTGCTCCGGCACGTAGAGCCGCCCGCGCGACCAGTCGATGGCCAGGTCTTGCCAGAAGTTGACGAGCTGGAGCGCGGTGCACACCGCGTCGGACGCGCGATCGAGCGCCTCGTCGCGGTATCCGTGAAGCCGCAACACGAGGCGGCCGACGGGATTCGCCGACCGCCGGCAGTAGTCCAGCAGGTCCGGCCACGTCTCGTACCGCCCCGTCGTCACGTCCTGCCGGAACGCGCTGAGCAGATCGTCGAAGAGATCGGTTGTCAGGTCGAAGCGCGCGCGTGTGTCGGCCACGGCCAGGAACACGGGATGCACCGACGCGTCGCCGTGCAGGCCCCGCGCCCACTCGTCGAGCCGCGCGAGGCGGTCGGCCGGCGCGCGTCCGGGCTCGTCGGCGAAGTCGTCGGCGATGCGTGCGAAGGCGTAGACCGCCGCGACGTGCCGCCGGAGGGCGGCCGGCAGCAGGCGCGACGCGACCGGGAAGTTCTCGTAGTGGGCGCGCGCCAGGCGCTCGGCCTCCGCGTACGCCGCCGCGAGCGCTGCGCCGCCGGCCTGGCTCACCACTCGGTGTCGGGGATGCCGGCGCGATGGTTGGCGACGCGCGCCATCACGAAGAGCAGGTCGGACAGGCGGTTCATGTAGACGCGCACGACGGGGTCCACGGCCTCCGGCGGCAGCGCCAGCACGGCCCGCTCGGCCCGGCGGCAGACCGTGCGCGCCAGGTGCAGCGCTGCGCCCGCCGGCGCGCCGCCGGCGAGGATGAAGTGCCGCAGGGCGGGCACCTCCGCCTCGAGGCGGTCGATCCACGCCTCGAGCCGCTCGACCGAGGCCTGGTCGATGACGACCTTCTCGACGCGCTGCGCAATCTTGTGCGCGGGATCGGCCAGGCGCGCGCCGAGCGCGAAGAGGTCGCGCTGCAGCGTCACGCAGACGTCCTCGAAGTCGGGGTCCAGGCCGGCCGCGCGCACGACGCCGAGGGCCGCCTGCACTTCGTCGACCTCGCCGTACGCGACGACGCGCGGGTCGGTCTTGCTCACCCGCGTGCCGTCGAACAGGCTCGTCTCGCCCTCGTCGCCCGTCTTCGTGTAGATTTTCACCTGCTACGATTATAGGCGCTCGTGCTTCCGTCCCCTGCGCTCCGCCAGCGCTTCCGCCGCAACCTGCTCGGCTGGTATCGCCGCCACGGCCGGTCGCTTCCGTGGCGCGAGACCGCCGATCCGTACCACATCCTGGTCTCGGAGATCATGCTGCAGCAGACGCAGGTCGACCGCGTGCTGCCGAAGTACTACGAGTGGCTGTCGAAATACCCCTCGCTCGCGGCGCTGGCGGCGGCGCCAGTCGACGATGTCGTCCAGACGTGGCGGCCCCTCGGCTACAACATCCGGCCCCGCCGCCTGCACGCCATTGCGCGCGAGTCGGTGGAGCGCCACGCGGGGACCCTGCCCTCCGACGACGCGACGCTCAGGTCGTTCAAGGGCATCGGCGCCTACACGGCCGGGGCCATCCGGAGCTTCGCGTTCCGCGAGCGCGCCGCGATTCTCGACACCAACGTGGCGCGCGTGCTGCTGCGCGTGTTCGTGGGCCGCGGCGACGCAAAGCAGCACCGGATGCGCAAGCGCCTCTGGACGCTGTCCGCCGCGCTCGTGCCCACCCGGCCGAAGGTCTTCGACTTCAACCAGGCCCTCATGGACTTCGGCGCCCTCCAGTGCCCCGCCCGCAAGCCGAACTGCCCGGCGTGCCCGATGAAGAGGTTCTGCAGGAGCTACGGGAAATGGCGAATGGCGAATGGCGAATGACGAAAGGCGAATGACGAAAGGCATGACGAATGCTTTCGCCATTCGTCATTCGCTCTTCGTCATTCCCCGATGAGCCTCTGTAGGAGCGCCCGGTCCGCCTCCGGGAACGGCAGCCGTCCGAGCTCCTGCCGCGGGACCCAGCGCATCAGCTGGCCCATCATCGGCTTCGGCTCGCCCTCGTAGGCGCAGCGATAGAAGAAGAGCTCGACGGTCTTCTCCGGGTACGCGTGGCGCACGCGGTCTACGAGGGGACCCACGTCGGCCACGATGCCGAGCTCCTCGTGCAGCTCGCGCCGCAGCGCGTCGGCGTCGGTTTCCGACTCGTGCACCTTGCCTCCGGGAAACTCCCAGTGGCCCTCGAGGTGCGTGCCCTCCGGCCGCAGCGTCAGCAGGAACGCGTCGTCGCGCTCGATGACGGCGGCGACGACGCGGATGACGATGGACACGCGGCCAGCATAGCAGCCCGGCCGGCTACCGCGATGGCATGACCACGACCTGGAAGAGGCCCGAGTTGTCGCCGGGCGAGTCGTCGTTCACGGCCAGGAAGAGCAGGCCCTCGCCGGGCACGGGCAGCGCGCCCGTCTGATCGCCGATGGCGAAGGGCGGCCCGGCGCCGACGCGGCCGATGAGCGCGCCGAGCGGTACGCCCGGCATCAGGGCGCCCGCCGACGTCCGGCCGCTCGGCACGCCCGCGGCGCCGGCCAGCTCGCCGCCGCGCGCGAGCTGCACCTCGCCGGTCGTGCGGAACGCGACGCGGTCGCCACGGCGAATGGTCAGGTGGGTGTTTACCCACCCTGAGTCGGCACGGACCATGATGGCGCCACTCACCGCCTCTGCCGTCGCGGGGCGCGGCGGCGCCGGCGCGGGCGTGGCGGGCATGGCCATGTCCAGCAGGTGGATGCGGGCCAGCTCGCCCCACGCCACCCGCCGATCCTGCCCGTTCGCGCCGCGGAAGACGACGGCCCGCGGGATGTCCTCCCGCGACGAACCGGGCCCGCCTTCGATGGTCACGAGCTGGCCCATCTCGTAGCGGTTGTCGCGAAACAGGAACAGGTGATGCGGTCCCTGCGCCAGCCGGATCTCGTCGCGCGTCGTCCGGGGCGACGGGTTGACCAGGTCGATGAAGACGATGTCGCCCAGCGGGATGCGGCGCTGATCGTGGAGCGACACACGGAGGTAGACGAGGCCGTTCGCCAGGTCTTCGAACGTGCCGGCGACGGTGGTGCTGTCTCGGAGCAGCAGCGACGCCTGGTCCTGCGCGAAGGACGGCGCCGCGAGGAGGAGCGAACCGAACAGGGCCAGCGGCCCGATGCGGGCGACACACCTGGACATGCCGGCATCCGCTGCAAAGCGGACGCCGACGGCCAGGCCTCGATTCACGCCGGCTCGTTCGCGCCGACCCGGGCGACGGGGGCGGCGGCTGCCGGGTTACCGGCTGGGCGGCGCGGCGGCCCGGAGATGCCGATCGAAGAAGTCCGCGGCCGCGTCGAACGTCTTCACCCAGCGCTCGCGCAGCAGGAACCCGTGCACTTCATCGGGAAACACCAGCTGCTCCACGTGCACGCCGCGGGCGCGCAGCGCCTCGACCAGGTCCACCGTCTCGCTGAACGGCACGTTGCGGTCATCGTCGCCGTGGACAACGAGCACCGGGGCCTTCCAGCCGTCGATGGACGCCATCGGCGACGACAGGAACGCGCGCCGCGCAATCTCCGGCTGCGCCTGCGGGTTGAAGGCCGGCTGGAAGTTGCGGATGACGATGGTCCAGTCGTGCACGCCGTGGAGATCGACGCCGGCGGCGAAGAGCTCCGGCGAGCGCGAGAGCGCCATGGCCGTGAGATACCCGCCGTAGGAGCCGCCCCACACGCCGATGCGCGCCGGGTCCACGTCGGGCCGGCTTCGCAGGTAGAGGCCGGCGCCAACCACGTCCTGGTACTCGCTGGCGCCCGCGGCGCCGTAGTTGAGAGCCTCGCGGAAGTCGAGCCCGTAGCCGATGCCGCTCCGGTAGTTCACCGACAGCACCACGTACCCGCGGCTGGCAAGCATCTGATTGAACGCGTACGTGTTGTGGTAGTAGCTCAGGTAGTGCCAGCCAAGCAGCATCTGGCGGCGCGAGCCGCCGTGGAAGAAGACGACCGCCGGCCGCCGCTCGCCCGTCGCGCCCGCCGCGCGCGGCAGGAAGAGCTGCGCGGGAATCTGCATGCCGTCGGCCGCGGTGATGGTCACGGCCTCCGGCACCACCATGGCACCCGCCGGAAACGACGACGGGATGGCAGAGGGCGCCATCGCACGCGGCGCGCTCGACCCGGCCTGGATCATCGGCTGCCCCGGCATCCGCGCGTCGGCGCGGAAGTACGCGATGGCCGAGCCGTCCGCGAGCGGCGCGGCGCTCCACTCGATGCCCGCGCCTGACGTCACGGCTTCCGGCGCGCGTCCGGGCGTCACGCGCCACACGTGGCGGCGGTCGATGTCGCCCTGGTTGGAGTTGTAGATGATGGTGCGGCCGTCGCGCGCGAGCACGACCTCCTCGACCTCGAACTCGCCCGGCGTCAGCGCCGCGGCGTCGCCGCCGCTCGCCGCGACGGCGTAGAGGTTCTTCCACCCGTTCCGCTCCCACGGAAACACGAGGTGGCCGCTCGAGGTCCACAGGAGCGAGCGTCCGGTCACGCCCTGGAACACGCTCCCGCGGCCGCGCGCCGCGCGCCAGACCTC
>JBFMCA010000117.1:0-13580 GCA_040754955.1 Acidobacteriota bacterium | reverse complement strand
CTATTTGTTCGGCGGCTGGATTCACTGGCCGCCGAACAAATAGGCCCGACCCCGAATTTCCATCTGTCGGAAAATAGGCCCGACCCCGAATTTCAGAAGAGGCGCACGTCGACGCGCTCGCCCTTCTCCACGATGTCGGTGTTCGCGGGGATCTCGATGTAGCCGTCGGCCAGCGACATCGAGGTGATGTCGCCAGAGGCCTTGAAGGCCGGCACGGCCTGCCCGTCGACGATTCGCACGGTGTAGAACTGGTGCCGGCCTGTCGTGGACACGATGCGCTGGGCAAGCGGCAGCGCGAGGGTGCGCGGCTGGTAGGGCGGCAGGTGCGCCATGCGCCGCAGCGCCGGCACGAGCAGCATGTAGGCGTTCGACAGGCACGAGGTGGGATAGCCCGGCATGCCGAAGACCGGCGTGCCGTCGATGACGCCGAACACGGTCGGCTTGCCCGGCTTGACGGCGATGCCGTGGAACACGATCTCGCCCCGGCGTGAGATGACGTCGAGGATGAGGTCGCGCTCGCCAACCGAGCTGCCGCCCGAGAACACGAGCACGTCGGCGCCCAGTGCCTCGTCCACGGCGCGCTCCAGCGCGTCGAGCGCGTCTTCCGCGGTCTGCAGCGCGCGCACCTCGCCGCCGTGCGCCGCGATGATGGCGCCCAGCGCGAACTTGTTGATGTCGTAGATCTGGCCGGGAGCAAGCGGCCGCCCGGGATCGACGATCTCGTTGCCGGTCGAGAGGATGGCGACAACCGGCCGCGCGTACACCTCCACGGCGTCGACGCCCACGGCCGCCGCGGCGCCGATGCGGCTCGGCGTCAGCAGCTGTCCGGCAGCGAGCACCTGCTGGCCAGCGGTGATGTCGGCGCCCTGCCGGCCGACGTTCTGGCGGGGATACACGGGCGTGAAGATCCGCACGCGGCCGTCCGCGTCGCGCTCCGTCTCCTCCACCATCACCACGGCGTCGGCGCCCTCCGGCATCGGCGCGCCGGTGGCAATCTCGGCGCTCGTGCCCGGCTCGACGCGCGCGGTGGGCATCTGGCCCGTGTACACCGTCTCGACCACGCCGAGCGTCTTCGGCTCCTGCCGGCTGGCGCCGAACGTGTCCTCGGCCCGCACGGCAAAGCCGTCCATGGCCGCGCGCGAGAAGGGCGGCACATCCTGGACGGCGATGACCGGCACCGCCACCACGCGCCCGTGTGCCGCCGTGAGGGCCACGCGCTCGGTGCGCGTCACGGGCGCGAGCGCGGCCTCGATGAGCGCCCGCGCCTCGTCCAGCGGAATCGTGTCCCGGATGGGACGCATGCGGTCCACCGCCATTCGCTCCCCGCTCACTTCGCAATCTGCTGCACGAGATGCCCAAGTTCAGGCACGAGCAGCTTCTTCATCGCCAGGCGCACGGCGCCCTCCGAGCCCGGCAGCGCGACGACGATGCGGCCCTGCGCGGTGCCGGCGCACGCGCGGCTCAACATGGCCGCGGGTCCGATGTCCTGGTAGCTCAGCATGCGGAACAGCTCGCCGAACCCGTCGAGCCGCTTCTCGAGCAGGCCGTCGATGGCCTCGTACGTGCTGTCGCGCGACGTGATCCCCGTACCGCCGGTCGTGATGACCACCTGCACGGCCGCGTCGGCCAGCCGCTCGCGCACCACGGCCGCCACGCGCGCCGGATCGTCCGGCACGATCACCCTGCCGACCACGCGATGCCCGGCCGACGTCAGGAGCTCCGCAATGGCCCGGCCGCTCGCGTCCGTCTCCTCGGTGCGCGTGTCGCTCACCGTGACGATGGCGCAGGCGACGGTCGCGGGCGCCTGCCGCTTGTGCTCCTGCTGGGACACTGGTCGATTATAGGCGCTCGATCGTCAGGGCACGACGACGACGATC
Organism: Acidobacteriota bacterium; assembly: GCA_040754955.1. Lineage (GTDB taxonomy): Bacteria > Acidobacteriota > Vicinamibacteria > Vicinamibacterales > UBA2999 > JBFMCA01. The sequence continues at coordinate 11,703 of JBFMCA010000117.1, read as the reverse complement.
TCGTTGGAGGCGGCGCCCGAGGCCGGCGGCGAGACGACGGGGCGGGGGCATCGCCGAGCAGCCTAGTGCAGGCGCCGGCGCGGGGCAAGCGGTCGGAGACGACGGCCAAGCGGATAAGATCGGGGGCCATGATCACCCCCGCCAGGCCCCTGGCCGCCGTCACCGCGCTTGCGGTCAGCCTTGCCCTGACGGCCGGCCTCGACGGACGGCAGACCGCGCCGCTCGACCGCGAGGCGGCCCGGTGGGTGGAGCGGACGCTCGCCAGCCTCACGCTCGACGAGCTGGTGGGCCAGATGATCTGGGGCCGGCTGGACTCGACCTACACGAGCTCGGACTCGGCTGCCTATGACGAGCTCACGCGCCTGGTGCACGAGGCGCACGTCGGCGGCTTCGTGGCGTTCGGCGGCGTCGAGCCGGCGCCGCGCGTGCTGCTCAACAGCACCTACGGCCCGATTGTGCTGGGGCAGCCGCTGTCGCTCGCCTCCACGCTCAACCGGCTGCAGGCCATCGCCAAAGTGCCGCTGCTCGTGTCGGCCGACTTCGAGTGGGGCGCGGGGATGCGCGTGGGCGGCGCGACGAAGTTCCCGCGCGCCATGGCCTTCGGCGCGGCGGGCGACGCGGCGCTGGCCGAGGAGGCGGGCCGCATCACGGCCGTCGAGTCGCGCGCCATGGGCGTGCACGTCAACTATGCGCCGGTGGCCGACGTGAACAACAACCCGCGCAACCCGGTGATCAACATCCGGTCGTTCGGCGAGGATCCGGCGCGCGTGGGCGAGCTGACGGCGGCCTGGGTGCGGGGGCTCGAGCAGGGCGGCATGATCGCGACGCTCAAGCACTTCCCGGGCCATGGCGACACCGACGTGGACTCGCACCTGGGGCTCCCGGTCATCGAGCATCCGCGCGCGCGCCTCGACGCGGTGGAGCTCGTGCCGTTCCGCCGCGGGCTGGCCGCCGGCGCCTCGTCGGTGATGGTGGCGCACATCGAGCTGCCGGCGCTCGACGCCGAGCGCGGGCCGGCCACGTTCAGCCGCGCGGTGGTGACGGGCCTGCTGCGCGACGAGCTCGCCTTCGGCGGGCTGATCGTGTCCGACTCCATGCGCATGGACGCCATCGCGCGCATGACGTCGCCTGGCGAGGCGGCGGTGCGCGCCGTGCAGGCGGGCATCGACATCGTCCTCGACTCGCCGGATCCGGTCGCCGCGTTCACCGGGGTGCGGGCGGCGGTCGAGCACGGCACGATTTCGCGGGCGCGCATCGAGGCGTCGGTCCGTCGGCAGCTTGCGGCCAAGGCCCGCATGGGCCTGCACCGGACCCGGGCCGTCAACCTCGAGGCCGTCGCGCCCATTGTGGGCACGCGCGCGCACGAGGCCGTGGCCGATCGCGTGGCGGCGCGCGCGGTGACGCTGGTGCGGGACGAGGGGAACCAGGTGCCGCTGCGCCTCGCGCGCGGCAGCCGCGTGCTGTACGTCTCCGCGCTCGACTACCCGTCGAACTGGCGTACCGGCGCGCCGAGTCGGACGATGATCCCCGAGCTGCAGGCGCGGTGGCCGGGGGTGGAGTCCGTCGAGGTGTCGGACCGGACGTCGCCCGACGAGATCGCGCTGGTGCGGACGATCGCCGAGGGTGTCGATGCCGTCATCGCCGGCGTGTTCGTGCGCGCGGCGTCGGGGAGCGGGCGGCTGGATCTCGCGCCGGCGGTGGTGCGGCTGCTGGAGGACCTGGCGCGGACGGCGGCGCGGCGGCAGCGGCCGTTCGCGGCCGTGTCGTTCGGCAACCCCTACGCGGCGCTGGCGCTTGGCGACCTGCCGGCGCTGCTACTCACCTACGATTTCTCGGACGCGGCAGAGCGCGCGGCGGTGCGCGCGCTGGCAGGGGAGGCGCCCGTCAGCGGGCGGCTGCCGATCGCCATGCCGGGCCTGTTTCCGCTGGGCCACGGGCTGTCGCGCACGCCGGCGTCGCCGTAAACGGCTGTGCTATACTCAAGAGTCTGTCGCGCCCATAGCTCAGTTGGATAGAGCGTCTGGCTACGAACCAGAAGGTCGCACGTTCGAGTCGTGCTGGGCGCACCACTCCCCATCCATCGGTCCTTCCGCAACCCGGTCGTACGGCGCACGTCTTGAAACGGCAGCAGGTGTATAACGGCAGGAGCCGGAGGTCCCCGATGCGCCTCGCCTACGCCGCCGCTGTTCTCTCCCTCGCTTTCCTGACAAGCCCCGCGGCGCAGTCGGGCGGCCCGCGTCCCGGCACCGACTGGCCGCTCTTCCGCGGCATCGACTCGCGCGGCATCGGCGAGGGGCCGGCGGCGCCCGTCTCGTGGAGCGTCCCTGACAAGCAGCAGGTGAGGTGGCGCGTGCCCGTGCCTGGCCTCGGCCACGCGAGCCCCGTGGTGTGGGGCGACACGGTCTGCACGACGACGGCCATCAGCGGACAGCCGGATCCGCAGCTCAAGGTGGGCCTGTACGGCGACATCACGTCGGTGCAGGACACCACGGCGCACCGGTGGCTCGTGCTCTGCTACGACAAGGCCACCGGCGCGAAGAAGTGGGAGCAGACGGCGCACACGGGGGTGCCGAAGGTGAAGCGTCACCCGAAGTCCACGCACGCCAGCTCGACGCCCGCCACCGACGGCCGCCACCTCGTGGCGTTCTTCGGCTCCGAGGGCCTCTACGCCTACGACATGACCGGACGGCTGCTGTGGCGGAAGGACTTCGGCGTGCTCGACTCGGGCTTCTTCAGCGCCCCCACGGCGCAGTGGGGCTTTGCCAGCTCGCCGGTCGTCCACGACGGGCGCGTGGTCGTGCAGGTGGACGTGCAGAAGGGCTCGTTCGTCGCGGCGTTCGACGTGCGCACGGGCCGCGAGCTCTGGCGCACGCCCCGCAGCGACGTGCCCACGTGGAGCACGCCGGCCGTAGTCCCCTCCGGCGGGCGCACGCAGGTGGTGGTGAACGGCTGGAGGCACATCGGCGGCTACGATCTCGAGACGGGGAAGGAACTCTGGCGCATGACGGGCGGCGGCGACATCCCGGTGCCGACGCCGGTGGCCTCCGACGGCCTCGTGTTCATCACGAACTCGCACGGCGGCCAGTCGCCCATCTTCGCGGTCAGGTCCACGGCGGCGGGCGACATCAGCCTGACGGGCCAGTCGGCGAACGGGCACATCGCGTGGAGTGCCGCGCGCGACGGCGCCTACATGCAGACGCCGCTCGTGTACGAGGGCCTGCTGTACGTATGCCGCGACAACGGCGTGCTGAGCGTGTTCGACGCGAAGACCGGCACGCGGCACTACCAGGCGCGGCTCGGCGACGGGCGCACCGGCTTCACGGCCTCGCCGGTGGCCTCCGGCGGCCGCGTGTACTTCACCAGCGAGGAGGGCGACGTCCACGTCATCCGCGCCGGCACGTCGTTCGAGCTCGTCGGCACCAACCCGCTCGGCGAGGTGACGATGGCGACGCCCGCCATCTCGGACGGCGCGCTCATCTTCCGGACGCGCGGGCACCTCGTGTCCATTGGCGGCTGACGATTTCGGGCCGCGGCAGGTGTCGGCCCCAATCCAGAAGGCGCTTCGGGCCGTAGGCGATCATGGAGGGCTTCCCATGATCCGTCGTGCCATTCTGTGCGCTGCCTGCTGTCTGCTCGTCTCCGTCGCGGTCTCGGCCCAGGCGCCGGCCGGACCCTCGCTCTACAAGCGCCTCGGCGGCTACGATGCCATCGCCGCGGTGACCGACGACTTCATCGTGCGTCTCGCCGGCGACGCGACCTTGACGCGGTTCTTCTCCGGCCACAGCACCGATTCGCAGCAGCGGCTCCGGCAGCACGTCATCGACCTGCTGTGCGAGGCCACTGGCGGCCCGTGCGTCTACAAGGGCCGGACCATGAAGACGTCGCACGCGGGGCTCGGCATCACCGAGGCCGACTGGAACCGCTCGGTGGAGCACCTGGTGGCGACGCTGGCCAGGTTCAAGGTGCCCGGCAAGGAGAAGGACGAGCTGCTGGCCATCGCGTCGACGCTCAAGCAGGACATCGTCGAGAAGTAGCGCGGGACGCGGCGTCGCCCGACAGGCGGCGCCGCATCTTGCGGAGGCTGGCGCGAATGCGCGTCTTGATGGTGCCGAGCGGGAGCCCGAGCCGGGCAGCCAGCTCCTCGTGCGTGTAGCCCGCCCGATAGGCAAGGTGAATGAGCCGGCGCTCGTCCGGCGCCAGCTCCTGGAGCATGGCCTGCACGGCCCGGCGCGTGTCGATCACCTCGTGGGGCGCGGTCGACATCGCCGGCGACACGAGGTCGTCGTCGAGCGGTTCGGCGCCCGCCGCCACGAGATCGGGCCGCGCCGCGAGGCTCCGGTGGCGGTCGATGGCGCGGCTGCGGGTGATGTTGACCAGCCACGCCTCGACGGTGCCGCGACGGGCATCGAACCGCCGCGCGCTCTGCCACACCTGGGCGAACACGTCCGCCGCGACCTCCTCGGCGAGGTCCGCGCGGCCCAGCGCGCGCACCGCCATCCCGAACACCAGCCGCCCGGCGCGCCGGTGGAGCTCCGACAGCGCCTCGGGGTCGCCCCCGGCAATCCTCCCGACGACCGGGAGCAGTTCGTCCGATACCGCCGCCACGCGTGCCCTCCTCTGAGCCACGACCCGTCCAGTCGTGCCCCCACGATAGGCGGCGGCGGCCGGCGCGGGCCATGGACGGCGCCTTCCCCGGCTCGCCCCTGCGCGTTCCCAGCCAAGTGGCTGAATATCAATAACTTACTCGGTCTGCGTCCACGCCGTTGGGCGCGCCCGTGAGGAGGCCGGTCTGCGGCCCGGCACGCGCACACGCGGCGCCACGCGGGCCTGGTGCACCGGTCGTTCGGGGATGGGCGCGCCCGTGGATGCGCGCATCTGTCCCCACCTGGGACACACGGTGAAGGCAGACGACGTGGCGGCGGTCGACGCGATGCTCGGCGTCACCGGGCGGTGACGCGCGCCCCGGCCACGGCGATGCTCGAGACGCCGGCCGCGGCGCCGTAGTACCGCGTGAAGCGTTCGGGCTCCGGCGCGGGCACGGCCGCCAGGTTCGCCGCCCACCGGTAGCCGATGGGCTGATACCGCAGCACCGCCTCGACCTCGAAGGGGCCCGCGCGCCCGGCGACTGCGACCACGTACCGCACGCGATCCGCGCCGCCCGCGAAGTCCGCATCGTCGCGCGCCGCGCCGTGGACGGCGACGTCGGCGTCGGCGACGCGCTTGTCGAAGCCGCGAGGCAGGATCCGGTTGTCCTTGAGGTATCGCACCGCCGAGAGGAGCCCGGTGGTGACCGCGCCGCGCGGGTCGCCCATCACGGCCTCGTAGATCTGCACTTCATCCGGTCTGGTGATCTCCATGTAGTGCGGCTCGAAGGCCCCGGCATCGCGGTCGTTGTCGTTGCCGGCGATGCGGCCATCGGCGTCGACGGCCCCCGACTCGAAGATCACGGCGCCCGCCGCATCGCGGACCGTGACGTGCAGCCATGCGCGCCGCGACGGGTAGGCCGTGGGCAGCTTGTGTCCCGCGCGGTTGGTGACGGTGATGTCGGCCACCAGGCGGTCGGCGGTCACCACCGTCGTGGTGATGGCGATGGCCGCGGCCTCGCGCCGCACGTGATCGACGGCGCGGCGCGACGCGGCATCGAGCTCCTGGACGAGGGCCGAGACGCCGAGGTCGGTCGCGTGCGCGGCCAGCAGGCGCGGCATGAAGAAGTTGGCGCCGGCAAACTCGTGCCGCGACACCCGGGGCCGCGGGTCGCCCAGCACCGACGAGACGGGCGTCTCGCCCGGCACTTCCGGCATGTGGCAGTCCTGACAGCTCTTCTCGGCGCGATAGGCGCTGTGCAGCCACTCGCGGTAGGGCATCTGCTCGGGCAGCTCCGCGCTCCCCGCGCCGGGCGCCAGCGCGTGCGTGTAGAGCGTGTGGCACGTCGCGCACATCTCGGAGCGCTGGATGTGCCGAGCCTCGGCGGGGCTGAATCCGCTGGCCGAGCGCATGATCCCCGCGACCTCGGCCTTCGGCGCGAAGGGACCCACCATGGGCAACACGCCGTCGACCGGCGCGCGCTCGACGAGGAAGCCGGCGTTGAAGCTGTCGCGGGCGCCGAAGCCGGCCTCGGACATCCGGTGGCAGGCGGCGCATCCCACGCCGTCGGCGGCCAGTGCGGCTTCCGCGGTGGGGACGCCGCCAATCGGCAGGTGCGCGAACACCGAGCCGCGGGCGCCGGCGGCCCTGGCCTCGTAGCGGGCCATCGGCATGTGGCACGCGGCGCACTCGTGCTCGATGGCCGCAGCGGCCCCCGGGAAGTCGAGGACCTCGCGCCGTACGGCCGCCTGCCAGTACGGATCGCGCGCGGCGTTGGCCATCATCGACGGCCGCCAGGCCGTGCCGAACGACACGTCCTCGCCGGCGGGCGTGACGAGCTGGTTGTGACATGCGAGGCAGGCGTCGGAGGTCTGGAAGTTGGCGCCTGCGCCGATGGTCGCCTGCGCGCGGGCGTCGGCCGCGACGAGCGTGGAGGCCAGCGCCAGGATGCCGAACACTTCGCTCACGGTGGTACGCAGCATGGGGCGCTCCTCACCAGCCATCCAGGAGACCGCCGTCGAACCAGTCCCAGAGCAGGTACACCATGACCCGCGTCGGACGCGCAGCCGCCTCGGTCACCGGGATGCGGACGCCGGCCGCGATCAGAATGTGCTGCCGCCGGCTGAGCGACACCTGCACCTCCGGCAGCAGGTCCCACTGCGTCCGGTGGCCGCTGGCCAGCTCGCGCGCCGCGAGCAGCTCGAGCATCGGCGTCCACGCGCGCCCGAACCGATCCTGGCTGAACGTCCGGCCGACGACGGTGCGCCAGAAGCCTTCGGTGGCGTGGCCCGATCGCACGGGAATCTCGAGGCCGCCCTGGAACTGCACGAACGATTCGCCCGCGAACGCCTGGCCGAACGCCACGAAGGGTTCGAAGACGGCGACGCCCTTGCCGGTCCCAAGCGCTTCGCTGCCGGTGGGCAGGATGACCTCACCGGCCACGCTGAGCGCGGTCATCGTCCGCGGGCTGTGCACGATGGCGCGCTTCCATCCGAGCGCGATATCGCCGGCGCCGCCGCTCCAGTCGCCGGACGCGCTTCGCGACGCGGCGTACGGCAGGACGACTTCGAACTGGTCCACCCTGCCGACGCGGCGCTCGTAGACGAACTTCGCCGCCACACCTCCGGCCCCCTCGGCATCGGCCGTGAGCGTGAGCACCACCTCGTCTTCGGGAAACGCCTTCTCCGTGGCGAGGGACCGCGGCAGGTTGAGATCGCCGGGCGGCCAGGCCCCGAGGTCGCGGCAGAATCCGCGGACCCGCGCCAGCGCGTCGAGCATCTGCGCCTCGCTGAGGGCGTCGCGGAAGGCGGGCATCAGGCGATCGAACCCCCGGGCGGGCCCGCCCTCGTGGACGATGGCCAGCCAGTCGGGGTCCGGCTCGCGCGAGGTGAAGGTGCACGACGTGAAATCGGGCAGCGGCACCGCGAAGCCCACGACCGGCTGCGGCATGCCGGTGCCGTCGGCGCCGTGGCACGCCGCGCAGGCGCGCTGGTAGACGAGGCGTCCCGTGGAGGCGTCGCGGGCGAACGTGTTCTGGGCGGCAACCACGGCCGGCGCGAAGGCGGCGGCAAGCACGGCGAGAGGGGCGATCCAGCGGTGACAGGTCATGGGCAGCGCCCCGTGGACTCCACCCGTCCTGCTGCGAAGTTCGTGCCGCGCCGCGTGGCCAGCCAGGGGCACTCCAGGGGACCGAGCGCGGCGAGATTGACGCGATTCCGGCGTCTGACGGCGATATGACGTCCGTCATAGGCCCTCGCCCGGGCCCGCCTTACGCTGGGACCCGTCGGGTCCAGCAGCCGTGGAGGGCAGGATGACGGATCGCGGCAACGCGTTGGCGGAGTGCACAGTCATCGGCCTGGCCGCGCGCGACATTCGCACCGCCGCGCTCTTCACCGAGCTGGGCTTCAACTTCTGCCACGACGGCGTGCGGACGGTGGCCGATGCCTGCGCCGCGCACGGCGTGGCTCTCGACCAGGTGCTCACGCGGCTCGAGGAGCTGGAGCTGGCCGCGGACGACGACACGCGGCCGGACGGGGCCTGGTGGCAGCTCGACCAGTTCTCGGACTACATCGTCCGGCGCTACCACGGGTACCTGAAAACCGCCGTGCCGGCCATCCGGACGTGGCTCGCAACGCTCGTGGAGCTGCGGAAGGCCGAGGATCCGTTCCTGCCGGAGATTCGGGAGACCTTCGAGGACATGGCGGCGACCATCGAGGCGCATCTGGCGAAGGAAGAGGCCATCCTGTTTCCCGCGCTGGCGATGCTGGCCGAGGCGCGCCGCGCCGGCGAAGGCCGCCCACCGCTGCCGTTCCCGACCGTGCTGCACCCCATCCGGGTGATGGAGTCGGAGCACGAGCGCATCGCGCACGGCATGACGCGGCTGCGCGAGCTGACGCACGGCTTCACGCCGCCGCCGCGGGCCTGCCAGACCTGGCGGCTGTGCTACGCGGAGCTGGCGCGCTTCGAGCGTGAGCTCTGCGCCCACACGCACCTGGAGAACGACCTGCTGTTTCCCCGCGCGCTCGAGCTCGAGCGGCAGCTAGTCTGACGCACGTTCGTGTCCCCGGGCGGGTGGTGGTCCGTAATATGATCCCGCCGTGGCACACGGCCCCATCTCGGACGACCTGCTGCGGCGCGCACCGCTCTTCCGGCGCGTGACTCCGGCCGACCGGGCGCGCATCGCGGAAGTCGCCCATCTGAAGAGCTACGAGCGAGGCGAGCTGATCTTCGCGGAGGGCGATCCCGGCGACGCGTTTGTCGCGATTGTGGAAGGCCGGGTCAAGGTGTTCAAGGCGACGCCGGCGGGCAAGGAGATCATCCTCGAGATTTTCGGCGGCGGCGACCCGCTTGGCGCCGTCGCGGTGTACGAGGGCAATCCGTTTCCCGCCTCGGCGCTGGCGCTCGAGCCGACCACCTGCCTCCGCATCGCGCGCGAGGATTTCTACCGCCTGCTGGAGCACCACCCGGCGCTCGTGCGCGGTTTGCTGTCGGGCCTGACCATCCGGCTCGCCGAGCTCACGCGGCGGCTGGCCGAGCTCACCGGCAGCCGGGTCGAGGCGCGCTTTGCGCGCCTCTTCCTCAAACTCTGCGACCAGATCGGCAAGCCGGCCGAGGGCGGAGTCTTCGTGCCCCTGCCCCTCTCGCGCCAGGAGCTGGCGGATCTCACGGGCACGACCATCGAGACCGCCATCCGCATCATGAGCCGCTGGCAGAAGGAAGAGGTCGTGCGCACCGACAAGGACGGCTTCCTGGTCCTCGACCGCGCGACGCTGGATGAGGTGGCGATGGCATAGGAGAGGTTCGGAAAGGTTCCGGACCTCTCCTTAGATATCTGCGCGGCTCAACCTTCGCGCGGCCAGCGCGAGCGGGACGATGGTCCACGCGGCAAGCGACGTGGCAATCAGCACGCCGGCTCCGAGCGCGCCGCCGGTGAAGCGCAGCAGCGCGAGCGACGCGGCGCCGAAGGCGGCCGTGCCCTCGACCGCCATCAGCGCGCCGGTGCGCGCCGCATCCACTGGGTTCACGAGCGTCGCGACAATCAGCAGGCGCGAGGCCGTGCCCGATCGGAGCAGCGAGGCAATCCCCAGGACGGCCACGTCGTAGGCCAGCACGGCCACGAACCAGACGACGAGCGCGGCGGCGAGCGCGCGCGTCCGCTTCGCCGCCTGTACCTGGCTGACGAGCGCCGCGATGGCGACGAAGACGGCCGTCAGCACGAAGGCCAGCGCCACCGCGCCCAGGAAGGCGGTAGCGCCGGCCGAACCGGCCTGCCGCTGTACGACGAAGCCGGCGACGCCGAAGCCGATGGCCTGCGCCCCCGTCAGCGCGAGGAAGAGCCCGGCGACGCGGCCCAGGAGCACCGTGCCGCGAGGCACGGGCTGCGAGTAGAGCAGCTCCGCGGCGCCACGCTCGGGCGAGAGCGCCAGCGCGCCGAAGATGAGCGCGGCGAGCGGCACCAGCAGCAGGATGAGCTGCACCATCGACTCGGCGGTGCGGGCGAAATCCTGGACACCGGACCCGCCGGACAGCACGTAGCCCGACGACGCGACCAGCAGCGTCAGCACGCCGAAGACGACGGCGAAGGTCTGCAGCCATCGTGAGCGCACGGCCAGCAGCAGCTCGTGGCGCGCGCAGAGCGCGAGCAGAGGACCGAGCGTCACGGCGACCCTCCCGGAGGCGGTGACGCGAAGACCTCCCCGCGGGCGACGGTGACGCCGTCGAGGCCGGCGTCGGCCGAGCGCGACGCCTCGTCACGATGGGCGACGAGGCCCGACCCCATAGGCGTCTGCAGGTTCGTCGCACGGGTGTAGACGGCGTCCGCCGCGCGGACCCATTCCCCGGTGCGATGATCCGCGACGTACGCCACCGCATCCGGCGGCACCGCCTGCGTCTCCAGGTACTCCCGCAGACACCCCACGTCGTCGAAGAACAGCGCCTCGTCGCCCGGCGCCACGATCTGCGCCGCGAAATGCACGTCGGACACCATCATCCGGCAGTGGCGGCACGCCTCGTTGGCCGTGTCCAGGGCCGCCGGCGGCGGCGGGCCCGCCGCACAGCCGACGGTGAGAGCCAGCAGCACGAGCGTGCGCCTCATGACGCGCCTCCGCCTGCTGCGGGCGCGCCCGCGTCGTCAGGCCCCAGCAGCTCGCGGTAGAACGCGTCCAGCCGGCCTTCTTCGGCCGTCAGCCCGCGGACGTCGCCGCCAGCGTTGCGGATGACGTCGAGGACGGCCGGGCGCGCGGACGCCGGGCCTGGGACGATGAGCTCGGTGTCGAACCAGAGGGCCTGCGGCGCGATCTGGCGAACGCGGGCCAGGAGCCCCGGTACCTGCTCTGCCAGTCGCACGCGCATGACGCCGCGATCGGCGAGCCTGTCGGCCACCTCGCGCTCGGTGAGCACGGCGCGCAGCCGGCCGTCGGCCAGCACCGCCACGTGGTCGGCGAGCCGCTCCACGTCGCCCATCTGGTGCGAGCTGAAGAGCACCGCGCCGCCCGCGCGCTGGCGCGCCTCGAGCAGGCCGTACAGCGCGCACAGGCCATCGGGGTCGAGCGCCGCCGTCGGTTCATCGAGCAGCAGCACCGGGGCCTCGGGCAGCATCGCCACCGCAAGGCCGAGCCGCTGGAGCATGCCGCCGGAGTACGTGCCCACCGCGCGGCTGCCGGCGCCGTTGAGCGAGGCGAACTTCAGCACGCGCGACGTGGCGTCGGCGGGCGCGCCGCGGAGGCGCCGGTAGAACTCGACGACCTCGCGCCCGGTGAGCGCCTCGGGAAACGCCACGCGCTGCGGGAGGAACGAGCAGGTCACCCGCGCCGCCGCCTCGGTCGCGGGGCGGCCCGGCGTCCCGAGCAGCACGCGGCCGCTCGTCGGGCGAATCAGGCCCGCCGCCGCCTTGATGGTGGTCGTCTTGCCCGACCCGTTCGGACCGAGCAGCGCGACGATGGAGCCCGGGGGCACCTCGAAGGTGAGCGCATCGACGGCGCGGTGGCCGTCGTACTCCTTCGTGAAGGCGTCGTAGCGGATCATGACACGCTCCGCCAGGAGGTGCGGCCCAGGACCAGGACGGCCGCACCAAAGGCCAGCAGCAGGGCCGGGGCGGCAGGAGGGCGGGTGGGGCTGGTG
>JBFMCA010000116.1:0-13669 GCA_040754955.1 Acidobacteriota bacterium | reverse complement strand
CGCCGGCCATGCAGACCGTGCCGACCGCCGCGCCGCGCGCGCTGGTGGTGGACGATGAGGAGTCGAACGCGGCGCTCGTGCGGCGCGTGCTCGACCAGGCGGGCTACGAGGCCGAGAGCACCACGCTCTCCCGCCGGGCGCTCGTGATGATCGAGCGCACGCCCTACGACGTCGTCATCGCCGACGTCAAGATGCCGGAGCTCTCCGGGCAGGAGCTCTACGAACGCGTGTGCCAGATCCGGCCGGAGATGGCCCGCCGGTTCATCTTCATCACCGGCGATATCGACGGCCAGGAGACGCTCGACTTCCTCGAGGGCTCGCGCTGCGGCTACTTCATGAAGCCCTTCAATCTGGAGCGGCTCACGGCCGCGGTCGACACGCTCGTCGGCCGCGGGACCGAGCGGCCCACGGTGTCCTGATCATGGAACGTATCGTCGACTTCATCAACGTCAACCGCGACAAGTACGTCGCCGAGCTCACCGAGTACCTGGCCATCCCGAGCATCAGCGCGCTGCCGGCCCACGCGGCCGACGTCCGCCGCTGCGCGGAGTGGACGGCGGACGAGATGCGGCGCATCGGCCTCCAGCACGTGCGCCTCGAGGAGACGCCCGGCAATCCCGTGGTGTACGGCGAGTGGCTGGGCGCCGAGGGCGCGCCGACCATCCTCTTCTACGGCCACTACGACGTGCAGCCGGTGGACCCGGTCAACCTCTGGACCTCGCCGCCCTTCGAGGCCACCGTGCGCGACGGCGAGATCTACGCGCGCGGCGCGGCCGACGACAAGGGGCAGGTCTTCATGCACTTCAAGGCCGTCGAGGCCTGGATGAAGCAGCACGGGCACCTCCCCGTGAACATGAAGTTCCTCATCGAGGGCGAGGAGGAGGTGGGCAGCGCCAACCTCGACAACTTCGTCCGCGCCAACAAGGAGCTGCTCAGGGCCGACGTCGTGGTCATCAGCGACTCGCCGATGTTCGATCGCGGCGTGCCATCCATCTGCTACGGCCTCCGCGGCCTCTGCTACTTCCAGATCGACCTCCGCGGGACGAAGAGCGACCTGCATTCGGGCTCGTTCGGCGGCGCCGTCGCGAACCCGGCCATGGTGCTGGCCACGGTGCTCGCCCAGATGAAGGACAAGGGCGGCCGCGTCAAGATCCCCGGGTTCTATGACGATGTCGTGCCGCTCAGGGATGAGGAGCGTCAGGAGTTCGCGAAGCTGCCGTTCAACGAGCGGAAGTTCAGACAGGACCTGGGCGCGCCGAAGCTGGCGGGCGAGTCGGGCTACACGACGCTCGAGCGCATCTGGGCCCGGCCGACCTTCGAGGTCAACGGGCTGCTCGCCGGCTTCACCGGCGACGGCGCCAAGACGGTCATCCCGGCCGTCTCGATGGCCAAGGTGAGCATGCGTCTGGTGCCGAACCAGGACCCGACGAAGATCGGCGATCTCTTCGAGGAGTACCTGAGGAAGGTGACGCCGAAGACCGTGGAGCTGAAGGTCACGCGCATGCACGGCGGCAAGCCCTGGATGACGGCGTTCGACAACCCCTACGTGCAGGCGGCCGGCCGCGCCATCGAGCAGGGCTTCGGCCAGCGGCCGGTGTTCAACCGCGAGGGCGGATCCATTCCGGTGGTCGCCACGTTCCAGGAGGAGCTGGGCCTGCCGTGCGTGCTCTTCGGCGTGGGGCTGCCCGACGAGAACGCGCACGCGCCGGACGAGAAGCTCGATCTCGGCAACTTCCACAACGGCATCATCGCGTCGGCGCACCTCTACCGCGAGATCGGCGCGCTGCCGCGGGGATGACGGCAGCATAGGGGGTGGCGGGTGTCGAAGCTGGTCGACCTCGCGCTCGATCTCTTCGAGTGGCGTCAGAGCGAATCCGAGTCGCGTCGCGGGGATGTCGGCGCGTTTCTCGAGAAGGTTCACGCCGACTGTCAGGCGCTCGCCGCGTGGTCGGGCACGCCGGACGACGAGAGCAGGCTCATTCAGGAGCGGCTCCGCGCGTTCTATGCGGTGTTCAGCGGTCTCATCGGGCCCGATGTGCCGCCGACAGACCGTGAGATCGTGGCCCACGCCATCGCGAGCGCGCGCATCTACTACTGGGTGCGCGTCCTCGATGGCCGTTCGAACGAGGAGCTGGACCGCTTGTTGCTGTCTCGCGCCGGTCCGCGCGGCGCCGCGACGACGTCGCTGGGTGTCGTCGAGCGCGCCCTGGCGGCCGTGACGGGCAGCCCGTACTCGGTGTCGGCCGAGCAGGCCCTGGACGACCTGCGTCAGGCGTGCCTACGCGATTTCGCGGCGCTGGACGCGCTGCGGGAGCGGGTGCGGCTTCAGCGATGACGGACCCGGCGGCGATTGCCTCGCGGCTGAGGACCTTCTACGGCCTGCAGCCGCGGCCGCCGGCGGACCTGTTCGAAGCCATCGTCTGGGACATCGTGTCGCGCGACGCGCTCCCCGCGCGGCGCGACCTGGCATGGCGGGCGCTGCAGCGCCTGCCGGCGCTGACCCCTGACGCGGCATTTCGCGTGAAGCCCAAGGAGCTGCAGGCCGCGCTGGCCCTGGCGGGCCCGCATGCCGAGCAGCGGCTGGAGCGGATGCGCGGCGCCGCCGGGGAGATCAGGCGGCAGCGCGATCTCTTCGCGGCCGTGGCAAGCGGTGAGGCGCGCCTTCGCGCCAGCCTGCGCGCCCTGGCGCGCGTGCCGGGGTTGGACCGCGCCGGCCGGCACCGCGCCTTGCTCTTCGGCGTCGGGCGGTGCCTGCTGCCGGCTGATGCCGGCCTGGAGCGCGTCCTGACGCGCCTGGGTCTTGCCCCGCGTCGCGCCTTCGCGCGCCGCCTTCCGCCGGATCTGGACGCCTGGCGCGACGCCGCGCTCTACCTCGAGCACCACGCACGCCACACCTGCCTGCCCGTGGGTCCGCACTGCAATGTGTGCCGGTTGGCGGAGGGATGCCCTGAAGCCCTACGCCAGAAGCCTGAGGCCTGAGGCCCGAAGCCTGAGGCCTGAGGCGCTTCGCCGATGCGCCCGCTTCGCTCCCACAACCGGGCTGCGCCGGCCGGAAAACCGCGGCTCCGGCGACTGGCTCGGCGAAAAAAGCGCGTTGGGGTGGCGCATAGGCGTGTCCCCCCATCCCCAACGCGGTATCACTCGCCTGCGCTCGCGTTCTTCGTGTTCGAGGACGGCTGGCTCCGCACGGCCTTCTCCACGCAGTCGGCCGCATCGGCGGGTGCGTGACGGAGCCGAAAGCCTAGCGGGGCGAAGGTGTGTCGGCCAGCAGCCGTCTGACGTGCTCCAGCAAGCCGATCACTTGGCTTCGCTGTACGGTGGGAAAGTCTTCCAGGAACTCGGCGAGTGGGCGGTCATGCTCCAGATAGTCGAGCAGCGCGCGCACAGGCACGCGCGTTCCCACGAACACTGGAGTGCCGCCAAGGATCGCGGGATCCGATTGCACGCCCGGAATCGGCTCGACCATAACCAATCAAGCCCCGTCGGTTGAGTCTACGCCACGTGGGACCCGGAATCGGTTGCGTCCGGCGCCCCAAGCCGGTTCATGGGTTTCGGTCAATCCCATCTGATGGTGGCTCGCTGATGCGGCCGCTTCGGTCCGGCAACCGTGCGGAGCCGGCCGTCACGTTCACGAAAACCGCGAGCGCAGGCGAGTGATACCGCGTTGGGGATGGGGGGACACGCCTATGCGCCACCCCAACGCGCTTGTCTTTCGGCGTCCAGTCGCCGGAGCCGCGGTTTTCCGGCCGGCGTAGCCCGGTTGTCGGAGCGAAGCGGACGCATCAGCGTACCGACTCCACCCCTCCACCCCTCCAAGCCTCCAAGTCTCCAAGTCTCCAAGCCTCCAAGCCTCAGCTATCATGCTCCCCATGCCTGTCATCGACGTCCACACGCACATGTTCACGCACAAGTGGCTCGACCTGCTGAAGCAGAAGGGCGGGGCCTACAACATCCAGACGCGGCCGGATGGCCAGCAGGAGGTGTTTCGCGGCAGCACGCCCGTGGTGATTCCGCAGAAGGGCCATTTCGACTGGGAGCTGCGCATCAAGCACATGGACGAGGCGGGCATCGACGTGTCCATCTGTTCGCTGACCTGTCCCAACGTCTACTGGGGCGGCGAGGCCGTGAGCGTCCAGGCGGCGCGCGAGGCCAACGCGAACTTCGCCGAGGCGCAGTCGCGCTATCCGGATCGCATCCGCTGGTTCACGTCGCTCCCGTGGGAGTACCCCGCGCGCGCCGTGGAGGAACTGGAGCGGAGCTGTGCCGAGGGCGCCTCGGGCGTGATGGTGTTGGCCAACGTGTCGGGCCGGAGCCTCACCGAGGCGGCCTTCGCGCCCGTCTGGCAGGCCATCGACGACCGGGCGCTGCCGGTGCTGGTGCACCCCACTGACCCGCCGGGCGCCGAGGTGATGGACATGACCAAGTTCGACCTGAGCTGGTCGGTCGGCTTCATGTTCGACACGACGCTCGCCATTACGCGGATGATCTTCGAGGGCTTCTTCGACCGGTATCCGAACATGAAGGTCATCGCCGCCCACGGCGGCGCGGCGCTGCCGTACCTGGTGGGCCGCTTCGAGAAGGGCGACGAAGTGGAGCTTCCCCAGCGCCGGCAGATGCGGCGCAAGCCCACCGACTACCTGCGCCACATCTACTACGACAGCATCACCTACAACCTGGGCGCGCTGCAGTACCTGATCTCGGTGGTCGGCGCCGACCGCGTCATGCTGGGCACCGACTGGCCGCACTGGGTGCACGACACGAAGGGCGCCTTCGCGAACACGGCGAGGCTGCCGGAGGACCAGATGAGAAAGGTCAGAGGGGAAAACGCGCGGCGGGTGTTTGGGATGTAGGAGGCCTGGAGGCCTGGTCCAGACCTCCCTCAGTTCATCCCCGCCACCCTCCGCCTCAGCGCCTTCACGTGCTCCCACACCTGCTCGTTCTCCCTCTTCTGCTCCTCGTCGATGTCCGTGAGGCGCGCGAGGCGGAGGTAGCGCTCCAGGTCGCGGAGCGCGGCGCTGAAGTCGTTCATGTGGTACGCCAGGAGGCCCCGGTCGCGGAGCTCGGTGGTCGATGACGGCGCGAGCGTCAGCAGAATGTCGCTCACCGCGCGCGCCTGAGGGAACGAGCGCCAGCGGACGTAGAGGCGCTTCAGGTTGAGCAGCATTCGGACCAGAATCTGCCGGCGCGTGGCGCGGCCCAGCAGGTGCGGCTCGAGCGTCGCGTCCTCGCCCATGTGCCGGCGGAGCAGCGCGCGGCAGTCGTCCTCGTTGAGAATCGCGCCGCCGTGAAAGGCGTCGATGATGAAGCCGCGGCCCGGATCGTCGGTGTGGAGGTCCGGGAGGACGCGAACCAGGAAGTGGCCCGGGAAGTTGATGCCCTCGGCGCGCAGGCCCGCCGCGCGCGCGATCTCGATGTACACCAGCGCCAGGGTGATGGGGATGCCCGTGCGCCTGTCGAGCACCTCGTTGAGGCAGCTGTTCCGCGGGTCGTCGTAGCGCTCGCGGTTCCCCGCGAAGCCCAGCTCGCCGAAGAGATACCGGTTGACGGCATCCACCCGCTCGCCAAGCGGGGCGTGCGCCCCCGCTTCCTTCGCCACCCGCGCCAGCGCCTCGGCGCCCATCCGCTCCAGCGCATCGAGATATGGCCCGGGGTCGAGGTGCGGATACTCGAGCCGCGCGATAAGAAACGCCGGCGCCGCCAGATCCGGGCCGGGACGGTCGGCCGCGTCCGCCAACTGCTCGGCCAGGGTGCGCGCCGTCATCGCGCGTCCTCGCAGAGCCGATCGAGATCCGCCAGGGTGATGGCGTGGAGTCCGGGGAACACCAGCTCCGCGTCGGCCCTCAGCTCGTCCGCGCGGTAGGTGTTGGTCACTGCCACGGTCCTCAGGCCGGCGTCCCGCGCCGACTGCAGGCCCCACCGCGAGTCCTCGATGGCCACCGACCGCCGCGGATCGAGTGCCCGGCCCGCCGCGGCCTGCAGCCGCGCAAAGGCCTCCATGTAGGGATCGGGCGCCGGCTTCGACCGCATGGTGTGGTTCGCGCCCACGATGACCGGCACGAGCGCGCGCAGGCCCGTCCGCTCCAGGATCTCCTCAATCTCGTGGCTGAGCGCCCCCGAGGCGATGCCCACCGGCACCGTCGCCGCCGCTGCGCGGATGAAGTCGGCCGCGCCCGGAAACAGCATCTCGCCGTCCAGCGCCAGCGCCTCGTAGCGCGCGCCCTTCCGTGCGACCAGCGTGCGCAGACGCGCCTCGTCCATCACGAGACCGCGATCGCGTCCCAGCGTCCGGAACACGCCCACATCGTCATACCCGAGGTAGCGCTCGAAGTACTCGTCGGCGGAGAAGTCGATGCCGTCCTCCGCCAGCACGTCCTGGTAGGCCCGCAGGTGCAGGCGCTCGGAGTCGGCGATGACGCCGTCGAAGTCGAAGATGATGGCGTCCAGTGCCCCCATGTCAGCGCGCGAGCGTGATGTCGGCGTCCCGGAACCGCTCGCCCGCCCGGATCGGCGTCTTCAGCCGGTTCTCCGGCGGCGGGAACGGGCAGTCGTACTCGGGGTTGTAGTAGCAGTACGGGTGGTACGCGACGTTGAAATCGACGATGTAGATGCCGGTGGGGGTGGGATCGAGATCCATGTAGCGGCCGGCCTGGTAGGTCTCGGTGCCGCTCGTCAGGTCCGAGAACGGCACGAACAGCCGCGTGACGCCCGACCCCGACTCCGCAAACGCGCTCAGCTGGTGCGTTTCGCCCTTGAGCGTGAACTGCAGGCGCCCCACACGGTCCATGCTGCGGATGAGCCCCGTGGACGTGGGCATCTGCACCGTCTCGCGCTGTGGCGCGGGCAGGAGCTGCGCCGGCACGGCGTAGTTCTCGTCGATGGCGAAGTAGGCGAGCGGCAGGAACTTGTCGCGGTCTTCGGCCTTCACCGGCGAGTCCTTCGTCTGGAAGAAGGCATCCTTGGCCGCCCGCTCGGCAGCAATCTTCGCCACGTAGTCCTGCTGCGGCGAGCCGGGGCTGCAGGCCGCGGCCAGGGCAAGCGCGAGGGCGATGGCAGTCAGGCGCGGTGGAGCCACTGCCCCCAATTGTACGTTATGCGAGCGAGGCCAGCAGCGCGAGCGCCCCGCCCGCCGCGGCCACCTGGAAGGCCAGCGCGGCGCGGTCGCGGAGGAAGAGCACGCCCAGCGCGAGGAGCGCCGCCGCGGCCGCCAGGAACCACCAGTAGAGATCCTCGCGCGCCTCGGACATGGTGGAGGAGGCGGCCTGCCGGCGCGTGACGTCGATGATGCTGGCGGCGATCGTCCGATCGTCCTCGCGGCCCAGCTCGAAGTAGCGGCCGCCCGCGGCGGTCGCGATGGTCGTGAGCGATGCGCGGTCGAGCTGCGAGGTGAGCACGGCGCGCGCCGGGTCGCGGTTCGGGTCCGGGATGACGCCGCCCGCCGTGGTGCCGACGCCCACCACGTGCACCGGCATGCCGCGCTCGCGGGTCTGGGCGATGGCCTTCGCCACCTCGCCGCTCCACGCCTGGCCGTCGGACACCAGCACGAACGCCTGGCCGTTCTTCGGCGGGCCGTGCATCTCCTCGTCGCGCTGGGCGAGGCGCAGTCCCCAGTAGATGCCGCGCTCGATGTTCGTGTCCCAGGTGGTGTCGTCCTCGATGGGGAAGGGGCTCTGCTGACCGAGGTGGTCGAGGAAGAAGAAGTACGTATTGGGATCCGTCGTCAGGCGCACCTGCGGGGTCGCGATGTGCGCGAAGAGCGCCAGCGCGACGCGGTCGTTCTCCCAGCGCATCGACTCGCCGAGCATGCGCAGGAACTCCACGGAGCGCTGCCAGCGGTTGCCCTGCACGTCGCGGACGCGCATGGACGCCGAGCCGTCGAGGAGGACGACGAGATCCACGCCGGCGATGCGGCTGATGGAGGTAACGGCCTGCGGCCGCGCGAGGGCCAGCGCGAGCAGGGCCGAGGCCAGCAGCAGGCACAGCCAGAACGCGAGGTCGCCCACGTAGGGCATGCGCTCGCGCACCGGCACCTGGCGTCGGAGGTGAAAACGCTGGACCTCGCGCGCGCGGCGCCACGCCTGCCACGCCCACAGGGGCAGCAGGGCCGCGGGGATGGCCAGCAGGAGCAGAAAGGCGGGCGCGCCGAACTTCATCTCACCCCTTGCGCTGGCGCACTCCCGCGCGGCCGGCCTGCTCGGCTTCCTGCCGCTCGTTGGGCTGCATGGGGACGATCATCTTGAACTGCTTCATGTCGGTGCCGCGCGGCGGCGCGCCGGGGTCGCCGTGCAGCGTGATGAGATCGGCCTCGGGTCCCGCAGGCCGCATGGGCTGCCGGGCGGCGGCGATGATGGCCCGTAGACGCGCGGTGTACTCGAAGTTGTAGGCCGCCTCGGCGTTGCCCGGATCGTCGCGGAGAATCGTTCCGTACAGCTTCACCACCTCGTCGAGCCGTGTCACGACGGTCTTCCAGTCGCCGCCCTGGCGGCGAATCTCGTGATACGCGGCGTTGGCGGCCAGCAGCGGCTCGGCCTGCGCGTCGATGGTGGAGTAGTCCCTGGTCCAGTACGCGAGGCTCGCGTCGAGGCTCCCCGCGTCGAGGCCGAGGGCGCCCGCCGCGCGCGCCAGCCACGACGCGTCGCCTGCCGCCGCGCGGGCGGCCAGGGCCTCGTCGTAGCGGAGCGTGACGAGCGCGCGCTCGACGTCCGCGATGGCCTGCTCCCGCGCGCCGGCCGCGTAGAACGCGCCGCCCGCCGCGAAGAGCAGCAGCGCCACCAGTCCCTGTCCAATCACACCCATGGCCGACTCCCCCGCCCCTCCCGGGGCCTCGCACGCCTTACGGAAACGTCTGGAACACCGGCACCGTCAGGCGGAGCAGCGCCGCGCCCGCCCAGAGCGCCATGGCGATGAACGCGAACGACGCGTATCGCGGCTGCTCGGTGCTGTACTGCTTGAGCTCGATCCGGCCCGGCGCCATCTTGTCGATCTCCTGGATGGCGCGCACCACCGTGGCCTCGTCCGCCGCCTCGAAGAAGCGGCCGCCCGTGCGCTGAATCGCCGAGCGCCACGCCTCGTTCGACACCGCGCGCGGCATGTCGGTCTTGCCGCCGACGCGAATGAAGAACACCGGCACCTTGGCACGCTCGGCGAAGCGCAGCACGTCGAGAATGCTCCGGCCGTCCTCGGTGACCTCGGCGTCGATGCCGTCGCTGAACATCACCATGACGTTCCCGGCCGCGTCGAGGAAGTCGAAGGCGCGGAAGAGCGCCACGCTCTGCTGCACGGCGTTGGCGATGATCGTCCCCTGGTCGGGGAACGCCATGAACTCGTTCCAGTCGCCGATGAGCGCGATGCTGAGCAGGATGTTGTCGTAGTCGGTCGTGAACGGCGTGATGACGTACGCCTGGTCGCCGAACTCCACGAGCGCCATCAGATCCCGATGGCCGCCCTTCTTCCGCATCTCGACGAAGTAGCGCGCCGCGCCCACCGTGGTGAAGAACGCCGCGTCGTTCGGTGCGTCCTTCGCCAGCGTGCGGCCCGGCATGGACGTCAGCATGCTCGACGAGGCGTCGATCATCAGGCTGATTCTGTGCCCGGGGTAGGTCACCT
The DNA here is from genome assembly GCA_040754955.1 of Acidobacteriota bacterium. Classification (GTDB taxonomy): domain Bacteria; phylum Acidobacteriota; class Vicinamibacteria; order Vicinamibacterales; family UBA2999; genus JBFMCA01. The sequence continues at coordinate 4,066 of JBFMCA010000116.1, read as the reverse complement.
CTTCGCGCACGACCGCCGTCATCGGGTCGGCGAGCGCGACGGCGAAGAACGGTAGGCCCGCCAGCGCCAGCAGCAGCGCGCCGTGGCGGACAAGCGCGAGCCGTGAGGCCTGCACCCACTCGAGCAGCGCCGGCAGCGCCACGCGTCCCGCGCGCGACTGGCTGCGCCAGGCGGCCACCGCGATGAGCGCGAGCAGCGCCAGCCCCCCGAACGCCAGGATCGCCAGCCGCGCCTGGTCGGCCATGGGGTACTGCAGCGTCCTCGTGTCGAGGCCGCTCCACTCCAGGAACAGCGCGCGGAGCGCGCCGGTGAGCTCGTTTACCGGGCCCATATCCGTTCGGTCCAGCCCGCAACCGTCTGCTGCGCGGCGCTCACGGCGCGCGCCACCAGCGTGTGATCCGCCGCCACGCGCGACGCGGCGGCGGCGGTCGCCGCCAGGGCCTCGTCGTAGCCGGCGCTGTCCAGCGACGGCTCGGGGCCGTAGCGCTCGGCCGTGAGCGCCCGCAGCGCATCGTCCAGGCCGCGCAGGCGGCTCTCCGCCGCTCCGCGCGCGTTCGCCACGTGGTCCGCCGTTGCCGACCCGGACACGATGGCCCGGCCGATCTTCAGTTCGCCCTCGCGCAGCTCGCCGGACGAGGCCGGTCGGCGGCTGATGGCGCGGCCCAGGCCGACGCTGGCCGTGAGTCTCGCCGCCGCCAGCAGGCGTCCGCCCAGCTCGGGCGTCCAGCTGCCGAGGCTCTCAGCGCGGATGCGGTCCAGCTCGCGCGTGACGCCCGACATGACCGCGGCGTCGGAGACGAGGCGGGGCCGCGCGTCGGCCGTCTTCGCCCGGCCCTGCACCAGCACGCGGATGATCATGATGAGAAGCATCAGCGCGCCCAGGCCCGCCAGGATGCCGCCGGCTACCTTCAGCACCTGGCCGCGGAACTCGCGCGTCGCCGGCCCGCCGAAGGCTCCGGCTTCGGGCTCCTTGATGCCGCGCGCCGTGTCGGGCACGACCGACAGCACCTGCACGGGCAGCGCCGGCATGGCGTACTCCTGGTCGCGCCCGCGCACCGCCTCCCCGCCCTGCGATCGCTGCTCGACGGCGTAGTTCACCGTCACCGACGGAATGTCCACCGCCATCCCGAAGGCGCCTTCATCGACGATCCGGACCGTGTAGCTGTACTGGAAGAACCGCCGCGTGGCGGTCCGCAGGTCCGGTGCGCGCGATCCGCCGAGCACCTCGAAGGGCGGCAGCTGCACCACCGTGGGCTCGAGCCGCGACTGATCGGGGACGATGCGTGTAGCCTCGGTCTCGAGCACCGCACAGGTGAGGACCACCGTGAACGGCTCCCCCATCCGCACGCCCTCGGCCGTCGTCCGCCACCAGCAGTTGATGGGCTCCACCTCGACGTCCACCGCCTGCGCCCACGCCGCTCCCGGCGCGGCCAGCATCGTGCCCGCCACCAGCAGCAGTCCCGCCCAGGTTGTCCGCGTTCCCTTGTTCGCCATCACGAGTTCTTCCTCGAGCCACAGGCCCCACGCCTCAACACCGTCACTTCTTCCTCCGCAGCCGCCGCTCCGCCACCCACTCGAGCAGCGCCACGTCGAAGCGGCCCTGATCGAGCTCGAGCCGGAGCACGTCCAGGTCCAGGTCCTTGGCCTGCTGCGCCACCTCGTCCTGCCATTCCTTGACACGGCTGGCCATGCGCTGCAGCTCGCCGCGGGCCATCACGCGCGCGCGGCCCGTCTCGACGTCGAACGCCTCCACCCAGCCGGCCGACACGCGGGGCAGCTCGAAGGCGAACGACGCGTCCACCATCGTGACGAACACGTCGTGGAAGTTGTTGAGCTCGGCCAGCTCCTTCAGCACGGACCTGGTGTCGTCGAAGAGGAAGTCGGAGATCACCGGCACGAGCGACGTCTTGCGCATGAAGCCGGCGATGCTGCCGCTCAGGTTCCCGGTCTGGCGGAGGTCTTCGAGGTGCGTGCCGTGCTGGTAGGCCTCGAGCGCCTGGATGACCTGTCCTTTTCCGATGCGCGGACGCAGCCCCCTCAGATGCCTGAACCCGTCGTCGAACGTGATGAGTCCGATGGAGTCCTGGAAGAAGACCGCCGACATGCCGATGGTGGCAATGGCGCGCGCGATGGTGACGGCGATGGGGATGCCCTCGACGCCGCAGCGCGTGGAGAGCGACTGGTCGGCCACGATCATCACGCCCGACGTCGTCGGCTGCTCGAACTCGCGGACGATGAGCGGGCTGAAGTTGGTGAGCGTGGACTGTGGCCAGTCGATGGTCTCGAAGCGGTCGCCGGCCTGCCACTCGCGGAGCCCGACGAAGTCGAAGCCCGTACCGTGGAAGAGGCTCGAGTGCTCGCCGATGGTGAACTCGCGCATCCGCTTCAGGATGATGAGCTGCACCTCCGTGATCTCGGCGAGATTGACGAACGGCTCGACCTCGCCCTCGCGCGTTCTCATGGGACCGGGACCCGCTCCAGCACGTCCCTGATGACGGCTTCCGTCGTCAGCCCGTGGCTTGCGGCGTGCGGCCCCAGCCAGATGCGGTGGCTGAGCACGTACACCGCGAGGTCCTGGATGTCTTCGGGGTAGACCACGTCGCGTCGGCGCGCGAGGAGCGCCCACACCTTGGCAAGGCGGCCCCAGCAGATGATGGCGCGCGGCGAGGCGCCGAGATCCACGCCGGTTTCGACGAGATCCGACGGCGAGTGCACGAGCCAGTCGACGTCGGGGTTGTACGGGCGCGTGGCGGCGACGAGGCGCTGGATGTAGTCGCCGAGGCGCTCGTGGAGGTAAACGCGCCGGTTGATGGCCGAGCGCAGCTCGATGATGCGCTCCTTCGACATCAGCGAGTTGAGGCGGATCTGCTTGAAGTCGAAGTTGACCAGCTTCCGTTCTTCCTCGGGCGGCAGGTACCCGATGTTCACCATGATCGCGAAGCGATCCGTCGCCGCCTCCGAGAGCGGGAACGTGCCCTGCCCAAGCTCAACCGGGTTCATCGTCGCGATGGCGAAGTTGAAGGCCGGGAGCTCGTAGGTGGTTTTGCCCACCGTGACCGTGCGGTCCTGGAGGCCTTCGAGGAAGGCACTTTGCGACTTGAGTGGGATGCGGTTGATCTCGTCGAGCAGGATGACCTCGGCCTCGGCAAGAGGGCCGAACTCGGTCTGGAGCTCGCCCGTGGCCGGGTTGATCATCTGGAAGCCGACCACCTCGGTAGGCTGCAGGTCGGCGCGCCCCTGGAGGCGGGCGAACCGCGCGTTCGAGATGGCGGCGAGGATGACGCCGAAGAACGTCTTCCCCACGCCCGGGACGCCCCGCAGCAGGAGGTTGCCCGAGTTGACCTGCCGCTGTTCCTTCTTGTCGTAGGTCGTCGGGATTTCGGAGAGGAGGACGACGTTGGCGAGGACCTTCGCCCTGTCGTAGCCCACCAGGGCCTTGCCGCCCTCCGCGATGATGGCTTCGTGAAAGTGGATGGCTTCGTCGAGATCGGGATGCACGCGTGCGCCTCGGGTAATCCTCGGGAAGTGGAGATCCTATACGATATGCGCCGTCAAAATCAGGGCCGCGTGTGGGCGCCCCGTGGGAGAGGGTGGCGCCTCCCGTCACTGTGACGGTCCCCGAGGTTTGGGGCGCAGGCAGAGGAGGGCGCCGATGGCGCACGTCGAGACGGTGCAGCAGATCTACGAGGCGTTCGGCAGGGGCGATGTCCCGGCCATTCTGGGCGCGCTGGCGGCCGATGTGGAGTGGGAGTATGGCGTCAATTCGACCGATGTGCCCTGGCTGCAGCCCCGCCGGGGCCACGAGGGCGCCGCGGCGTTTTTTCAGGCCCTGGCCGCGATTGAGATCTCGGCGTTCGCCGTGAAGGGCCTGTTCGCCGCCGGCAACACCGTCATCGGGCTCATCGACATCCAGTTCACGGTGAAGGCGACGGGGAAGAAGGTGGTGGAGGAGGACGAGGTGCACATCTGGCACTTCGACGCCGCCGGCAAGGTGGCCCGCTTCCGCCACCGCGTGGACACCCACCAGCACCAGACAGCGTTCCGCTAGAAAGGTGCCAGGCACCTT
>JBFMCA010000115.1:0-13770 GCA_040754955.1 Acidobacteriota bacterium | reverse complement strand
TTCCACTACCACCACCCCCCCCCCCCACCCCGATTTCCCTTAGAACCGCCAGGTCCGCAGCACCTTCATCGCCGCCCGGCGATCCAGCACGCGGAACTGGTTCAGATCCAGGTCGTCCAGCCAGTTGTGGCTGTAGACGAAGAAGATGTCGTCCCCCGGCTTCAGGATCCACCGGAACCGCAGCTGCCAGCCGACGATGCGGCTCACCGAGTCGTACTGGATGTTGTTGGCGAGCGAGATCCAGGGGCTGAACTGCGTGCGCGCGTCGAGGGAGTACAGGGTGGTCTCGAACGAGCCTTCCGGCAGATCGACGTCGTTGAACTCGGCTTCGAGCTGCACGAACACGCCCGGCCGAGGCCGGACGTTCACGCTGAGGGTGGTCTCGCGCCGCTCGCCCGACCAGAACCCGCCGTCCGAATACTCCGCACGGCCCGACACCATCCGGCGCGACGCGCCGTTGAACGACACCTGGTAGCGCGTCCAGGAGTACCGGTTGCCCAGCGGCAGCAGGATGCCGTCGCTGATCTCGAAGTCGGTTTCGAGATGCTCGCGCGTCGGAAACACCTGGAATTCCACGCGGTCGCCGCTGTGGAACTCCACCTGGAGCGGCGTGATGAAGAACTGCCGCGTGATGAGCCGGTTCTGCAGGTCGGTCACCAGCTCGGGGTTGACGGAGAAGTCGAAGCCGCGAACCAGCGGATGGCTGGTCGTGCGCGGCGACCAGTTGACGCGCCCGTTCCAGCGCCGGAAGTTGCGCCGCGGCGTGAACCCGATGGCGGCGTCGTACGACTCCTGCACCTCGCGGAAGTTCACCGAGTAGCCCCAGGGGTCGTCGTTGACGCTGAAGCGAAGGCCGTAGGCGTTGCTCCCGCCCGGCGCGTCGGCTGCCCTCGTCGTGTGCAGGAACCACGCCCCCGAGTCGAGGTTGGCGTCGCCCAGGAAGGTGGGCGTCGCGACGGTCACGTCGGCCCCGATGGTCTGCCGCGTCGTCAGCCCCAGCTCCTCGGCGAGCGGCCCGACGCCGGCGCGGCGCGTGTAGAGCATGCCGACGTGCGACGCGCGGCCGAAGCGGCGCTTGAGCCGGGCGACGGAGAAGTCCTCGCTGGCGAGCCCGCCGTCCTCGCCGGTTCGGACGTGCAGCAGCCCCACGTCCTGGCGCCCGATCTGGCCGAGGAGCTTGCCGCCAAACAGGATCTTCTGCGGTTCGCCCGCGTTGAGCCCGATGCGCCGCGTGAAGAACGGCTCCGCGTCGCCGGGCGGGAAGTCGAAGTAGCTGGAGCCCGACAGGAAGAACTCGCGCTTCTCGGGAAAGCGCAGCGGAAACCGCGTGAGGTTCGTCCGCCGCTGGTCGACTTCGGTCTCCGCAAAGTCGGTGTTCACCGTGAAGTTGGCCTGCAGCGCCGGCGTGACGTTGTAGAAGAAGTCCACCCCGACGTCGCCGGTGCCCACCGTGTTCGGCGCGCCGCTGCCCGGCGAGTTGCCGAGCGTCGCCACGGCGTACGGCTTGATGTCGAGGCCGATGCCCTGCGTCAGGTCCCGTAGGCCCACGATGCGGCCCGCGTTGGACATGCGCGTGAGGCCTTCGTTCCGCAGCCAGCCCGTCCAGAGGCTCTCCTCGTTCTTCCGGCGCACCGTGCGCTGGAAATTGGCGCCCCAGGCCGCCGCCTTCGGATCGAAGTTGAGCGTGCGGAACGGAATCTCGATCTCCGCCGACCAGCCCTGATCGGTCTTCCGCACGCGCGCCGTCCAGATGCCGTCCCACGACTTGTTCATCTGGCCGCCGAACCCGCCGAACCCGCCGCCCCCCGGCCCGCGGCCGCCGCCGCCCCCGCCTCCGAGCCCCGTGATGAGGCCGTCGCCCATGGCGCCCGACGGGTTGATCTCGAAGAAGTAGCCCGTGCGGCCGTCGAGGTACGGGTCGATCGCCCACATGAAGCGGTCGTCCGCCCCGAACGGCTGGTCGCGCTGCATCTGGTTGCCCAGCAGCCGGTGCGGCTCGGAGTCGAAACACATGACGCCGAGCACGATGCGGTTGCGGTCGAAGACGATGCGCACCTCGGTGCGCTCGGTGGCCGGCGCGCCGTTGTTGGGATCGCGCTGGCGGAAGTCGGTGGCGGGCGCCGCGCGGCGCCAGATCGGCTCGTCGAGGATGCCGTCGAGCTCGATGCGCTCATCGGCCTCGATCAGCACAGCCTGCACGGCCGGCCGGGACTGGGCGGCCAGCGCCACGGCGTCGTTGGCGGACTCGTCCTGGCCGGCGGCAGGCAGGGCGACAGTGAGCATGACCAGCGCCAGCAGCGCGCTGGCCATCAAACGGTAGTTCATCACGCGATCTCGATCTCGAACGACGGGAACTGCGGCTGGCCCTGCGACCGGGACGCCGGACAGGGAGCGCGGGCGGGAAGCCGTCTCATGATACGGCATCGGAGGCCGGGGGCGTTTACCCCCGGCCGGACGCCGCCCGGAGTCGAGTAAAGTGAAGACAGATGGCCACTTTGAGCTTCTGGGGTGCCGCCAGAACGGTCACCGGGTCGAAGTATCTGGTGGAGGCCGGCGGGCACCGCATCTTCGTGGATTTCGGGCTGTTCCAGGGGCTCAAGGAGCTGCGGCTCCGCAACTGGGCCGCGCTGCCGGTGCCGGCGAAGACCGTCCACAGCGTCATCCTCACGCACGCCCACGTCGACCATTCGGGCCAGCTCCCGCGCCTCGTGGCCAACGGGTTCGACGGCCGCATCTTCTGCACGACGCCCACGCTCGATCTCTGCCGGCTCGTGCTCCCCGACGCCGGCCACCTGCAGGAAGAGCAGGCGACGTTCGCCAACCGTGGCGGCTTCTCGAAGCACCGGCCGGCCCTGCCGCTCTTCACGGAGGCCGACGCGCATCGCGCCCTCGAGCAGTTCCAGCCGTTCGGCTTTCACCGCGTCATGCCCGTGGCGCCGGGGCTCGAAGCCGAGTTCGTTCACGCCGGCCACCTGCTCGGCTCCGCGTACGTGCTCCTGCGGCGCGCCGACGGGTCAGGCGGCCGTGTCCTCTTCGGCGGCGATCTCGGGCGCTACGGCCGTCCGGTGCTGCCCGATCCGTCCCCAGGCGTCGAGACCGACGTCCTGCTCGTCGAGTCGACTTACGGCAACCGGCTGCATCCGAATCACGACGACGATGAGACGCTGGCGGGGATCGTGCGCCAGACGGCCGAGCGGCGGGGCAAGCTCATCATTCCCTCGTTCGCAATCGGCCGCGTCGAGGAAGTGCTCTACACGCTCAAGACGCTCGAGGACGACGGTCGGATCCCCGTGCTGCCGGTCTACGTGGACAGTCCCATGGCGGTTGGCGCGCTCGAATACTACAGGCGGCACGCCGCCGAGCTCGACCCCGACGCGCGCCCCGCGCGCGGCGAGGTGTGTGCCTTCTGCACGGCGCGGTTTCAACCGGTGGCGTCCGGCCGCGAATCGGCCGAGATCACGAAGAAGGCGGGTCCGATGATCGTCATCTCCGCGAGCGGTATGGCCACGGGCGGCCGCGTCCTGCACCACCTGCAGGCGGCGCTGCCCGATCCGGCCAACACCGTGCTCTTCGTGGGCTATCAGGCCGCGGGCACGCGGGGCCGGGCGCTCATCGAGGGCGCGTCGCAGGTCAAGATTCACGGCCGGCACGTCCCGGTGCGCGCGCGGATCGCCAAGCTCAACAGCATGTCGGCTCATGCCGATGCCAATGAGATCCTGCGCTGGCTGCGCACCTTCCCGAAGCCGCCGCAGATGACCTACCTGGTGCACGGCGAGCCCGAGGCGCAGGACGCGCTCAAGGCCCGCATCGAAGCCGAGCTCGGCTGGACCGTGCACGTCCCCGCGCACGGCGAGACAGTCGACCTGCCGCTATGAGCGCTCCGACAAGCACTCCCACGGGCACGGATCGTCCGTACCTGCTCGAGCAGGTGCAGGACGCGGCCATCGTGCAGCTCTACGCCGACGGCTTCGAGCGCCTCGCCGCGCGCGACCGCGTCCTGATCTGGCACCTCTACCAGGCCGCCATCGCGGGCCGCGACATCTACTACGACCAGCGCTATCGCCACAACCTCGTCATGCGCGACATCCTCGAGGCCATCGTCACGCACGGCGACGGCGTGGAACCAGACGTGCTCGGCGCGATCGTCCGCTACACCAAGCTCTTCTGGCTGAATACCGGCCCGTACAACAACCTGACGGCGCGCAAGTTCGTGCTCGACCTTACCCCGGGCGACTTCGTCGAGGCGGCCGAGGCGGCCTGGCGGCACGGCGCCGCGTTTCCGACGCGGCCGGGAGAAACGGTGGCCGAACTCATCCGGCGCTACGAGCCGATGTTCTTCGATCCCGCCTTCGAGCCGCTCGTCACCAACAAGACGCCGGGCGAGGGCCGCGACATCCTGGCCGCCAGCGCGAACAACCTCTACGACGGCGTCACGCTGGCGGACCTCGAGGACTTCGACGAACGGCATCCGCTCAACTCGCGCGTCGCGAAGCGCGACGGCGTCGTCGCCGAGGAGGTCTACCGCGTCGGCGGGCTCTACGACGCCGAGATCCGCCGCATCGTGGGGCACCTTCGCGACGCCGCCGCGGTGGCGCCCGAGGGGCTGGCCGCCGCGCTGGCCGCGCTCATCCGCTGGTACGAGACCGGCGAGGATGCCGACCGCGAGGCGTTCGACATCGCGTGGGTCACGAACCGCGACTCGGTCGTGGACACCATGAACGGCTTCATCGAGGTCTACATGGACGCGCGCGGCGTCAAGGGCGCATGGGAAGGCGTCGTCTACTACGTCAACCGCGAGAAGACCGAGAAGATCCACCGCCTGGCCGCCAACGCGCAGTGGTTCGAGGATCACCTGCCCGTCGATCCGCGCTACCGGAAGCCCGACGTGCGGGGCATCTCGGCCACCGCCATCGAGGTCGTCGTCGAGACCGGCGACTCCGGGCCGATCACGCCCATCGGCGTGAACCTGCCCAACGACCAGCGCATTCGCGAACGGTACGGCTCCAAGTCGGTGACGCTCTCCAACGTGCTCGAGGCATACGAGGAATCGCAGCCCGAGGCGTTCCGCCACGAGTTCGCGTGGGACGACGCCGAGGTGGAGCGCGCGCACCGCTGGGGCGCCTTCGCGAGCGAGCTGACGACGGAGATCCACGAGGTGCTCGGCCACGGGTCGGGCCGGATGGCAGACCATGTGACGGCGCCGCCGCAGGAGCTGCTCGAGGAGCAGTACTCCGCGCTCGAGGAAACCCGCGCGGATCTCGTCGCGCTCTACTTCCTTGCGGACCCGCACCTTGGTGCGCTGGGTCTCATTCCCGCCGGGCACCAGGCGGAGATCGTCCGGACGGAGTACGAGGCCTACGCCCGCACGGCGATCGTCCAGCTCCGCCGCGTGCGCGAGGGCACGCAGATCGAGGAAGACCACATGCGGTGCCGCCAGGCCATCGTCCACTGGCTCATCGCGAACACCGGCGCCATCGACATTCGCCGGCGCGACGGGCGCACGTTCTACGTCATGGTCGACGCGGCCGCGTTCCGGGAGGGCGTGGCGCGGCTGCTGGCTGAGGTGCAGCGCATCAAGTCGGAGGGCGACTATCCCGCCGCGAAGGCGCTGTTCGAGACCTACGGCGTGCACTTCGATCCGGCGCTGCGCGACGAGGTGGTCGCGCGCGTCGACCGTCTGAATCTGCCGTCGTATACCGGGTTCGTGATGCCGCGGATCGAGCCCGTGCACGGGCCGGATGGAGCCGTGGTGGACGCGCGGATCTCCTACCCGTGCGACTTCATGGCGCAGATGCTGGAGTACTCGGCCGCCCGGCGCGCGGCCCGGTAGAATCGTCCGCATGCCGAGGTGGATGTCTGCCCTCGTCCTGCTCGCCGCGCCGGCGCTGGCGCAGCCGGCGGTGGAGGAGCGGCTCCTGCGCATCGAGGATGCGCGTGCGGCGTCGGACGCGGACGTCTCCGTGGTCTGGGAGGCGGCCGCGCTGCCCGACGCGCGGCTCCGGCGCCTCGCCGTGCGCACGCTGGGCCGGCTCGAGCGCGCGCCGCTCCTGCCGCTGGCCGGCCGCGCGCTCGGGGACGCCGACGCCGCCGTCCGGGCGGAGGCGGCCAACGCCGTCGCCCAGCTCACGCGCGGCGCCGCCGATGTGCCCGAGGCGTTCACGCTGCTGGCCGCCAGGCTTGCCGTCGAATCCGACGCGGGCGTCCGAGACGCGCTGCTCCGGTCCCTCGGCCGGCTGCCGTTCGGGTCGGAGCGCGAGGCCCGGGAGGCGGAGCGCACGCTGGTGGCGGCGCTGCCGGCCGACGGCGCGGCAAAGGGCCTCGAGTCGCTCGTCCGCCTCCACCGCACGCTCGCGCCGCCGGCGGTCGAGACCATCCGCCGCCTGCGCACGACGGTGGCGCCGTCGAGCGCCGAGGTTCCGGTCCCGACGGCCCGCGCCCGGCGACTGGCGCTGGCGGCGCTGACGACGGCCGGCGCGGCGGACGCCGCCGTTGTGGAGCGCGCGGTCGGCGACGCCGACCACGAAGTCCGACGGCTGGCGGCCGCAGCGCTCGGGTCCGACGCGCCCCTCGAGGGCCGCGACGCGCTGCTCGCGCGCGTGCTGCAGGACGCCCACGCCCAGGTGCGCTACGAAGCCGTGCGCGCCTGGGGGCGCCAGCTCCAGCGGACGTCGTGCGAGCCGATTCGCGCCGCCGTGTCGGACGCGGACCCGCATGTCGCGCTGCTGGCCCTCGACCAGCTGGGCGCCGGCTGCCCGGCGTCGGAGCCGTCGCCGGCGCCGCTGCTCGAGCGCGAGGCGCGGGCGCTGCCGGCCGGGGGTCCCGCCTGGCATCGCGCCGCCCACGCCCTCGTGGCCCTGGCGCGCATCGCGCCGGACGCGGCGCGCGCGCTCCTGCCGGCTCACGCCGGCCACGCGACGTGGCAGGTGCGGATGTACGCCGCCAGGGCGGCCGGCGCGCTGGCGGCCGACGCGGTGCTCCGTGAGCTGGCGAGGGATGCCGACGACAACGTGCGCGCCGCGGCCATCGACGCCCTGATCGCGCTCAAGCGGCCCGAGGCGGTCCCGGCCGCGCTCGATGCGCTCGCGCGCGCGGACTATCAGCTCATCATGACCGCGGCGCGCGCGCTGCAGTTCGTCGAGCCCGGGGAGCCGCGCCTCGCGGCCATCAAGGCGCTGCGGAATACGTACGCGCGCATCGTCGGGGACCGCCGCGACACCTCGCGCGACGCGCGGGAGGCCATCCGGTTGACGCTCGGGGCGCTCAACGACACCGCCGCGCTGCCCGACGCGCCGCGCGCGCCGGTGCCGCCCGTGACGCTGGCCGCGGTCCAGGCCCTCCGGGGCACGACCCTCCGCTGGGTGATGAAGGGGAAGGGCCACTTCGACCTGCGGCTGCTCGTCGACGAGGCGCCGCTCACGGCGCTGCGCATCGCGACGCGCGCGCGCGAAGGGTACTACGACGGCCTCACCTTCCATCGCGTCGTCCCCAACTTCGTCATCCAGGGCGGCAGCCCCGGCGCCAACGAGTACGCCGGCGACGCGGCGTACATGCGCGACGAAGTCGGGCTGCCCTCGCACACGCGCGGCACCGTGGGCATCTCGACGCGGGGCCGCGACACCGGCGACGCGCAGATCTTCGTCAACCTCGTCGACCTTCCGCGACTCGACCACGCCTACACCGTGTTCGCCGAGGTCGCCGCCGGCATGGACGTGGTCGATCGCATCCTCGAGGGCGACGTCATCGAGCGGGTCGAGATCCTCCGCGATCGGCCGCGCTGATGCGCTCGTCGCGGCTGCCCGCCAGCCTCGCGGCCAACGCCCTGGCCACCGCGGTCGCGCGGCAGCGGGCCCAAGGCGTGGCGCTGGCCGATCTGACCGAGTCGAACCCCACGGCCGTCGGGCTCGACTACCCCGCCGATCTCCTGGCGCCGCTCGCCGACCCGCGGGGTCTCAGCTACGAGCCCGGACCGCTCGGGCTTCGATCGGCCCGTGAGGCCGTCGCGGCCGACTTCGCGCGCCGCGGCGTGCCCGTGGAGGCCGACCGCGTCGCGCTCACGGCCAGCACGAGCGAGGCCTACGCGCTCCTCTTCAAGCTGCTCTGCGACCCCGGCGATGCCGTCCTCGTGCCGCGGCCCAGCTACCCGCTGTTCGATCACCTCACGCGTCTCGAGGCCGTCGACGCCGTGCCGTACGATCTCGACGACCACGGGACGTGGCGGCTCGACGTGCCTGCGCTCGAACAGCGCATCGACGCCCGCACGCGCGCCGTGCTGGTCGTCTCGCCCAACAACCCGACGGGCTCGTGCCTCCACGCGGACGAGCTGGCGGCCCTGGCGGCGCTGTGCGCCGCGCGGGGCCTGGCGCTCGTCGGCGACGAGGTGTTTGCGGACTACCCCATCGAGCCCGCGGGGCCGACGTGTTCGGTGCTCGCCCAGTCGGAGGCGCTCACCGTCTCGCTGGGCGGCCTCTCGAAGTCCGCCGGGCTGCCGCAGCTCAAGCTGGGCTGGATCGCGTTCGGTGGGCCGCCGGATGAGGTGCGCCGGACGATGGCGGCGTACGAAGTGGTCGCGGATGCCTACCTGTCGGTGTCGACGCCGGTGCAGGTCGCGGCGCCGGCGCTCATCGCCGCGGGCAGTCGGATACGATCGCAGATCCAGGCGCGCATCGCACGCAACCTCGCGGCCCTCGATCGGCTGCGGGCGCCGTACCCATCGATTTCGCGGCCGCGCGTCGAGGGTGGATGGTCCGCGGTCCTCCGCGTGCCCGCCGTCCGGCCCGAGGAGCAGCTGGTGATCGATCTCGTCGACGAGGATCACGTCATCGTGCACCCCGGCTACTTCTTCGATTTCCCGCGCGAGGCCTTTCTCGTGGTGAGCCTCCTTGTCGAGCCCGCGACGTTCGACGCCGCGCTGCCGACGCTGCTCGCCCGCGCGGCGGCGGGGAGCGCGGCGTGAACACGCGCCGCCGCAGCTCGATCAACGTGCCGCTGTTCAGCCTGGCCTCGACGTCGAGCTGGGGAATCGGCGAGTTCCTGGATCTGCCGGTCTTCGCGCGCTGGCTGAAGGACGCGGGCCAGGCGGCCATCCAGATCCTCCCGATTACCGAGATGCCGCCGGGCGAGCGGTCGCCGTACTCGGCCATGACGTCGATGGCGCTCGATCCGATCTACATCTCGATGTACCCGCAGGAGGACTTCGGGGGCATCGGCGGTGACCTGGCGATGGACGAGCACGAGGCGGCCGCGCTGGCGGCGTGTCGCGCGGCGCCCCGCATCGACTACGCGGGCGTGCGCGACGTCAAGGAGCGCTGGCTGCGGCGCGGCTTCGAGCGCTTTCTCCGGCTGGAGATCGCCCGCCGCACGCCACGCGCCCGCCGCTTCGAGCAGTTCCAGGACGCCGAGTCGTGGTGGCTCGACGAGTACGCCGTCTTCCGCGCCCTGCACGCGCGCGCCGGCGAGGCGCCGTGGTGGAGCTGGCCGCCGGGCCTCGCCGCGCGCGACGAGCGCGCGCTGGCCGACGCCTGCGAGGTGCTCCACCTCGAGATCACGTTCCGGAAGTATCTCCAGTGGGTCGCCGCCGAGCAGTGGGCCGAGGCGCGCCGCCGGTGCTGGCCGGTGCAGGTGCTCGGCGACCTGCCGTTCATGACCGCGAAGGACAGCCCCGACGTCTGGGCGCGACAGGATCAGTTCCGCTTCGACGCCACCGTCGGGGCGCCGCCCGACGAGTACAGCGAGACCGGGCAGGACTGGGGGCTGCCGCCCTGGCGGTGGGAGCGCTTCGTCGAGACCGACTTCGAGTGGATGCGGGCCCGCGCGCGCCGGAACGCCACGCTCTTCGACGGCCTCAGGCTCGACCACCTCGTCGGGCTGTACCGCACCTACGTCCGTCCGCTCGATGCGGGCGTGCCGCCGCATTTCGAGCCCCCGAGCGAGCCCGCGCAACTGCGGCTCGGCGAGGCCATCGTGCGGATCTTCCTGGAGAGCGGCCTCGAAGTCGTGGCCGAGGATCTCGGCACCGTGCCCCACTTCGTGCGCGCGTCCATCGCGCGCCTGGGCATCCCCGGCTTCAAGGTGATCCGGTGGGAGCGCGCGTGGAAGGAGGACCGCCAGCCCTTCATCGACCCCCGCGTCTACCCGGAGGTGTCGGTCGCCATGACGGGCCTTCACGACCTCGAGACGCTGGCTGTCTGGTGGGAGGGCTTGAGCAGCGACGACCGCGCGGCCGTCCTCGCGATCCCCTCCGTCGCCGAACACGTCGGCGGCCGCGCGCCGACCGGCGAGGTCGTGCGCGACGCTCTCATCCGCGCCGTGCTTGGCTCCCGGTCGGCGCTCGTGTCGTTCCCGGTGCAGGATCTGTTCGGCTGGCGCGATCGCATCAATATCCCTGCGACCGTGTCGGACGACAACTGGGGCTGGCGCGTGCCATGGCCCGTGGATCAATGGGAGCGCGAGCCGGCGGCCGTCGCATGCGCGGCCGCGATGAAGGCCGCGACCCGCGCCGCCGGCCGACTCGTGTGCGAGGGCATATGACCATCGAGGCCCGCATCGCCGACATCACCACGCTCGACGTGGATGCCATCGTGAACGCGGCGAATGCCGAGCTGGCGCCGGGCGGGGGTGTCTCGGGCGCCATTCACCGGGCCGCCGGCCCGGCGCTGGCTGCCGCGTGCGCCCGCCTGGGCGGCTGCCCGACCGGCGAGGCGCGCCTCACGCCGGGATTCAACCTGCCCGCGCGGTTCGTCATCCACGCCGTGGGGCCCGTCTGGCACGGCGGAAGCCGGGGCGAGCCCGCGCTCCTGGCGTCGGCGTACCGGTCGTCGCTGGATCTCGCGCGCCAGCATGGCCTGACCAGCGTGGCGTTTCCGGCCATCAGCACCGGCATCTACGGGTATCCGTTGGCGGACGCCACCCGCGTGGCGGTGGCCGCGGTGCGCGGGTGGGGCGCCGAGCCCGGGTCGGTCGATCGGGTCATCTTCGCCTGCTTCAACCAGGCCGCGCTCGACGCCTACGCCGCCGAAGGCGTCGCCGCCAGCCCGACCGGGGTCCAACGCTAGAATCGAAGAACCCTATGCTCCGCCCTTCGTCATTCGCCCTTCGTCATTCGTCATTCGCCATTCGTCATTTGTCATTCTCCCTCTCCCTGGCCCTCTGTCTCGCGGCGCCAGGCCCTGCCTTTGCCGCGCGCCTTCAGGGCCTCGTGACCGATCCCTCCGGCGCCGTGGTGCCGGGCGCGCGGGTGGTCGTCCGCGACATCGCCAGCGGGCAGGAGACGGCCGGCGAAGCCGACGCCACCGGCCGCTACGATGTGCAGACGCCCGGCGCCGGCACGTTTCTGGTGCTCGTCTCGCGCGACGGGTTCACGCCGTTCACGCGCACCGTTGTCGTTGCGGATCCGGACGCGACCATCGAGGTGCCGGCGACGCTCGAAGTCGGCGTGCTGACATCGCAGGTCACCGTCACGCCGGCGCGCGCCGAGCGGGACGTCCGCCAGGTGCCGCTGCACGTCGAGACGCTCCCGGCCGAGGCCATCCGGGGGACCAACCCCACGTCCACCGGAGACGCCATCGCCGGGGCGGTGAGCGTGACGCCGGTGGGGAGCGGGCCCTTCGGCGTGCGGCCGCGGCTGCGAGGCCTCGACTCGACGCGCCTGCTCATCCTGGTCGACGGCGAGCGGCTCAACACGGCGCGCACCGCCACCGACCGGGCGGGGACCGAGGTGGGGCTGATCGCGCCCGATGCCATCGAGCGCATCGAGGTGGTCAACGGCGCCGGCTCGCTGATGTACGGCACCGACGCGCTGGCCGGCACCATCAACATCATCACGAACGAGCCCACGTTCTCCGATCACCCGCGGTTCATCTACGGCGCCGATCTCTACTACAGCTCGAACGAGAACGGCCGCCGCGGCACGCTGTCGCTGGGCGCGACGGCGCCGCGCTACGCGGTCCGGGTGCAGGGCGGCGTGGAGCGGTACGACGACTACACGGCGGGGGATCTCGACGTGGAGGACACGCGGCCGTTCTTTGCGTCGGGCATGCTCCGCCGGGCCGACACGCTGGACGACGCGTTCGGCTTCCGCCTGGCGTCGTTTCCCGATCCCTTCAACGCGCCGTACGTGCGCACCGACAACCTCGTGCCGAGTTCCTCGTCGGACGGCAGCTTCGTCAACGCGTCCGCGCTCGTCAAGCTGAGCGACACGCGGACCATCCGCGTCCGATACCAGCGCCGGCGCGTCGAGGACATCGGCTTCCCGGATTTCGTCGAGCCATACTTCTTCAACCGCGTCCACCTGCCGTACAGCCGCCTCGACAAGGTGTCGGCGCGCTACGAAGCGCGGGCGATCACGCCGTGGCTGGCCAATCTCTCCGTCACGGCCTACTACCAGCGCCAGCAGCGGCTGCTCGAGAACACGTTCCCCGTCCAGTTCCCTGTTCCCACGCCGCGCGACCTGTTTCCCATCAGCGTGTTCCGCCTCGATGTCACCTCGGAGACAGAGCAGCGCGTGTGGACGCCGGGCGTGGACGTGCAGGCGGTCTGGGTGCCGGCGAAGAACCACCTGCTCACCACGGGCCTGACGATTTACCGGGACCGCAGCAGCGATCGGCGGCGCACAGAGACGGCGACGTCGATCGTGGGGCAGGCGGTGTTCATCAGGTTCCTGCCAGCAGCCGTCGTGTTCCCATCGCCGGTGCGGCTCGGTCCGCCCGTCGTGGCCAACCCGGTGCGCGTGCCGGACGCGAGCTTCCGCGACGTCGGGTTCTTCGCGCAGGACGAGTGGCGGCTCGGCGCGGACGTGTCGCTGGTCGCGGGGCTGCGGGGCGACTTCTACGCCGTCAACGTCGATCGCACCGAGGGCTACGATGTCGCGTCCCTCGTGGCCGGCGCGACGCCGGCCATCGATCCGGCGACGCTGCCGAACGTGAACGGCGACACCTATACCCGCCGCGCGCTCACCGGCGACATCGGGCTGGTGGCGCGACCCGACGCCGCCGTCAGCCCGTTCGTCCGGTTCGGCCGGAGTTACCGGCACCCCAACCTCGAGGAGCTCCTCTTCGCAGGGCCGGCAACCGTGGGCAACATCATCCCGAACATCCAGGTGAAGCCGGAAAAGGGCAACAACTTCGATGTCGGCGCCAAGTTCCGCGCCGGCCGCGTCTCGGGCGGCGCGTTCGTCTTCGTCAACCAGTACACCGACTTCATCGCGTCGGAGCTGGTCGTGGCGCGGACGGCCGAGGGGCCGCTGACGCGCGCCACGAACTTCGCGGACGTGCGCATCCGCGGCCTCGAACTCGCGGCCGACGCCCCGCTGATGCTGCGCGGCGGCGTGCTCACGCTGTCGGGCGCGGCCTCGTTCATGCACGGCGAGGTCACCGCCGGGGAGAACCCGCTCGATCGCACGTCGCTGGCCGGCACGCCCGCCGACAACATCACGCCGCGCAAGCTCGTGGCCAACGTGCGGTTCACCGAGGCGCGCGGCCGGTGGTGGGCGGAGTACGGCGTGCGCGCGCAGGCCGACGTCGACCGCGTGGCGCTGACCCTCCTCGACTCGCCGTTCCTCATCGCGCAGGACCTGCTCTCGCTCGACGGCTTCGCGGTGCAGCGGCTGGGCTGGGGGTTCGCGCTGACGTCCGGGGATCACCGCGCCTCAATCACGCTGGCGGTGGAGAACCTGGCCAACCGCTACTATCGCGAGCATTTCCAGTTCGCCCCCGCGCGCGGCCGCACCGTCACGCTCGGGCTGCATGTGGGGAAGAGGTAGAGCGGGTGGGGCGG
>JBFMCA010000114.1:0-14133 GCA_040754955.1 Acidobacteriota bacterium | reverse complement strand
CGGCGCCGTTCCAGGGCCGGCGCCGCCGCACCCGATCTTCGTCGCGGGTCTTACACCCCTGTCCGCTCCGCAACGATGCGGACGCGATCGGCCAGAATCGCGTTGCCGGCGTACCGGCCACGCACCTCGACGCGCATCCCGTTCCGGATCGCCGAGCAGACGCCTCCTTCGAACTCCGTGTCGGCCGTCGTCATCACCGACAGCCCGCGAACCACCATCGTCAGCTCGGGACAGGTCCCTCGGAGCGACGCCACCGTGCCCTCGCCTTCGACGGAGTCCGGGCCGCCGCGCCCCGGCTGATCCTTGATCTCGATGTGCGTCGCCAACAGGCTCCCGTCCGCCTGCTCGTCGCCTTCGACTTCCACCTTGGTGCCGGGCCGCAGGTTGCCGCAGCCGCCGTGCTCGTAGGTCGTCGACGCGTCGGTCGTCACCCGCACGCCGCGGATGTTCATCGTCACCGTCGGGCAAGTGCCGGTCAGGCTCGAGACCGTGCCCTCGCCCCTGTGACGCCGGCCGCTCCCCGGACCGCCAGGTGTGCCGTTGCCCGGCGGCGTCGTGTTGCCCGGCCCGGTCGGCGTGCTGTTGCCTGGCGGCTGGCTGCCGGTGACGCGCGTCACCTCGGTGGCGACGACCGAGTACGACCCTGTGTCGAAGAACAGCTGTCCGCGCACCCGGACCGTATCGCCCACGACCAGGCCGGCGCACGTGGTGGACGACCCGAATGTCGTCGCGGCGTTCACGGTCACCGGCACGCCGCGAACGGTCAGCACGATCGAGGGGCACGCCCCGCTGATCGCCGTGACGACGTCGGTGC
Source organism: Acidobacteriota bacterium (assembly GCA_040754955.1). Taxonomy (GTDB): domain Bacteria; phylum Acidobacteriota; class Vicinamibacteria; order Vicinamibacterales; family UBA2999; genus JBFMCA01. The sequence continues at coordinate 13,319 of JBFMCA010000114.1, read as the reverse complement.
CCTCAATGGCGAGGCCCGCGGCCATCGCCCAGCCTTCCGACGTCGCCCACGCCGCGACGGCCGCCGCGTCGGTGACAGCCGCCGTACGGTGCACCGACGAGGGCCCGGACGCCGTGTTGTCCGGTGCCGTGGATGGCGCTGCGAGCCCGGCGGCGGGCGCCGTCGCGAGCGGCGAGGGCGCGGTGGGCGACTGCACCGTTGCCGTGCCGCTGCACGCCGCGGCCCCGAGGGCGGCGAGCAGCAGGAAGCGCCCGCTGAGATCACGCGTTTGTCGCATCGCATTACCCTTTCGTCACGAAATCCCCGTCATTCAGGGGCACCCCGGGGGATGGCCACCCCCGCAGCAAACGCGGGGCCAGCCGCCGCGAATTTGAACGGTCGTTTGACTGTCCACGTCCCGACCGTCTACGCTGGAAGTGCCCGTATGCACACCCCGGCGTCTCCGCACGATTCCCTCGGCATCGACGGCTTCACCTTCGCGGATCTCCATGTGCCGGCACGGCTTGCGGCGCTGCACGACGTCTTTGCGCGCGAGGTCCAGGCCGTCGAGCCCGACCTCTGGTCCAGGTGGGAGGCCCACCGCGCGAACCCCGGGGCGCTCGGCGCCGTGGCCCGTTCGACGCTCATCGTCTCGATGGCGCCGCACGTGAGCCGCTTCCTCACCCGCCTGTTCGGCGTCGGCGCCGAGGCCGATGCGCTCGTCGCCGCGACGCGCGCCTACGACGACCTCTTCCGCTTCAAGATCGATTTCGTCCGCAAGCGCGCGCTTCCGCTCATCAAGGGCGGCGGGCGCGTCGAGGCCACCGCCGGCGATCATGCGGTGGTCGATCGGCTCACGGCGGGCGCGGCTGACGAGGGCGCGCGCGAGTTGGCGCTCGCCCGGGCCGGCTGCGTGCTGCTCGACCGCGAGGCCGCGGCGCGCGACGGCGGCACCGAGGCCGAGAAGGCGGCGATTGCCGCCGAGATCGACGCCATCAGGCGCTGGTCGGCCGCGCACCTCCACGAGTTGCGCCGGCGCGGGTGGGTGTCGTTCCGGTTCCCCGAGACGCTCGACGCCGAACACCTCGTGCACGTCACGCGGCCGAACCCCGCGCTGCCGGAGATCATGGCGGGTCCCGATGCCGCGCTGCGCCGCCGCGACGGGTTCACGCTCACCGACGGACGCTACTCGACGCCGGAAGTGCTGGGCGAGATCCACTACTGCGTGCTCTGCCACGAGCGCGACAAGGACACCTGCTCGAAGGGCATCCGCGACAAGTCCGGCACGGTGGCCGAGAACGCGCTCGGCGTGCCGGTCGCCGGCTGCCCGCTCGACGAGAAGATCTCGGAGATGCACCTCCTGCGCAAGCAGGGCGACGCCATCGGCGCGCTGGCCATCGTGATGGTCGACAACCCGATGTGCCCCGGCACGGGCCATCGGATCTGCAACGACTGCATGAAGGCGTGCATCTACCAGAAGCAGGAGCCGGTCAACATCCCGCAGATCGAGACGGGCGTCCTCACCGACGTGCTGCGGCTGCCGTGGGGCGTCGAAATCTACGGCCTGCTCGCCCGCTGGAATCCGCTCAACGCCGCGCGGCCCTACGCGCTCCCGTACAACGGCCGCAACGTGCTCGTCGTCGGGCTCGGCCCCGCGGGGTACACGCTCTCGCACTACCTGCTCAACGAGGGCTTCGGCGTCGTCGCCGTCGACGGGCTGAAGATCGAGCCGCTGGCCGACGACCTCGTCGGCGGCCCCGGGCGGCCGCCGCGGCCTGTGCGGAGCTGGGACGAGATCTACAGACCGCTCGACGAGCGTGTGCTGGAGGGCTTCGGCGGCGTCTCCGAGTACGGCATCACCGTTCGCTGGGACAAGAACTTTCTCACGCTCATCCACCTCACGCTCGCGCGGCGTCCGCACCTCAAGGTGTACGGCGGCATCCGCTTCGGCGGCGCGCTGACCATCGACGAGGTCTGGGACTACGGCATCGACCACATCGCCATTGCCGCCGGCGCCGGGCGCCCGACGATCATCGACATCCGCAACAACCTCATCCGGGGCATCCGCAAGGCGTCGGATTTCCTCATGGCCCTGCAGCTGACGGGCGCCTTCAAGAGCGATGCGCTCTCGAACCTCCAGGTGCGGCTGCCCGCGGTGGTCATCGGCGGCGGCCTGACGGGCGTGGACACGGCCACCGAGCTTCTCGCGTACTACCCGCTCCAGGTGGAGAAGATGCTGGACCGCTACGAGGCGCTCGTCCGCGAGCGCGGCGATGCGGCGGTGCGGCGGCAGCTCGATGCCGAGGAGGAGGGCATCCTCGACGAGTTCCTCAACCACGGCCTGGCCGTGCGCGCCGAGCGCGCCCGCGCCCGCGAGGCGGGCGAGCGGCCCGACTTCGTGTCCCTCGTCCGGCGGTGGGGCGGCGTCACGCTGGCGTACCGCAAGCGGCTCCAGGACTCGCCAGCCTATCGGCTCAACCACGAAGAGGTGGCCAAGGCGCTCGAGGAAGGCATCTTCTTCGCCGAGACGCTGGACCCCGTCGAGGCCATCCCGGACGACTTCGGCCACGTGGCGAAGATGGCGTTCACGCGGCGATCGGCCGACGGCCGCGAGGAGCGCGTGGAACTGCCCGCGCGCACGGTGCTCGTCGCCGCCGGCACGGCGCCCAACGTCACCTACGAGAAGGAACACCCGGGGACGATGACGCTCGACCGCCGGCAGCGGTTCTTCCAGGGGTACCGGGCGGTGAAGGGCGCCGACGGCGCCTTCGCGCTGGAGCCCGACGACCACGGCTTCTTCACGTCGTACCAGCGCGACGGGCGGTTCATCACCTACTACGGAGACAACCACCCGCGCTACAACGGCAACGTGGTGAAGGCCATGGCCTCGGCCAAGCACGGCTACGGGCACGTCGTGGCGCTCTTCGCCGACGAGGTGGCCGGCCTCGATCCGGCCGGGCAGCCGGCGCGCGACGCCGCGTGGGCGGCGCTTGCCGCGCGGCTCGACGACCAGCTCCTCGCCCGGGTCGAGCGCGTCGTGCGGCTGACGCCGACCATCGTCGAGGTCATCGTCCGCGCCCCCGCGGCCGCACGCCACTTCCACCCGGGCCAGTTCTACCGCCTGCAGAACTTCGAGCGCCGCAGCCCGCACGTCCGGATCGACGGCCAGGTGGCGTCGCTCCTGATGGAGGGCATCGCGCTGACGGGCGCGTGGGTCGATCGCGACGCGGGGCTGCTCGGCCTCATCACGCTCGAGATGGGCGTCTCGAGCCGGCTGTGTGCGTACCTGCAGCCGGGCGAGCCCGTGGTGGTGATGGGGCCGACGGGGACGCCCACCGAGATTCCCGAGGGCACGGCGGTGCTGCTGGCCGGTGGCGGCCTCGGCAACGCCGTGCTCTTCTCCATCGCGAAAGCGCTCAAGGCCCGCGGCAACCGCGTCATCTACTTCGCGGGCTACAAGAACGGCGCGGACCTCTTCAAACGGGAGGAGATCGAGGCGGCGACCGACCAGGTCATCTGGGCCACCGATTCGGGCCTGCCGATCGAGCCGGCGCGGCCCGAGGACGCCCATTTCCGCGGCAACATCGTGCAGGCCATGGTCGCCTACGCCGAGGGCCGGCTCGGCGAAGTGCGCGTGCCGCTCCGCGAGGTCACGCGCATCATCGCCATCGGCTCCGATCGCATGATGAACGCCGTGCGTCTGGCCCGGCACGGCGTGCTCGCGCCGTACCTCAACCCGGCGCACGTCGGCATCGGCAGCATCAACTCGCCCATGCAGTGCATGATGAAGGAGGTCTGCGCGCAGTGCCTCCAGCGCCACGTCGACCCGGCGACGGGCCGCGAGGAGTTCATCTTCTCCTGCTACAACCAGGACCAGGAGCTCGACCGCGTCGATTTCGCCAACCTCCAGGCGCGGCTCCGCCAGAACTCGGTGCAGGAGAAGATCTCGAACCTCTGGTTCGAGCACCTGCTGGAGCGCGTCGGCAACGAGTTCGCGCATGTATAGGGAGGCCTGGGGAGGCCTGGAGGCCTGGAGGCTTGGAGGCTTGGAGGGGTGGAGGGGCTAGGCCCGAAGCCTGAAGTCCGAAGCCCTCTAGAGCCCAGAGCCCAAAGCCCAGAGCCTGTACAATTCCCCCCGTGTCCGCCCACGGCACCATCATCGACGGCCGCTACGAGATCCTCGGCACGCTGGGGTCGGGCGGCATGGGCCGCGTCTATCGCGCGCGGCGGACGCGGCTGGGCGACGAGGTGGCCGTCAAGGTCATGCAGGCGCCGCACGACGCGCCCCGCGAGCTGCACGAGCGATTCCTGCGCGAGGCGAAGGCCTGCGCCCAGCTCCGCCATCCCAACATCGTCTCCATCCTCGACTTCGGCGTCGACGCGTCGAACCACCCGTACATCGTCATGGAGCTGCTCAGCGGGCCGAGCCTGCGCGAGGAGATCGAGCTGGACGCGCCGATGTCGACGGCGCGTGTCGCCGGCATCCTCGGCCCGGTGGCGGCCGCCCTCCAGCTTGCGCACGAGCGCGGCATCACGCATCGCGACCTCAAGCCCGCCAACATCGTGGCGCACCGCTTCGAGTCGGGGGAGCGCGTCTACAAGGTCATCGACTTCGGTCTGGCCGCCATGCGAATGGCCAGCGACGAGACGAAGCTCACCGACCCGGACTTCTTCGTGGGCACGGTGGCCTACGCCGCGCCGGAGCAAATCCGGGGCGAGGCCGTCACCGCGGCCACCGACATCTACACGCTCGGGGTCATCGCGTACGAGATGCTCACGGGCACCCGGCCGTACGACGCCGACAACCGGCTGACGCTCATCAACCAGATGTTGACGGTCAGGCCCGTCAGCCCCACGCGCCACCGAGCAGGGCTCTCCGAGGCCGTTGACCGCGCCATCATGCGCGCGCTGGCCGGCCACCCGGCGGAGCGCTGGCCGACGGCCGTCGAGTTCGCGCGCGCGCTCGACGAGGCCGCGGGCGCGGCGGCAATCGAGAGCAGCCCCGGCGAGGGCGGTCTCCTGGCGCGCTACGAGCTGGGGCCCATGGTGGGACGCGGCCGGCTCGGCAGCCTCGTCTACCAGGGCACGCACCGCGCGCTCGGGGTGCCGGTCGCCATCCGCGTCCTGCGCCGCGACGAGCAGCCGCACTGGGACGCCGTCCGCGCCAGGTTCCTGCTCGAGGCGCGAACGCTGCAGGTGCCGCATCCCAACCTGCTGCAGGTCCGCGACTTCGGCGAGGACGAGCGCGGGGTGTTCCTCGTCACCGACTTCGTCGAGGGACCGAGCCTCCGCCACTACCTGGCCGAACAGGGCAAAGTACCCTGGCCCCGGGCGCGGGATCTCATCGTCCAGATGCTGGATGCCGCGGCGGCGCTCCACCGGCGCGGCGGGTTCCTGGTGGGCGTCAACCCCGACATGATCCGCGTCGCCCGCGACGAGGCACGCGAACGCCTGGTCCTCAGCACCGCCGGCATCCGCTCGGTGCAGGACGTGCTCGCCACGATGCGCGAGCAGCAGCTGCGCGGCCAGGAGGCCGGGGATCAGGAGCTGCCGTACCTGCCGCCCGAAGTGCTGACCGGCCAGGCGCCCGACGCGCGGGCCGATCTCTTCACCGTTGCCGTGCTCGCCTACGAGATGGTCACCGGGCAGCTCCCGTTCCGCGCGCCCAGCCTGCCGGAGCTCATCGGCCAGATGCTGCACGTCACGCCCGTCTCGCCTTCCGAGCTGGCCGCGGTGCCGGGCGAACCGGGTGATGCTATCCGTCGAGCGCTCGCGGCCGACCCCGATCGCCGCTTCGTCACCGCCCTCGACATGCTCGCGGCCATCGTGCGCGGCTGAGCCACGCCGTCACGCGCCGTCCGAACCCGACGAGGGCAGTGCCGGCCCAAGGGCGCGGGCCAGAAACGCGTGGATGTCGGCCTCCTCGGCCACCTGCTTCGCCACGGGCTTGCCGGCGCCGTGGCCCGCCCTGGTTTCCACGCGCAGCAGAATCGGCCCGCTGCCCGGCGCCGCGGCCGCCTGGAGGCGCGCGGCGAACTTCTTGGCCATGCCCGGCGCGACGCGATCGTCGGTGTCGGCGGTCATCACCAGCGTCGGGGGGTAGGGCGTGCCGTCCCTGACGTTGTGGAGCGGCGAGTAGGCGTAGAGAAACGGGAACTGCGCGGGGTCGTCCGCCGAGCCGTACTCCGGCACCCAGAAGCGCCCGACCGTGAACCGGTGGTAGCGCAGCATGTCGGCCACCGGCACCCGGCACACGGCCGCCCCCAGCAGATCCGGCCGCTGCACGAGCACGGCGCCCACGAGCAGCCCGCCGTTGCTCCCGCCCTCGAGGGCGATGCGCCCGCTCCGCGTGTAGCCTTCGCGCACGAGCCACTCGGCCGCCGCGATGCAGTCGTCGAACACGTTCTGCTTGCGCTCGAGCATGCCCGCCCGGTGCCACGACTCGCCGTACTCGCCGCCGCCGCGCAGGTTGGGCACCGCGGCCACGCCGCCGCGTTCGATCCACAGGACGAGCGAGGGGTCGTACTGCGGCGTGACGCTGATGTTGAAGCCGCCGTACCCGGTGAGCAGCACCGGCCGCTGCCCGTCGCGCGGCGTCCCGTCGGCGCGCACCAGGAACATCGAGATCCGCGTCCCGTCCTTCGACGGGTACCAGACCTGCTCGGTGACGAGCCCGTCCGGCGCCCGCGCCGGGGCAGGGGAGCCTTCGGGCCACCACGGCTGGGCCGTCGCTCCCGACACCCCGCAGCGCCACACGGTCGGCGGCGTCGTGAACCCGCTCACGCGCGCGAACAACTCCGGATGTTCCGGCGTGCCGCTCAACCCGCTCAGCGAGACGAACCGTCCCAGGGGCAGGCGCCCTGCCGGCCGGCCGTCGAGCTCGAACACGCGCACCTCGTCGCTGGCATGGTGGAGGAACGCACAGGCCAGCCGCCCGCCCGCGACCCGCGCGGTGTGCAGCGTGTCGTCGCCCTCCGGCACCACCTCGTCGAGGCGCGGCGTCCCGGCGCCCAGGTCCACCGCCACCACGCGCCCCCGCGGCGCGCCGAGCGTGGTCCGCACGAGCAACCGTCCCTCCACGAGGTCGAGGGCGTCGAAGGCGGCCGTGAATCCCGTGAACACCGGCCTGGCCGCGTCCGGGGCCCCAACCGGCGCCACGAACACCTCGCTCTCGTCGCTGGCGCCGCGGTGCACCGTCAGGATGATTGTCGTCCCGTCCCACGACACCTGCGCCGAGGGCACCAGGCTCCCGTCGTCCGGCCGGTGGTAGACGAGGCGGTCCGCCGCCTGCGGCTCGCCGAGCTCGTGCAGGCAGACGCGGCCGAAGTAGTGCTCGTCGCCGGCCGGCACCGTGCCGGGCTCCGGAAAGCGCGTGTAGAGGAACCCGCTCCCGTCGGGCAGCCACGCGACCTCGGTGAACTTCGCCCAGCGCAGCCGGTCGGGCCGCTCCCGGCCGCTTGCCGTCTCGAGCACGCCGATCTCCTGCCAGTCACTGCCGTGGATGGAGAGCGCGATGGCCACCAGCTCGCCGTCACGGCTCGGCCACACGCCCGTCAGCGCCGTCGTGCCGTCCGCGCTCAGGCGGTTCACGTCGAGCAGCAGGCGCGCCGGGGCGTCGCCCTGCTGGACGAAGAGGCGCGGCTGCGGGTCGACGCCGTCGTGCACCGTGAAGAAGCGCCGCGACCCGCGCAGGATGGGCACCGACACGCGCGGAAACGCGAACAGGGTCGCGAGCCGGCGGGCGGCTTCGGCGCGGAACGGCGTGTCGAGCCACGCGGCCGTCAGCGCGTTCTGGGCTTCGACCCAGCGCGCCGTCTCGGGCGCCCCGGCATCTTCCAGCCACCGGTACGGATCCGCGACCGCAGTGCCGTGGAAGTCATCGACATCGTCGCCGAGGCGGGCGGGCGGGTAGCGGCTAATCCGAGAACTCCCGCGCGAGCTCGACCCATTCCCCCTCGGGGGCGAGGCGCTGGTAGGCCTGCCAGTGCACGCGGGCGTCCGCCGAACGGGCCATCTTCTCGAGCGTCACCGCCAGGTAGAAGTGCGCCTCGGCGTAGCCGGGGTTGAGCGCCAGGGCGCGCCGGTAGCACGCCTCGGCCTCGTCGAAGAGCCCCTGGTCGTGGTGGATGTTGCCCAGGTTGAAGTGCGCCTCGAAGTACGACGGGTCGAGCGCGATGGCCCGCTCGTACAGCGCCTGCGCCTCGGCCAGCTCGTCGCGCGCGTACCGGATGTTGGCGAGGTTGATGATGGCCGCGACGAGCTCGGGGTCGTCGGAGAGCGCCCGCCGGTACGCCTGGGCCGCCTCCTCCTGCCGCTCGGGCGTTCCGTCGTCGAGCAGCGAGCCCATCAGGAAGTACTGCTCGGCCGGGCTGAGCGACCGTGGGTCTCCGGTGCCGAGCGGGTTCGGGTCCGGCGCCCGGTCGGCGGACGGCGGCACCGTCTCGCGCGGCTTCAGGGCGATGATGCGCGCCGGCTGCGCGTCGAGCCGGAAGTCGAAGGCGAGCTGGCCGCTGCGGCTCGCCTGAACGTCGCGGACCACGGCGCGTAGCGGCACGCCGCGCTGCAGCTCGGCGTGGATGGTCCGGAGCAGCGTGAGGTCGCTGAAGCTGTACCAGGTGTCCGCGTTGTTGCGGTGCGCCGGCCGGATGAGGCCCCACTTCTGGAGGTAGCGCAGGTGGTCTTCGCGCAGCCCGGGGTACATGGCGAGGATGTCGCGCTGGCCGTAGTGCTGCTGGCGAATCTCCGCCAGCGAGGGCAGGCCTGCCAGCGCGCAGAACGCGTCTTCGCCGACGACGCGGACCTTGCCCGGCGTCTCGGCGTTGATCTGGGCGGCGCGGCGGAGCTTCTGGCTGTGCGTGCCGGGATCGCCCGAAAGCCGCGTGTCGTCGGGCACGCCGTCGGGATAGGTCTCCGCGCCCGCCACGAGCATCGTCGTGCGGAGCGTGACGTCGTCGTCGGTGTCGCCGCCCAGTCGCGCGACGAGCGCGCGCGCCTCCTTGCGGCCGAGCGACGACAGCCTGCCGGTGAAGACGACCACCTCGCCGAGTAGAGGCTGCGCGGCAGGTGGATCGAAGGGCAGCACGGACATCCGCCGATTCAAGATGGAGCAGAACGGTGCCGTTGTCAAACTACAATACCGGAGCATGATCCTCGCGGGCGACGTCGGCGGCACCAAGACCCTCGTCGGGCTCTTCCATTTCGGGGCCAAGCGGCCCGTCGCGGTCGACGTGAAGAGCTTCCCGACGCTCGACTTCTCCGGGCTCTCCGCGATCGTCGACGAGTTCTTCAAGCAGCGCGGATCGCCGCCGCGCATGGAGGTGGCCTGCTTCGGCGTGGCCGGCCCCGTCATCGAGCAGACCGCCGAGATGACCAACGTGCCCTGGACGGTGAGCGCTGCGGACATCTCGTCGCGCTACAAGCTCCAGCGCGTGCGGCTCCTCAACGACCTCGAGGCCATGGCGTATGCCGTTCCCGTGCTCGATCGCGACGAGCTCGAGACGCTCCAGCAGGGCCGGCGGCGCCATGGCGCCAACGCCGCCCTGATCGCGGCCGGGACGGGCCTTGGCGAAGCCACGCTGCACAACATCAGCGGCCGGTTCCGGCCCATCTCCTCCGAAGGGGGGCATGCCGACTTCGCGGCGCGCACCGACCGCGAGCTCGATCTCGTCCGTTACCTGCGCGACCGGCTCGGGCGGGTCAACCTCGAGAACGTCGTCTCGGGACCCGGCCTCGTGCACCTCTACCGCTTCGTCCACGGCGGCGAGCCCTGCGACGTCGTCGGGCCGCTCGTCGATACCGCCGAGGGCCCGGCCGTCGTCTCGCGCGCCGGCATGGAGAAGTGGTGTCCGCGCTGCACCGAGGCCGTCGAGATGTTCGTGAGCGCGTACGGGGCGGCCGCCGGCAACCTGGCGCTCCGCGCGGTGGCCACCGGCGGGTTGTACCTCGGCGGCGGCATTGCCCCGCAGATGCTCCCGCTGCTCAAGTCGCCGCTGTTCCTCGATGCCTTCAACGACAAGGCGCCGATGACCGATCTGATGCGCAGCATTCCGATCCAGGTGATCCTGAACGCCCAGGCGGCGCTGCTCGGCGCCGCGGTGTTCGCCAACGAGATGATCTGAGGGGGCGGGTGGCGCTACCAGCGCCAGTCGTCGCGGGGGGGCTCGGTCGCGCGCTTGCGCGGCGTGCGCCGGGCTTTGTAGTAGGCGCAGTCGAGGCACCACGCATCGGGGGCGAAGCCCGTCGTGCCCGCCATCGGCAGGACGTCGCGGTGCCCGCAGTGCTCCGGCGTGCCCTCTTCCGCGGGCTTGCGCCAGCGGCAGCTCTGGAACCGCTCCACCGCGGGCGAGGCGTGGCCCGACGGCGCTCCGGCGCCCGGCGGGCCGTCACTGAATCCGGATGCCAACTCGCTCCTCCAGCGTGCGCCAGGCGCGCTGCTCGTCGGGTGCCACGAGCGTGATCGCATGGCCCTCGGCCCCCGAGCGTCCCGTGCGTCCGACGCGGTGCACGTAGGCCTCCGGCGTGTCCGGCACTTCGAAGTTCACGACGTGGGCGATGCCCTCGATGTCCAGCCCGCGCGCGGCGATGTCGGTGGCGACGAGCACCGGGTGCCGGCCGGCCCGGAAGCCCTCGACCGCCGCCAGCCGGTCCTTCTGCGTCCGGTCCGCGTGGAGCGCCGCGGCCTTGATGCCCTTGCCCTGCAGCGCCCGGGCCACCTTGTCGGCGCCGATCTTCGTGCGCACGAAGACGAGCACCGGTCCCTCGGCGTCGTGCCGGACGAACCGGGCCAGCCAGTCGACCTTGCCGGGCCGGGCGACGTCCTGCTTCGAGTGGCGGATCGTGCGCGCCGCCGCGCCCCGGTTGGCGCCCACCTGCAGGTACCGCGGCGTCCGCAGCATCTCGCGCGCGAGCCGCAGGATCTCCTCCGGCATCGTCGCCGAGAAGAGCAGCGTCTGCCGATCGGGCGGCAGCACGCTCACGATGCGCTGGACGTCGGGCCAGAACCCCATGTCCATCATCCGGTCGGCCTCGTCCAGCACGAGCACCTGCAGGCGCACGAAGTCGGTCGCGCCGTGCCGCATGTGGTCCATCAGCCGACCCGGCGTCGCCACGACGATGTCGACGCCGGCCTTGAGCGCGCGCTCCTGCGGGTCCATCGGCACGCCGCCGAAGACCGGCGCCGTCGACACCGGCGAGTGGTAGGTGAGCCCGGTCAGCGTGTCCTCGATCTGCACCACGAGCTCGCGGGTCGGCGCGAGAATGAGCGCCCGCGTGTAGTGCTCGCGCTCCGGCGAGTGGTACGGCGGCTCCTCGCTGAGCAGCCGCGACAGGATGGGCAGCGCGAACGCGAGCGTCTTGCCGGTGCCCGTCTCGGCGCACGCCACGATGTCCTGCCCGGCCAGCGCCGGCGGCAGGACCGAGCCCTGCACCGGGCGGGTGCCCGTGTAGCCGAGGTCCCGAATACCGCTCATGAGCTGCGGGTGCAGGCCGAGCGTGTCGAAGGGCAGCGGCGCCGCGTCGGGGTCGATCGGCTCCCACGGGATGTCGGGGCCGACGGCCGACGCGGGCGTCGAGCGGGATTGGCCGGCGGAGCCGCCGCGGCGCGGGCGGCGAGGAGCGCCCCCGCGCCTGCGCGGTCCGCGTGCAGGAGCGACGTGTGAACTCACTGTGCTGTCTGTCTTACCGCGCCCGGAAGGTGATGATGCCGCGCTGCGGATCGTAGGGCGAGATGCCGACCGTGACCCGGTCGCCGGGCACGACCTTGATGCGGAACCGGCGCATCCGACCGCTCAACTGGGCCAGCACCTCGTGGCCGGCGTCCACCTGCACGCGGTACAACCCACCGCTGTGCACGGCGACAACCGTGCCTTGCATGTCTATGAGATCGTCCTTACTCATTCGTCAAGCAATCACTATGCCACACGGCCCTGCAAAGTGCAAAGCACGGGCTACCCGGGCCCCAGCGCTCGCACGGCGGCTTCCACCTCGCGCGCGAGCGCCGCGTAATCGTCGCCGTGCAGCCGCAGGGGCGCGCCGAACGTGACGCGGACGCGGCCGACCCGCGCCATCTTCCACGTGGGGTGAAGCACGCGGTTGACGCCCTCCAGGCGCACGGGGATGACCGGCAGGTCGAGGCGCGACGCCATCATGCCCACGCCGGCCCGGAACGGCGCGATGGCGTCGGTGTCCGAGCGCACGCCTTCGGGGAAGAGGAGCACCGAGAACCCCTCGCCCGTGATCTCGCCGATGTAGCGCAGCGTCTCGCGGGCGCCCGCCTCGCGCTGGGGCAGCGGGAACGCGTTGAAGAAGAGCGCCGCCAGGTAGTAGTTCAGGCGGTTGGTGAACACCTCGTGCCACGCCCGGCCCTGGGGGAAGAAGTGCGCCTTGAAGAACTCCTTCGACATGGCCGGCGCCACGCGCGCGCGCACCTTGCCCGGGAGCGCCGCGAGGATGACCGGCACATCGAAGTGGCTCTGGTGATTGGCCGCGAAGAGCACCGGCGCCTCGACGCCCCGCACGTGCTCGAGGCCGCGCACCTCGAGGCGCGCGAACACGCGCGCGAGCGGCAGGATCCACGTGGCCAGGCTCGCCCGCCTCAGGGCGCGCGCCGGCCACCGCCGGTTCCATCGCGGAAAGTCGAAGAGCTCGGCCGTCGGCGCGGCCGCCGGCGCCTCCGCCACGAGTGCCCGCAGCTCGTCCACCGTCGTCGCCTGCGCGAACCGGGCCTCGTCGAGGCGGGTCTGAAACCTGTCTTCGAGCGCCACCATCAGCTCGACGCGTTCGAGCGAGCTCAGGCCCAGACCCTCGAGCGTCGTCTCGCCCGACACCGTCCGCGCGCCCGCGAAGCGTCCCAGCACGTCCGCCAGCGCGTCGCCCCCGCCGGCCGACGCCGGCGGCGCCGCGCCCGTGTTGACCCACGCCTTGATGGCGGCGCGCCGCAGCTTCTTCGTGCCCTCCGTGCGCGGCAGCGCGCCGTCGGTCCACACCGAGTAGCTGCGCACGCGCTGGTGGTCCTGCAGGTGCGAGTTGGCCGCGGCGACGATGGCCTCCGCGTCGGCGCCGGCCGCGAGCACGAGCACCGCGTGCACCCGCTCGCGCCCGTCGGCCTCCGCGCCCACCACCGCCGCTTCGATCACGCCGCTCTCGGCCTCGAGCGCCCGCTCCACGTCGTCCGGAAAGACGTTCAGCCCCTCCGGCGTGACGATCATCTCAGTCTTGCGCCCCTTGATGAACAGCCGCCCCTCGGCGTTGATCTCGCCGACGTCGCCGGTGTGCAGCCACCCCTCCTCATCCCGCGTCCGCGCGACGTCCCCGAGCCTCCCCCCACCCACCCTACCTGCCCT
>JBFMCA010000113.1:0-14163 GCA_040754955.1 Acidobacteriota bacterium | reverse complement strand
AGGTGCCTGGCACCTTTTCGGGGAAAAGGTGCCAGGCACCTTTTTCAGAGCCGACGGCTAGACTAGCGGCGGGCGCCGGGTGGGCGCGCGAGCAGCGTGCGTATCCGGCGGTTCTGAGGATCGTCCTTGAACGTCTCGAACTCCAGTGTGTAACCCTCAGGATCAAAGGCGGTAAAGCCGCGGATGGGCAGCCGAGACGAGTCGCGCAGCTCGCTACAGATTCTCACGCCACGGGCCTTGAGCCACGCAAACCAGCCATCGACGTCCGGCGTCACGAAGGCCACGGCCACGGGCTTCGTATCGGAAGCGCGGTGCATGCCCAGTGACTCATCCACCAACCCAATGAAGGTTGTTGCCGAGACCTGGTAGACCTTCGCCCAGCCCTGGTCGACGGTCAACTGCAGGCCCAAGACTTCCTCATAGAAAGACATCGCCCCGGCCAGGTCCCGGTAATACAGCCATGTAATGCCTGCCTGGAACCCATCGGCCGGACGCGTCTGCGCGGCCAGCCGCCCCTCGCCGGCGGCCCCGATCGCGCCGACCAGAAGGATCGTCAGCAGGAGCCGGTAGCCTGAGAAAGGTGCCAGGCACCTTTTCGAGAGAAAGGTGCCAGGCACCTTTTGATTAGTAAGCATGGTTCGTTCCTGGGGTGAAGCGGGCCACGGCGGCCTGGACGGCTTGCCGGCCATCGGCCGTCAGGACAGGGAAGACGGCAACGACGCGCCCGCCGTAGGCGTCGATGCCGTTGTAGTCGCCGAAGAATCCGCTCCTGGCGCAGCAGTCAAAGAACTCAACCGGCAGGGGGATGTTGACGAACGTCCGGCCGCCGTCGACGCTTCGGGCCAGCGTCACGCCGGTCATGGTCGGCTGCCCTGGCGGCGCGTGACGGCGATCGTGAAACACCACGTTGACGGAGCCGTCAACCGGATCGACCGCCAGCCACGTGAAGAGCTGCGCCGCGCGGCCCTCGTCGTCATTGACCTTCACCGGCACCCGCCACGTGGCGCCGCCGTCGGACGAGCTGGTCACGAAGACGTCGGGATTCCCGTTCCGCTCGTCGATGAAGTTGACGTAGACCGTCCCGCGCCGCGGCCCGTCGGAGATGTCAACGGCCGTCACGGGCATGCCGTTGTGCCGCTGCAGGCCGGCCACGGGCAGGTCCCACCCGCCCGTGAGCGGCGTCACGATGACATCCTTGCCGAACGACCAGCCGCCGTCGGTGGACTTGTCGATCACGAGGCCCTTCGGGCCCGACCACGCGATGTACAGCTCGCCGCGCGGGCCCACCGCCGGGACGACGCCCTCCACCGTGTCGTCGCTGTCCTTCGCGTCGCCCGACACGTCGGAGATTTCGAGCGGCACCGAGAAGGTTCGGCCGCCGTCCCGCGACCGTGACACCATGATGCGGCTGCGATGCGCGGGGTCCGGGCTGCCGTAGACGTCGAAGCGCGTCCACGCTACATACACGTTGCCGCGATGGGGCGACGCGCTCGACCGGTCCACGCCAATCCACGGCTTGTCCTCGAAGGGGATGGCCGTGTTCAGGTGATCGACGACCGCCACCGGCGGATCCCATGTCAGGCCGTCGCGCGTGGACCGCACGAAGATGCCGCTCGAGGCCCGCTCGGGCCGCTCCACGCGGATGCCGTCAAACGAGATGTAGCCATGAAACGCCGTGCCGTTCGCGGCAAAGACCACCGCATCGTCCCCCTGCACCCGGCCGCCGCCGTTGTCGGCCGGGCTGCCACGCCAGGTGAGGCCCCCGTCGAACGACACGTAGGCGTGGTTGCTCACCCTCGGCTCTCCGGGCCGCCCCGCCTGCAGCAGCACGGCGATCACGTGCTCCGGATTCGTCGGATTGATCGCCACCGATACCTCGGCGGGACGCCTGGCGTCCGGCGGGGTCACGGTGACCACGCGAGGGACGGGCGGCGACTGGGCGTAAGGGGTGAGAGACAGGAGGAATGTCAGATGACAAATGACGAATGACGAAGGGCGAATGGCGAATGGCGACGGCGGCCGGCGCGCGGCATGCGGCATGGATGCGATTCTATAATCGGGGCATCCGGAGGCACTCCCAATGATGAGGCGGACCATCCTGCTGCTCGCCGCGGCCGCGCTCGCGCTCGGCGGCGGCGTCCGCACGGCATCTGACGCCGTCCAGATGCTCGAAGTGGAAGGCGAGGGCGCACGATACTGGCCACGCTGGCGCGGCCCGACCGGCCAGGGCATCGTCCGGACGGGCACGTACGTCGACCGCTGGTCGCCGACGCAGAACGTTCTGTGGAAGGCCGCGGTGCCCGGGCGCGGCAATTCGTCGCCCATCGTGTGGGGTGACCGGATCTTCCTCACCACTGCCGAGGAGAACGGCGGGCGGCTGTCGATGGTGGCCTTCCGCCGCAGCGACGGGCGGCGGCTCTGGACGACGCCCATTCCGCAGGAGGGCGTTGAGCACGTCCACCAGAAGAACGGCTATGCCTCGGCGACGCCGGCCACCGACGGGTCGCTCGTGTACGCCTCGTTCGGCCGGCACGGCCTCGTCGCGTTCGACTTCGACGGGCGCATCGTCTGGCACCGCCCATTCGGCCGCATCGACAACTACCACGGGCCTGCCGGTTCGCCGGTGCTGTACAAGGATCGCCTCTTCCTTTACCAGGACCAGAATCCCGCCTCCGACCAGGAGGCGTTCGTCGCCGCGTTCGACAGGAAGACCGGGCGCACCATCTGGTCGACGCCGCGCCGCGAGAGCGTCGGGTGGGGCACGCCCGTCGTGATCCGAGCGGGCGACCGCGACGAGCTGATCGTGAGCAGTCAGCGCCGCGTCGTCGCATACGATCCCGACACGGGCCGAGAGCTGTGGACCGTCAGGGGCCTGACGTTCGAGGTCATTCCGACGCCGGTCGTGGGCGAGGGACTGGTGTTCGCCTCGTCCGGCCGCGCGGGTCCGACGCTGGCGATCCGCCCGGGCGGGTCCGGCGACGTCACCGCCACGCATCTGGCGTGGAGCACGCCCAAGGGATCCCCCTTCGTGCCGTCGGGCGTCCTCTACGATGGGCTGCTGTATCTCGTCAACGACATGCAGAGCGTGGTGACGGTCTACGAAGCGAAGAGCGGCCGGCTTGCGTACCAGGGGCGCCTCGGCATCCCCCAGCGCGAGGGCTTCTCCGCGTCGCCCATCGCCGTGAACGGGAAGATCTTCTTCACGAACGACGAAGGCGAGACATTCGTGCTCAAGGCCGGCCGCGAATTCGCGCTGCTGCACACCAACTCGCTGGGCGCGCGCACGCTCGCCTCACCCGCGCTCGTCGACGGCGTGTGGTACTGGCGCACCGACGGCCAGCTGCTCGCGATCGGGAACTGAAGGCGCTTACTGCAACACGAACGCGGCTTGGGCCGTGGTGCCGGCCGCAACCGTCACCTTTTGCGGCGCGCCCTGGAGCGTTTCGTGCCAGACGCGCAGCTCGTAGGTGCCCGGCGGCACGCCCGCGAGCGTGAAGCGTCCATCGGCGCCCGTCACCGCCGCCACCTCGTCGGTCACGATCATCCAGCCGCGCATCCACGGATGCGTATTGCATCCGAGCCGGACGACCCGAGCGCTCCCGACGGGTCGCCGGATCGTGATGCCCGGAATCGGAAGCGCCACGTTGAAAAGGGTGCTGCCGTCCAGCAGCTGGGCCTGCGTGGTGTGCAGCACGGGGTCCCTGCTGGACGTCGTCATCTCGACGTTCGGGCGCACCACCTGCACCCGCGGCACGAAGCGGCACTTCTCGTTCATCACGACGGGCGCCGCGCCCGCGGCGCCGGCCTTGATGCCCGTCAGCGTGACCACGGCGTGCGCCAGCGCGCCACCGGCCCCTACGACGATGGACTCGTCCGGCAGCTCGTCGCCGCAGATCCTCTGGTCGATCGTGACGCGCAGCGGCCTGGGCGCGGCTGCCTTCGTCGTGACGGTGCCCGTGATGGACCCGGTCTGTGCGTCCGCGCTCAGCGGCGCGGCAAGACAGGCTCCAAGTACTCCCACAGCAAGTAGCCGACCCATCGCGTGCCTTGCTCCTCCCGGCGGTTCAACGGGATGCGGACGCCGAACGCGGCGCCCAGCGCGCCGGTTCTCGTCAGCCCCTTTCGAATCTGCGGCGTCACGGCCAGCTCGCGGTTCTCGCCGTTCAGCTCGATGCCAATCGTCCACGTGTCCGGCGTGACGGCCGTGTCACGGCCCAGATACATGTTGTACACGACCGCGCGCGCGGCCTTCGCACGATCCGCAGACAGCTCGCCCTTGAGCTGCGCCTGCACGTAGACATCCCCAATCATCGTCCCGGCGGCCAGATACGGCTCGAACACCGCCGTGCCGTGTCCAAGACCCCGGCTGTCGCGACCGGTCGGCAGCGCGACTTCGAGGCCGCCCGACAGGATGCCGGCGCCCTCGGCCCCGGCCGCGAGCACGTACTTCACCGCGATGTCGACATCGCCGAGGCCGTGCGCTCTCGCGCCACCGTCGTCGGCTGCATGCGACGCGAGCGGCACGGCCACCTCCCACATCCCGCGGCGTCCGAGGCGGCGTTCGTAGACCGAGACGAACTCGAGGTCGCTACGGCCATCCCGACGCGACAGCCGCGGCTTCAGAACGAACTCGTTCTCGGGATAGGCCTTCTCGGTGAAGATCGGCAGCGGGAAGTTCAGGTTGCCGAGGGGCCAGCCCGACTCGCGGCACATGCCGCGGATGTGCCGGACGAAGCCGCGAATCTGCTCCGTCGTCAGCGCATCGCCGAACGCGGGCATCTCCGCCGAGAGGCCGACGGCCGGACCGCCGGCGGCGATCGCGATCTCCCAGTCGGCGTCGGGCTCCGGTGTGGCCACGGCGCAGTCGGTGAAGTCCATCGGTTCGACGGAGATGGTCGGCTCCGCCACACGGCCGCTCCCGTCCGGCGCGTGACAGCGCGCGCACCAGGCGTCCCACATCTCGGGAATGGTCGACGGCACGGCCGGTTGCGGTTGAACGGCGCCGGACATTACGCCGGCGAGGAGGACGAGCGTCGGGAGCACGGCTGCCGACTATGTGGCACACACGGGGCGGCCGCCAAATATGAGACTGAGTACCAGTTTCATGCGGCACAATGCGGCTGAGAGGCCTGGCGCGCGGCGATGCCGCTCGAGCCGGCCCGGCCACGCGCTGAGCGGCGGCTTCGCGGCTCTAGAATGAATCGGAGGCAGCCATGATCACCCGCCGGAGCTTCGTCACCGCCTGCACGGCCGCCCTCGGAGCCCTGTCGGCTGCGCCGCCGGCGCGCGCGTTCGCGCAATCGCCGGTCATGCGCCTCCGTCCGGGCGGGAGCGGCGACGGGTTCGACCCGTGGCTGGAAGTCATCGCGCCCGCGTTCCGGCACAACGCCGCCGAGGTGGCGCGCATCGCCGGCGGCCGTCCGATTCTCGCTGTGGTGAAGAACAACGCCTACGGGCTCGGCGACGTCCTCGTCGGCCCCCTGCTGGCGTCGTGCCCGGAGGTCGGCGGCATCGCCTGCGTCCGGCCGGCCGAGGCCCTGGCCATGCGGTCGGCCGGCGTCCGGAAGCCGATGCTGACGATGGCGGAGCTGGGCGAGGAGGAGTCCGCCGAGCTCGTGCGCCGCGACGTCATGCTCTCGGCGTGGCTCGACGATGCCCCCGAACGGCTCGCGCGCATCGCGCGTCGCGCGCGCCGTCGGGTGCCGGTCCATCTCTACCTCGACACGGGCATGAACCGCGAAGGGCAGCCGATCGGACGCGCCATGCCGTGGGTGGAGCGCATCGCGGGCCTCCGGGAGGTTCGCATCGACGGCACGTACCAGATGTTCGTGCACGACGTGGACTTCGATCGGGTTCAGCTCGCGCGCTTCCTCGCGTTCACGCGAGCCGCCGCCGGCCGCACCCTGCGTCTCGGCCGGCTGCACGCGGCCGCCACCTTCGAGCTGCACCGGGTGCCCGAGTCCCACCTCGACATGGTGCGCGTCGGCAACGCGCTCTTTGGCGCGCAGCCGGGCGCCGGCGTCGCGCACGCCGCAGATCTGAGGCCCGTCGTCCGGCTCAAGGCGAGAGTGGTGCGGGTCGAGCGCGTCGAGCCCGGCGAGAGCGCGGGGTTCAACCGCGCGTTCCAGCCCTCCGCGCCCACCCGCGTGGCGCTGCTGCCCGTGGGGCACACCGATGGCTATCCGTCGGCCGCCGCCGGCACCTGCCAGGTGCTCATCAACGGACGCCTGTTCCCGGTCGTCACGGGCGGCGTCAACTCCGCGCATACCATCGTGGATGTCGGCCTGGACGCCAACGTCTCGGTCGGCGACACGGCGACGCTCGTCGGACCGGAGGCGCCCGAGATCCTGCCGGCCGAGGTTGGCGCGCGCACGAAGCTGGGGTTCTACCAGCTCATCACGAAGTTCAACGCGTTGCTGCCGCGCACGCTCGTCGAGGCGTGAGCGGCATCCGAACAGGAAGAGAGGAGACACGATGACGCCCACACGTCGACCTGCACGGCTGGCGCTGACAGCCCTGCCGATCGTGCTGCTCGCCGGCGCCCTGTCGGCGCAGCAGCCGCAGCCGCAGCACCGGCCCGATCACCTGCAGCATCGCTTCGACGATCCGGAGCGGTTCGCCAGGGGCTTCGACGATCCGGCGCGCGACGCCTGGCAGATGCCCGACCGCGTGATCGCCGCGCTCGGTCTTCGCGCGGATTCGACGGTGGCCGACATCGGCGCCGGCACGGGCTACTTCAGCCTGCGCCTGGCGCACGCCGTGCCCCGCGGGACGGTGTTCGCAGTCGACGTCGAGCCCGCCATGCTCGAACACATCCGCACGCGCGCCACCGGCGCGCACGTCGCCAACATCGTCACGGTGCTGGCGGCTGCCGACAGCCCGAACCTGCCGAAGCCCGTCGACGTCGTGCTGATCGTCAACACGTACCACCACCTGCCGTCGCGCCCCGCGTACTTTCGCAATCTCAGGTCGTTCCTGGCGCCGGGCGGCGCTGTTGCGATCATCGATCTGAAGAAGAACGCGCCGTCAGGGCCGCCAGTGGAGTTCCGTTTCGAGCCGGCGCAGATCGCCGCCGAGATGGCCGAAGCCGGCTATCGTCTGGCCGCGACGCACGACTTTCTCCCGTATCAGCACTTTCTCGTCTTCCGTCCCGAGGGAGCGGGCCGCTGACCGACCCCTGGGCTGCGATTGCGGCCTATCACGCCGCCAGCACGCATCACCCGCATCGCTATGCGGCCGGCCCGGGCTGGCTCGACTGGGCGAACCAGCCCGATCCGTTCCGGACGTTCGCGGGCGCGCCGACGCTGCCGCTTCCGCTCACCGCCGACGCGGTGACCACGTCGTTCGAGGCCATCCGGGCCGGCCGTCGGCCGGACCCGCGCCGCTTCGACGTCGATGGCCTCGGCGCGCTCCTCGAGCTGTCGCTGGGTCTGACGGCCTGGAAGCAGTACGGCGCGAACCGCTGGGCGCTCCGCGCGAATCCATCGAGCGGCAACCTCCATCCCACCGAGGGATACCTCGTCGTGCCGTCGCTGCCCGGCATCGGCGCCGGGGTGTACCACTACGTCAGCCGCGACCACGCCCTCGAACGGCGCAGCGAGCCTGTCAACGCGGCTCAGTGGAACGCGGCGCTCTCGGCCGGCGTTGTCGTCGGACTCAGCGGCATTCACTGGCGCGAAGCGTGGAAGTACGGGGTGCGGGCCTTCCGCTACTGCCAGCACGACTGCGGGCATGCCATCGCCGCCGTTGCCTATGCGGCAGCCGCGCTGGGCTGGCACGTCCGCGTGATCGATGCGTGGAGCGACGACGAGCTCGCCTGCCTGCTGGCACTGGACAGGGACGCCGACTTCGCCGACGCCGAGCGCGAGGCGCCGGAGGCAGCGATGTGGATCACGCCGGATGCCGCGGCCGCGCCGCCCGAGGTCCGGGTGCTCGAGACGCGCGCCGCGCCCGGTCGGGCAAACCGGCTGTCGCCCGAACACGTGGAGTGGGCCGGCATCGACGAGGTGCAGCTGGCCGTGCGCCGGCCCGCCGGACCGACAGACGCCCGCGCGTCACGCGCGTGGCCACCGCGCCCGGCCGCGCCGGCGCAGGCCGCCGCGGCGGCACTCATCCGCCAGCGGCGGAGCGCCGTAGACTTCGACGGCACCACGACGCTGTCCGCCGCGCGCTGGTTCGACATGCTCGATGCTCTCCTTCCGCGAGACACGGTACCGCCCTTCGATGCGTGGCCATGGCCGGCCCGCGTGCATCCGGTACTGCTCGTCCATCGCGTTGACGGAGCGACGCCGGGGCTCTACGCGCTCGTCCGCGACCGCGACGCGACCGATCGCCTTGCCTCGGCCATGCGGCCCGAGTTCGCCTGGCTGCCCGTCGACAACGCGCCCGCGCACCTGCCGCTGTACCTCCTGGCGGCCGGCGATGCCCGGGACGCCGCGCGCAGCATCTGCTGCCACCAGGACATCGCCGCCGACGGCTGCTTCGCCGTGGCATTCCTGGCGGAGTTCGCCGAACCCATCCGCGAGGCGCCGTGGTTCTATCGCGCGCTGTTCTGGGAGACCGGTCTGCTCGGCCAGGCGCTGTACCTCGAGGCCGAGGCGGCCGGCATCCGCGGCACCGGCATCGGCTGCTTTTTCGACGAGGCCACGCACGACCTCGTCGGCGTCTCCACCATGGAGTGGCGTTCGCTCTACCACTTCACCGTCGGTGGTCCTGTCGACGATGCGCGGCTGCAGACACACCCGCCGTACGCGCACCTCGCCCGCGCGCGGTGACGCGGAAGGCCGCCCGGCGCGAATGACGCTCGCGCGCAGGTTCCAGCCCCTGGCAGCCGAGCGTGCGCGAGAGCGGCCGCACCTGCGGCGAGCCGCCCGTCGGGGTGCTGCGGTCGACGTTCAGCATCATGCCCACGACGATGGCGCCGTTGATCGGGTCGATCCAGAACCACGTGCCGGACGCGCCGCCCCAGGTCGGCCGAGAATCCGCCGACTCGGGCGCTGCACCGGGACGTCCGCCGCGCGCAGGCTGACGGCGGTGCTGTCGAGCGCGAGGGATGCGGCCAGGGCGAGCAGCCGGCAGCGGTGACTGCGCGTGCGGACCTCCGGGGTGACGCGGTTCGGTCAATCATCGACGGGCGAGGCCGCGGATTGAGCCGCCGCCCCGAAGCGGACCGACGCCCCGAGAACCCGGTATGATCGCGGACATGACGGTTCGGTCAACCGGCTCGTTGCTCGTGCTCGTTCTGCTGCTGTCCGCCGGCTGTGCGGCCAGGGGGATGGCGCCGCCGTCGGCTCCCGTGCCGGCGTCTGCGTCGCCCTCCGGGGCGATGGCGGCCGCGCCGGATCCCGACAGCATCCGATGGGTGCGAGACGCCGCCGAGTATCACGCGGCGCTGTACCAGGTGTACCGGCTGGCTACCGCGCACGTGGAGGCCGAGGCTGCGGGGCGGCAGCCGGGCACGTGGGCGGTGATTCTCGATGCCGACGAGACGGTGATCAGCAACGTCGTCTACCAGCAGGAACGCGCGCGCCAGGGACTTGGATACTCGGCGGAGAGCTGGAGGGCGTGGGTCGCGCGGCGGGAAGCCACGCCGCTTCCGGGCGCCGCCGCGTTCCTCGCGCGGGTCCGCGCGCTCGGCGGGCGCATTGCCATCGTCACCAACCGGCTGCAGTCGGAGTGCGAGGACACGGCCGCCGTCTTCTCGGCGCATGCGCTGCCGTACGATGCGCTGCTCTGCCGGCCGGATGGCGGCCCGTCGGACAAGAACCCCCGATTCGAGGCGGTGCGGACCGGCAAGTCCCCGGCTTCGCCCGGGCCCGTCGACGTCGTGGCATTCCTGGGCGACAACATCCAGGACTTTCCGTCGCTGACGCAGAAGGTGAAGGCGCAGGGCGCGGCGGCCTTCCAGGAATTCGGGGCGCGGTACTTCGTGGTGCCGAACCCGATGTACGGGAGCTGGCAGTAGCGGCTATACTGATCGCCTGAACCGCATGATGACGGGGCTTCGGAGGCACCTCGGCTGGCTCTCGCGACTGATGGTGGTCGTGATGGCCGTGGTGTCGCTGGGCCCGCTCGTGCATCACGACCCCGGACACGATCCAGACTGCGACCCGCTGCTCATCCTGCACGACGAGTCGCAGCACCGTTTCACCAGCGCCTCGGCGGCCGGCACACCGTCGCCCGCCGACCACTGCGCGGTGTGCCATTGGGGCCGCTCGTTCCGCGGCCCGGTCCGGTGGACGTCGCTGTCGGCGCCCCACCCGGACGCGCGCCTGGCCGTCGACCACGCCGTCGATCGGGCGCCAGCCGCGCCACCTCTCCCGCTCGTCCCCGCTCGCGCCCCGCCCGCCGCCTAGCTGCTGGCGGGCATGACGAACGGCGAAAGTCGAATGACGAATGCGTTTCGTCATTCCGTGTCGTCATTCTTCATTCGCCATTCGTCATTCGTTCATCGTCAACGACAGGGATCAGCGTAGGAGCGTTTTCATCATGGGTGCGAACTGGATGGGCATGCGCGCAGGTGTCGTCGCCATTCTTGTATCGGCAGCGCTGGCGTGGGCGGCGCCCACCGAGGCGCGGCAGGCGGCGGTCGCGGGGAAGGTCACACGGGATACGGGCGAGGTGATGGCGGGCGCGCTCGTCGTCATCGACGAGCTCAAGCGGGAGACGCGGACGACCGAGGAGGGGACATTTCGCTTCGAGAACGTGCCGCCCGGCAACTACCACGTATCGGTCCGCGCGGAGGGGTACAGCAGCCGCCGGACGGAAATCGCCGTGGGGCCCCAGGGTGCCACAGTCGATCTGATCGTCGCGCTCGACCTGCACTTTGCCGAGGTGCTGTCGGTGAGTCCGAACGCGCGGGCGCAGTTCGAGTCGTACCAGGCGACGTCCGTCCTGGCCGGCCAGGCCCTGCAGCAGGAGCTCGAAGGCACCGTCGGCGCCACGCTGCAGGCGGAGCCCGGCATTGCCATGCGGTCGCTCGGGCCGGGGGCGGCGCGGCCGGTCATTCGCGGGCTCGACGGCGACCGCATCGTCGTCTTGCAGGATGGACAGCGGTCGGGTGATCTGTCGAGCCAGTCGGGCGACCATGGGGTCACCATCAACCCGGCCTCGGCGCAGCGCATCGAAGTGGTGCGCGGCCCCGCGACGCTCCTGTACGGCGCGAGCGCGATCGGCGGCCTGGTCAACGTGATCACCGATCAGATCCCCTCCGAGAAAGTGGAGGGGGCGCACGGCGACATCACGCTCGACCTCGCGTCGAACGCCGGGCAGGCCGGCGGCGCCGGCGATGTCCACTTCGGGAACGGCCGCGTGGCTGTGCACGTGGGCGGCGGTGGGCGCCGTTCGGGCAATTTCGACACGCCGGAAGCCGAGGTCGACAACTCGCAGACCCGGGCCGGCTTCGTCAGCCTTGGCGCGTCGTGGACGGGTGACCGGACGTACGCCGGCGGCAGCTACGCCTTCGACGACTTGCGGTACGGTGTGCCCATCGTGGAAGGAGGCGAGATCAGCCTCACGCCGAGGCGCCACGCGTTCACCTTCCGGTCGGGCGGGCGCGCGCTCGAGGGGTTGTTCAGCTCGTACCGCGCAACGCTCGGCGTGAAGCGCTACGAGCATACCGAGTTCGAGGGCGACGAGGTGGGGACGGTCTTCCAGAACGACAGCACCGAGGGCGAGCTGCTGCTGTCGCACCGGCCGTTCGGCAAGCTGTCGGGCACGATCGGCGGGTGGTTTCTGACCCGCGCGTTCGCGGCCGATGGAGAGGAGGCGCTTGCCCCACCCATCGACCAGCGATCGATGGCCGCGTTCGTCTACGAAGAGCTGACCTGGCCTCATGTGACGGCGCAGTTCGGTGGCCGTGTCGATCACACGCGCTTCGAACCCGACGGTGGACTGCCGGAGCGTGACTTCACCGAGTTCTCCGGATCCGTGGGCCTGCTGGTCCGTCCTCAGGCGGCCAGCGACCGCTTCGCGATCGCGCTCAGCCTGGCGCGCGCCGCCAGGAACCCCGCCCTCGAGGAGCTGTATTACTTCGGGCCGCACATCGGCAACCTGGCCTACGAGATCGGCAATCCTGAACTGACCTCCGAGCGTGCGGTCGGCGTCGATGTCGCGCTCCGGCTGCGCACGAGCCGCGTGCGCGCCGAGGTGTCGTTCTTCCGGAATGCGATCGACGACTTCATCTTCCGCAATCCCCTCAGCGAGGAGGAGTTCGAGGAGCGCGAGGACGAGTTCGACGCGCGCTTCGGTGTCGTGCACAGCGGCGACGATGGCCACCACGGCGAGGAGCTGCCGTTCGTGGAGTTCGTCGGCGCCGACAGCGTGCTGTATGGCCTCGAGGCGCATGCGGACGTCAACCTGACAGACAGGCTGGTCGCGGAGCTCACGTGGGACTGGGTGCGGGGGGAACTCTCGACGAGCGGCGACCCGCTGCCGCGGATCCCACCCTACCGGGTGCTCGCGGGCCTGCGGTATCAGCGCAACGCGCTCCAGGCGGGCGCGAGCGTGCAGGGGGTCGGCAGGCAGTCGCGCGTGTTCGGCGCGGAGACCGAGACGGCCGGCTACGGGCTGCTCAAGCTGTTCGCGTCCTACTCTTTCGAGCGCGCCGGCGTGCTGAACACCTTGACCGCCAGGCTCGACAACGCGACGAACCGGACGTACCGTAACCACCTCAACTACCTGAAGGACGTTCTGCCCGAGATGGGCCGATCCTTCAGAGTGGTCTACTCCATGGGATTCTGACGAGGAGACGATGAGGCTCAAGGCGCTATTCGTGGCGGTGATGCTGGCGGCGGCGGCCGGGGCGGCGCGGCCGTCCGCCCAGGACTGGCTCGCGCCGTTTCGCGCGGACGTCGATCAGCTGATCAAGGCGGCGACGGCCGACCGCTTCGCCTGGGAGCGGCTGGCGGAGCTCACCGACACGTACGGCCATCGGCTCTCTGGTTCGCCGACCCTCGAGCGCGCCATTCAGTGGGCGATGGCGGAGATGAAGAAGGACGGGCTCGAGGCGGTACGCGCCGAGCGTGTCATGGTGCCGCGCTGGGTCCGAGGTGCCGAGAGCCTCACCATTGTCGAGCCCCCCGAGCATCCCGTGGCGATGCTCGGGCTGGGCGCGAGCGTGGGCACGCCGCCGGAGGGCGTCGAGGCCGACGTGCTCGTTGTCAGAAGCTACGACGAGCTCGAGAAGCGAGCGTCGGAGGCCAGGGGCCGGATCGTTCTCTACAACGTCCCCTACACGAACTACGGGCAGACGGTGCAGTACCGCTCGGGGGGCGCCAGCGCGGCGGCCCGGCATGGCGCCGTCGCGTCGCTCGTCCGCGCGGTCGGGCCCGTGGGGCTGCGGACGCCGCACACCGGCAACATGAGCTATGCCGAGGGCGTGCCGCAGATCCCCGCGGCGGCGATTGCCGCCGAAGACGCCGACCGCATCCAGCGGCTCGTCGACCGCGGCCAGCGGGTGCGCGTGCGGCTGCGCATGGAGGCGCGGTTCCAGCCCGACGTCGAGTCGTTCAACGTCATCGGCGAGATCCGGGGCCGCGAGCGTCCCGAGGAGGTCGTGCTCGTCGGCGGCCACTTCGATTCGTGGGACGTGGGCACCGGCGCGTCCGACGATGCGGTGGGGTGTGTCGTGACGTGGGAGGCCGCGCGGCTCATGAAGCGGCTGGGGCTGCAGCCCCGGCGCACGGTGCGCGTGGTGCTCTTCACCAACGAGGAGAACGGCCTGCGCGGCGCGAATGCGTATCGGGACGCGTACCGCGATCAGGCGGCCAACCACGTCCTGGCCATCGAGTCGGACTCGGGCGTGTTTGCGCCCGCTCGCATCGGGTTCACCGGGTCGGACGCCGCCATGCGGGTCATGCGCGAGATCGGGACGCTGCTCGCGCCGCTGGGCCTGCAGGACATCCGGGCGGGCGGTGGCGGCGCCGATATCGGCCCCATCTCCCAGGCGGGCAATGTGCCGATGCTGGCCTACCAGGGCGACTCCGATCGCTATTTCACGATTCACCACACCCCGGCGGACACCATCGACCGGATCGCGCCGGACGAGGTGTCGCGGGCGGCGGCGGCGCTGGCGGCCATCACGTACGTGGTGGCGGAGATGCCGGACCGGCTGCCCCGCTAGGCCCCGAAAAGGTGCCAGGCACCTTTTTCGCGAAAAAGGTG
>JBFMCA010000112.1:0-14241 GCA_040754955.1 Acidobacteriota bacterium | reverse complement strand
CAACGCGTAAAAATAGGCCCGACCCCGAATTAGCGCGAGAGGCGCTCCACGACAAGCAGCGCCAGGCGCGTCACTTCGGCCGCACCCTCCACATCCAGCCGCTGCCAGTCGTCGGTGGGACGATGGTAGTCCCCGTGGAAGCCCGTGAAGAACGCAAGCGCCGGCACGCCCGCCCGCCGGAACGACGCGTCGTCCGACGACCCGTCGCGGTAGCCGCCCTGGCTGAAATCGTCGATGCGGAGCGCGACCTCGCCGCGCAGGCTGTCGATGAGCCGCGCGAAACGCGGGGCGCGCTCGGTGCCGCCGACGAGCACCCGCCCGAGCGGCCGGCCGATCATGTCGAGGTTGACCATCGCCACGGTCCGCTGGATCGGCACGGCCGGCCGATGCAGGTAGGCCGCCGACCCCAGCAGCCCGATCTCCTCCCCGGCGAACGCGACGAACACCAGGGTACGGCCGAAGCGCTCGCGCCCGCGCACCGCCGCCCGCGCCAACTCGAGGAGCGCCGCGGTGCCCGACGCGTTGTCGTCGGCACCGTTGTGGATCTCGCCGGTGGCGTACGGGGCCATCGAGTGCGGGCCGCCCAGGCCGACGTGATCGTAGTGGGCGCCGACCACAATGGCCTCGTCGGCGAGGCGAAGGTCGGCGCCGCGCAGGATCCCGATGATGTTGCTCACGCGCGCCCGCACCTCGCCGAGCTGCTGGCGGTAGCTCAGCGTCGCGCCGCTCACCACGCGCGACCGCGGGCGCAGGTCGCGATCGATGGCCCTCGCGTCCGCCGCGAAGCCGAGTCCCAACGCCCCCCCGAGCCGCTCGCGGTCCACCCGCACGACGGGAAGCGCGTAGGGTCCGATCTGCGGGTCGCGGGCCCACCCCGGCGTGACGGCACGATCCACCACGTGTGACGGATCCTCGACCACCACCAGCAGGCCGGCGCCCCGGGCCGCCGCCACCGCGGCCTTCCGCGCCAGGTCGGCATGCGGCGTCAGCCGATTGCCGTCGAAGCGGCTGTCGGCGCGCTGCTCCTGCGGCTCGTGCGTGAACACGACAACCGCCGCGCCGGTGACGTCGAGCCCCGTGTAGTCGTCGTATCCCAGCTCCGGCGCCGTGATGCCGTACCCGGCGAACACCACTCGCGCGCGCTCGAAGACGGGAAGGCCGCCGTCGGTGCCATCGAGGACCGCCATCGGGTAGAAGTCCGCGCCAAGCGTGAACCGCGCGTCCCCGCCGGGGCCGGCCACCACCAGCGGCTGTCGCACGTCAGGCTCCAGCCGCGCGGGCACGTCGAATGGCTGCTCGAACGAGCCGTCGTCGCCGGCAGGCTCGAGCCCCGCGCGCCGGAACTCGCCGGCCACGTACTGCGCCGCGCGCGCCAGGCCGGGCGTGCCGTTGGCCCGGCCTTCGAGCTCGTCAGAGGCGAGGTACTTGACGTCGGCGAGGAACCGGCCGGCGTCGATGGCCGGCGGCGCGTCGGGCGCGGGCGACTGCGCGGCCAGGGCCGCGGTCAGCACCAGCGCCCAGCCGACGACGTCAGCCGAGCGCCACATCGAGGCGGACCCGATCGCGTGTAGACAGCGCGGGCCGGCTGACGGCGGAGATGCCGGCCGGATCGAGGCGGGCGGGCAGCGCGGCCGCGCGGCCGGCCTGTCCCTCTTCACGGGTGAGGGCGACGAACACCGGGTGCGACCGGGGCGATCGGCTGAGCGCCGATCGGGCCACGCGGACCGCGGCGCTGGCGAGCGTGAACGCCGCCGGCGGCCACAGGCGCGGCAGGCGGGCCTCGATGCGCGCAATGGCCGGCGGGTCGAGCACGTCGATGGCGGCGCGCCCGGCAATGGAGGCCTCGTCCCACGGCACGATGACCTGGTGCGGCGGGCGACCCAGCACGCTCAGCATGACGTCCGCGGGCGCGCAGCCCGCCTCGAGGGCCGCGACGGCGGTCACGGCCGCGCGCAGCGCCTCGGGCGCTGTGCCGACGAGGCGCCGGCGGGGCAAGCCCAGTTCGCCCACCGCTCGCTCGATGAGGCTGGCCTGCCGCGCGCCTGCACAGAAGAACGGTGCCGTCTGGTTGAGGCCGGCGAGCCGCTTCACGAGCTGGAGGCCCGCGTCGTCCTGCCACTCGGCGCCGGCCGCGGTGTCGGCAATGATGACGAGCGACGCCCCGGCCGCCACCGACACGTCGGCCACGCCGGACAGGCGCGTCGCGTAGCGATCCACGGCCGATGCCTGCAGGATGTCGAGCGCCTTCCCGGCGGCCACGCCCGCCGCCTCGTCCACGAGCACGACGTTCGGGGCCAGATCGGCGGCGGCCAGCTGGCGCGCGAGCGCCCCGGCCATCTCGCCCGCGCCGACGATGACGATGGACGGCACGGCAGTATTCTAATGGCATGGCATCCCCAGTTCCTGCCGGGCGCTCCGCTGTCGCGCCCGGGGAATCGCGGTTGGAACGGTGGCGTCCCGAGAGGGAGACGTGCGAAGTGCGCTGATCACCGGCGGCAGCCGCGGAATCGGGGCGGCGACGGCGCGGGCGCTGCTCTCGGCGACCTCCGGCACGTTCGCCGTGGCGGTGACGGCGACGACCGTCGACGGGGCGGTGACGGCCGAGCGCGCGCTGGCCGACGAGTGCGGCGACCCCGGCCGCGTGCTCGGCCTGCAGTGCGACGTGCGCGATCCCGCCTCGGTCGCGGCCGCGGTGCGCACGGTCGTGGCGCGCTTCGGCGGCCTCGACGTGCTCGTCAACAACGCCGGCGTCGGCGGCGGCGCGCCGGTGGAGGAGCTGTCCAACGAGGAGTGGGATCGGCTGATCGGCGTGAACCTCACGGGCGTGTTCTACTGCTGCCGCGCGGTGATCCCCGAGATGCGGGCGCGCGGCGGCGGCTGGATCGTCAACGTGAGCAGCCTCTCGAGCACCGGTCCGTTCCCGGGCGGCGCGGCGTACTGCGCGGCCAAGGCCGGGGTGAACGTCTTCAGCGAGGCGCTGATGCAGGAGCTTCGGGCCGAGAACATCCGCGTGACCACGGTGCTCCCCGGGTCGGTGGCCACCGGCTTCTCGGGGCGCGATCCCGGCGCGGGCGCCGACTGGAAGCTGCACGCCGAAGACGTCGCGCGCGTCATCGCCGACGTGCTCGCGCATCCGGCGCGGAGCCTCCCCAGCCGCGTCGAGATCCGGCCCTCGCGGCCGGCGCGATGAGCATCGCCGGCCGCTACCAGCCGCTCGAGGATCCGCCGGCCGCGGCCGCCCCGTTCCGCGCGCGCGACCTGGCGACGGCGCAGACCGTGCTGCTCCGACCCGTGCGCCGTCTGAAGCCGGCGGAGGTCGTCCCGGCCCTCGAGCGCGCGCGCCGCGCCCAGGGCATCTTCCATCCCTCCCTGATCACGCTGTTCGACGCGTTCGAGGACGCCCTGGCGCCGCTCGTCCTGGCGTACGAGTACGTGCCGGCGCGCACGCTGAAAGTCGTCGCCGGGGGACAGCCGTTCCATCCGCGCCGTGCCGGCGAGATTGGCGCCGAGATCGCCGACGCCGCCGCGGAACTCCACGGCCGCGGCCTCGCCCACGGCGCCATCGACGGCGACACGGTGCTCATCACCGCCAAGGGGAAGGCCAAGCTCGACCGCCTCGCCGATCCCTCACTCGAGGGGACCAGCGCCGCCTCCGAAACCGGCGACGTCGCCGCGCTCGGCCGCCTGCTCATGGAGCTCCTGACCGGACGCCGCGGCGCGACGGCTGCCTTGCTCGGCAGCGACGCCGTGTCGTCGGTCGCCCGTCGCATCGCGGCTGGCGAGCTCGACTCTGCGGCGCTGATTGCGGCGACCCTGCGGCGCCGCTGATCGCCCTCGCTCCGCGCCGGAGCTGGCGTGTCGTCGCTGGCGAGGCGCCCGGCGGCGGCAATCGTGACCGCCTGCCCGCCGCGTCCTGTGGGCAGGCCGTGAACGGGAACCGGGCCTCCCGGTCCTTGCCGTTCACCGTCCCGTCGATGATGGCGTGAAGCGTCGCCCCCGCGCGCGTGTAGCGGATGCGCGTCGGGAAATCGTGGGGAGGATCACCTCGCGCGTGGCGCCGGACGCCACCCAGCAGCCGGTGAGCCAGGCGAGCGACTGGACGTCGGTGGCGGCGGCCTGTGCCGCAAGCGTCATGGCGAGCAGGGTCGTGAGCATGGCGGTGTCTCCCGGCTGGCGGCCTCAGCCCGCCAGGAGCGGCGCGAACGCCGCCAGGTCGATGTTGCTGCCGGTCACGAGCACGACGGCGCGCTGGCCCGGCCGGATGACGTCGCCCGAGAGCACGGCCGCAACCGCCGCGGCGCCCGCGCCCTCGGTGATGAGCCGCTCCTCGGAGGCGAGCCCCCGCATGGCGCGCGTGAGCTCGTCTTCGCTGACCGTGGCCACGCGATCCACGAGCCGCTGGACCAGGCCGAAGGTCATCGAGTCGGGCTCGAGGTTGCCGGCAAGGCCGTCGGCCAGCGTATGGGTCACCGGGACCTCCACGATGCGCCCTTCGGCGAGGCCGGAGCTGAACGCGGTGGACGCCGCGACCTCCACGGCGATGATCTCGGCGCGCGGCGCGGCCGCGCGGATGGCGAGCCCGACGCCGCTGGCGAGCCCGCCGCCGCCGATGGGCACGAGCACGGCGTCGACGGCCGGCTGCTCCTCGACCACTTCGAGCGCCACGGTGCCGGCGCCGGCGATGACGTCGGGGTGGTTGTAGGGCGACACATAGAGCAGTCCCTCGGACTGGGCGAACTCGCGCGCGCTGGCCTCGGCCGCGTCGTAGTCCAGCGCGTCGTCCATCAGATCCGCGCCGTGGCGCCGGATGGCGACCTTCTTCACCTCGGGCGCCGTCGCCGGCGTGAAGACCACCGCCCGCACGCCGACGCGTTCGGCCGCGAGGGCCAGCGCCCGGCCGTGGTTCCCGGCCGAGGCCGTGACCACCGCCGCGACGCCTTCCAACTGGCCGCCCTCGGTGAGCCGCAGCACCGCGTTCATCGCTCCGCGAAACTTGAACGAGCCGGTCTCCTGCAGCGACTCGAGCTTGAGGGACACCGTGGCGTCGGCAACCGACGAGAGCCACGCCGAGCCGATGAGCGGCGTCCGGCGGACGTGCGGCGCGATGCGGCGACGCGCCTGGTAGACGTCGAGGGCGGTCGGCAGCGTCATGTCGTCCGCTCGTAGCGCCGCAGCAGGTCGGGAAGGGTCGCCGCGAACGCGCTGCGGGCCAGCACCTCCCCGATGCCGGCGGCCCGGGCGCTCCGGATGGCGTCGGCGTGGACGTGCGAGACGAAGCCGAGCGTCGGAATGGCCGCGAGCTCCGGGTCGGCGCCGAGGCGCGCGAGCACCTCGAGGGGCCCGGTGCGCGCGCTGTCGAGGTCGAGGATGATCACGCTGGGCCGCTCGGCGCGCGCGCGGGCGATGGCGGCGTCGGGCGTCGTGGCCGCGCCGACCGTGACGCCCAGTGCCCTGGCCGCCGAGGAGATCTTCGACCGGAACAGGAGGTCTTCGACGACCACCAGCACCATAGGCGATATCCTACCGAAGATGATCCTCGAGACGGCGGCCGCCCCGCCATTCTTCAAGAACGGTTACGTCCTCGGCTGCGAGCGCACCCGCGAGGCCGTGTACATCGATCCGGGCGACGAGGTGGAGGCGCTGCTGGCGTTCCTGACCGCCGAGCGCCTCACGCTGACTGCCGTCCTGCTGACGCACGCGCACGTCGACCACGTGTCGGGCCTGGCCGAGGTCCGCCGTCGGTTCCGCGCGCCCATCTGGCTGCACCGCGACGACCTGTTCCTCTTCAACAGCGCCCCGGAGCACGCGAGGCTGTTCGGCCTGAGCATCGAGACGCCGCCGCCCCCTGACCGCTTCTACGAGGGCCCGGGCCCGCTCGCCTTCGGCGACTACGACGTCACCGTTCATCACACGCCTGGTCACTCCCCGGGCGGCGTGTGCCTGCAGGTGGGCCGCCGCGGCAAGGTTGGACGCCACCTCTTCGTCGGCGACACGCTGTTCCAGGGCTCGATCGGCCGCACGGACCTGCCAGGCGGCGACTACGCCACGCTGATGCGGTCCATCACGGGCGTCCTGCTGCCGCTCGGCGACGACGCGCGGGTGTTCTCGGGGCACGGTCCGGAGACCACCATCGCCGCGGAGCGGAAGACGAACCCGTTCATCCTGGACTGGCTGTCGAAGGGCGGCGGGTAGCGCCGGACGGCAGTTGCGGTGGCCCCGCCGGTCCGCGGCGGCCGGGTGGCCCGGCCGCGCGTAGCGCCGACGATGCGGCCGCGTCGCTCCGAAAGCCGGGTTGCGCCAGCCGGAAAACCGCGGCTCCGGCGATCGATACTCCGAAAAGAGCGCTTTGGGGTGGCGCATAGACGTGAGGCCCCCATCCCCAAAGCGGTGTCACGCGCCTGCGCTCGCGGTTTTCGCGCCCGTTCACGGCTGGCTCCGCACGGTTTTCTGCGCGACGCGGCCGCGTCGCTGGCGCGGGCGGCTACCCGCTACGCGCGGCGGAAGACTTCGAACTCGACGCGGCCCACCGTGAGGCGGTCGCCCTCGGCGAGCGCCGCCCTGGCGACCTTGGTGCCGTTCACCCACGTGCCGTTGGTGCTGCCGAGGTCTTCCACTTCGAGGCGGTCGCCGGTGAGGGTCAGGCGGCAGTGCACGCGCGAGACGAGCGCCGCGTCGACGACGAAGTCGGCGCCCGCGGCGCGCCCGATGGTCTTCACCGAATCGGCCACGATCCTGAAGGTCAGTCCGTTGCCAGAGGGTTCAGAGGCCTGCAGGGTCCACATGCGGGAGTCGAGTATACCGCGCTGAAACATCGGCCCCCTCGCACACGTCGAAGTACCCGGGGGGTGGAGCGGACACCATGACGCGATCTCGAAAGCTCACCGTGGGCGCGGCGCTCGTCGGCGCCCTGGCCATCGGCGTGTACGCCGTGCGCACGGCCAACGGCGCGGGCGGCACGGTTCCCGAGTCGCGGCTGGCGACGGTCGAACGCGGCACCATGGTGCGATCGGTCGTGGCGACCGGCCGCATCGAGCCCATCACGAAGGTCGAAATCAAGTCGAAGGCCAACGGCATCATCGAGCGGCTGCTCGCCGACGTGGATCAGAAGGTGACGAACGGCCAGGTGCTGGCCGAGCTCGACAAGGAGACGCTCAACGCGCGGCTTCGGGAGGCGCGCGCCAACCTCGAGGCGGCGCGCGCGGCGCACGCCGCGGCGGAGGCCCAGGCCACGAAAGCCGAAATCGAGGCCGAATCGCCCGACGTGGCGTTCACGCGCCGCGCCTACGAGCGGGCGCTCTCGCTATCAAAGGACCGGCTGCTGTCGGCCGATCAGCTCGACGCCGCGAAATCGGCGTGGGATCAGGCCGTGAACCGCCAGCGTGCCGCCGCGTCGGCGCTGCTCGTCGCGCGCGCCCGCGTGGCCGAGGCCCGCGCGCTGGTGGCGCAGTCGCAGGCCGCCGTCGAACGGGCCGCCGAGGAGCTGGCCAACGCCACCATCCGCGCGCCCATCGCCGGCACCGTGCTGACGCGCGACGTCGAGGTCGGCAGCCCCGTCTCGTCCATCCTCAATCTTGGCGCCAACGCGACGCTCGTGATGACGCTGGGCGACATCGAGCGCGTGTTCGTCCGTGGCAAGGTCGACGAGGCCGACATCGGCCACGTGCGCCTCGGGATGCCGGCGCGCATCACGACCGAGAGCTTTCGGGACACGGTCTTCGCCGGCAAGGTGACGCAGATCTCGCCCATCGGCGTCGAGAAGGACAACGTCACCACCTTCGAGGTCGAGGTCTCCATCGAGAACCCCGGCGGCGAGCTGAAGGCCAACATGACCGCCAACGCCGAGATCGTGCTGGAAGAGCGGTCCGACACGCTCATCGTCCCCGAGGCCGCGATCACCTACGACGCGTCGCGCAACGCCACGGTCGAGATCGCCGACCCGGGGGCCGATCGCGGCCGCCGCACCGTCACCATCAGGACCGGCATCGGCAACGGCACGCGCACCGAGGTGCTGGAGGGGTTGAAGGCCGGGGACCGGGTGGTGCTGCCCGGGTAGTCCGATGCGCGAAGCGGTCGTCCAGGCTGTCGACAACCTGCGGGCCAACAAGCTCCGCAGCTTCCTGACGATGTTCGGGATCCTGTGGGGCATCATCGCCATCATCGTGCTTTCCGCGACCGGCGAGGGCTTCCGGCGGGGCAACCAGGCCGTGCTCGAGGAGCTCGGGCGCAACATCGCCATCGTCTGGGGCGGGCGCACGACGATGCAGGCGGGCGGGGAGCGCGCGGGCCGTCAGATCTTCCTCACGGAGGCCGACGCGCGGGCCATCGAGCGCGAGGCCGCGCTCGTGGCCGTGGTCAGCCCGGAGATCAACCGGAGCCTGCGGCTCAAGAGCGCGTACAACGCCGCGACGCTCCCGGTGCACGGCATCGAGCCGCAGTACCAGCACATCCGCACCATCGACATCGAGCGCGGCCGCGGCTTCGTCCGGGCCGACAACGACGAGGTCCGGCGCGTCGTCGTCATCGGCGCGGACGCGTGGGCGCAGCTCTTCGGGTCGCGCGAGGGCCTGGGCGAGACCATCCAGATCAACGGGCAGCCGTTCACCGTGATCGGCAAGATCCGCAAGAAGGATCAGGACAGCAACTACAGCGGGCCCGACAACGACAAGGCCTTCATCCCCTTCAGCGCCATGGCGCGCGACTTTCCGCGGCCCGATGTGCCGGCCGGCACCGTGTCGCAGATCATCGTGGCGCCCCGGCAGCACGTGGTGGACGAGCTGCCGTCGGTGCTCGACGCGCGCACGGGCCGCATCACGGACATCGACTGGCCGCTCGAGCGCAACGTGCGCGCCGTGCTCGCGCGCCACAAGGGCTTCGACCCCGAGGATCGCGACGCGCTGGCCGTGTGGGACACGTCCCTCGAGACGCTCATGTTCGGCCGCATGATCGGCACCATGCGCGACTTCTTCTTCGTTGTCGGCCTCGTCACGCTGGCGCTGGGCGGCCTGAGCGTGATGAACATCATGCTGGTGGCCGTCCGCGAGCGGACGCGCGAGATCGGCGTGCGCAAGGCGCTCGGCGCGACGACCGCCGCCATCGAGCGGCAGTTCTTCCTCGAAGGATTCTTCCTGACGATGCTGAGCGGGTCCGTCGGCTTCGCAGCGGCCGTCGGCTTGTGCGAGCTGGTGAACCTGCTGCCGATGCCCACGCGCTTCCAGGGCATGGTCGTCACCTGGGAGGCCGGGTTCATCGCGCTGGCCGCGCTCGTCACCATCGGCGTCGTCACCTCCACCTATCCGGCCCGGCGGGCGGCGGAGCTGCCGCCGGTCGAGGCGCTGAGGTTCGAGGCGTGAGGTTCCCCCTGCTGCGCGAAATCGTCGGCGAGGCGTGGGCGGGCCTGGTCCGGAACCGCACGCGCGCCGGCCTCTCGATGCTCGGCATCTCGTGGGGCATCGTGTCGGTGGTGATGTTGCTGTCCTACGGCACCGGGTTCCAGGAGGCGCTCGACCGCGGCTTCAAAGGCGCCTTCGGCGACGGCGTCGTCATCGTCTGGCCGGGGCAGACCAGCATGCAGGCGGGCGGCGAGCGGGCGGGCAAGCCCGTGCGCGTGCGCACCGCGGATGTCCTCGAGATTGCCACGCTGCCGTACGTGCGGTACGCGAGCCCGGAGGTGGCGCGCGACTTCCCGATTGTCTGGGGCACGAAGCAGTCGTCGTACCTGGTGCGTGGCGTGTCGCCCGAGTACGGCGTCATGCGCAGCCAGTGGGTGGCGTCCGGGCGCTTCATCGACGCCGAGGACGTGCGCCTGCAGCGGCGCGTGGCATTCCTCGGGAGCGAGGTCGCGCGCAAGCTGTTCGGGAACGTGCCGCCCGTCGGCCAGCGCATCCGCATCGGCGGCATGGCGTTCGAGGTTGCAGGCGTGCAGCGCGAGAAGGTGCAGCTCTCCAACTACATGCGCCCAGATCGCGAGTCGATCTTCATCCCGTACTCCACCGCCGGCCAGCTCTGGAACACCGAGTTCACGCGCGTGTTCGTCTACCAGGCCGTCGATCCACTCCTCGAGGGCGAGGCGACGCGCTACGTGAAGGAGCACCTCGGCCGCAAGCTGGGCTTCGACCCGAACGACGACCGCGCCCTCCGGCTGTTCGGATCGGCGCAGACGCAGGAGATCAC
Organism: Acidobacteriota bacterium; assembly: GCA_040754955.1. Classification (GTDB taxonomy): domain Bacteria; phylum Acidobacteriota; class Vicinamibacteria; order Vicinamibacterales; family UBA2999; genus JBFMCA01. The sequence goes on along the minus strand of JBFMCA010000112.1, from coordinate 4,071 downwards.
CGCCGGCATCGTGCTGGGCCTCAAGCTGGTGCTCGGGTTCATCGGCGTCCTGACGCTCGCCATCGGCGGCGTCGGCGTGATGAACATCATGTTCGTGTCGGTGACCGAGCGGACGCGGGAGATCGGCATCCGCAAGGCCATGGGCGCGCGCCGGAGCGCCATCCTCACGCAGTTCCTGCTCGAGGGCATCGTCACCGCCTTCGCGGGCGGCGCGGCGGGCGTCGGCGTATCCTGGCTCCTCGTCCTGCTCGCCAGCCCCCGGCCGTTCCTGTCGGAGCTGCTGGACGACGCCTCGCGGACCGCAGACATCCACCTGACGCTCTCGCTCGAGCTGCTGGCAGTGTGCTCGGGGATTCTGATGGTGGTGGGGCTCGTCAGCGCGCTCATTCCCGCGATGCGCGCCGCCCGGCTGGATCCGATCGACGCCCTGCGATACGAGTAGATCGGACGGGGGTTCTTCACGGGGGTTCTTCACGGGGTTCCTCACGGGGGTTCCCGCACGGGGTTCCGACGGGGGTTCCGACGGGGGTTCCGGCAGGGGTTCCGGCAGGGGTGCCTTCACGAGGTTCTGATATACTGGAACTGTGAAGAACATTACAGTTTCTGTGAGCGATGAGCTCTACCGGTTGGCGCGCGTGAAGGCGGCCGAGACGGGTACGACCGTGTCGGCGCTCGTGCGCGCGCACCTCGAGGCGCTCGTCGCGGGAGAACCGCCCGACGAGGTCCTGCGGCGCGAACAGAACGACCTCATCGCGCGGATCCGGCGTGACCATCCGGGGTTTTCCGCTGCCGCGCGGTTGACGCGTGCCGCGGTCCACGAGCGCCGTGCGGTTCGTTGACACCAACGTCCTGCTCTACGCCGTGAGCTCGCATCCGGCGGAGACGGCCAAGGCGGCGCGCGCCGCGGCGCTGCTCAACGAGCCTGACCTCGCGCTCTCGGTGCAGGTGATCCAGGAGTTCTACGTGCAGGCGACGCGGCCGGCTTCTGCGGTCTCGCTCCCGCACGATCTCGTCGTGTCGTTGGTCGACACGCTCGAACGGTTCCCGATTCAGGAGACGACGCTGGACCTGGTGCGCGCCGCCATGTCAACGGCGCAGCGCTGGCAGCTCAGCTATTGGGACGCCGCCATCGTGGAAGCCGCGCGAGCCCTCTCGTGCGGCGAGCTGCTCACCGAAGACCTCCAGCACGGACAGGACTTCGCGGGCGTGCGGGTCGTCAACCCGTTCGTGTAGTCCCTGCGGCCGGCGCGGTGACCGAGCGCTGTACCGGTACAATCCCCCCGTGACCCTCTGGCACATCTTCGAGCAGGCGGCCACCCGGCACGCGGAGCGGACCGCAGTCGAGGTGCAGCGGAAGAACGGCCTGCAGGGCCACACGTATCGGGACCTCCGGGCCCTGGCCGAGGACCGGGCAGCGTGGCTGGCTCTTCAGGGCGTCGGGCACGGAGATCGGTGTGCCATCCTGGCGGACAACGACGCCCACTGGTGCGCCGCCTACCTGGGCGTGCTGCGCGTGGGTGCCGTCGCGGTCCCGCTCGACACCAACTACTCGGCGGAGCAGGTGGCCACCGTCGTGCGCGACGCGGGCGCCAGGGTGCTGTTCGCGAACGCCCGCCTGACGGCCACGGCCCGAGAGGCGCTGGCCGACGCGCCCGGCGTGGCCCTCCTCGACGTGCACGAGGGTGACGGGTACGGCGGCGGCGGGCCGCTGCCGCCGTGTCCGGCGACGGCGGACGAGAGTGCCGTCATCCTCTACACGTCTGGCACGACGTCCGACCCCAAGGGCGTGGTGCTCTCGCACGCCAACCTCATCGCCGAGCGCGACTGCGCGTTCAAGGTCGTCACGGTGTCGGAGGCCGACGCGGTGCTCGGCGTGCTGCCGCTCTTCCACGCGCTCGCGCAGCTCGCCAACCTCCTGCTGCCCTTCGCGGTGGGCGCGCGTGTCGTGTTTCTGGAGACGCTCAACTCCACCGAGCTGCTCCGGGCGCTGAAGGAGCGCGGCATCACCATCTTCGCGTGCGTGCCCCAGTTCTTCTACCTCATCCACCAGCGCCTCTCGTCGGAAGTGGAGAAGGGCGGGTGGCTCAAGCGGGCGGTGTTCCGCGGGCTCGTCAACACGAGTTTCCGGCTGCGCCGGCTCGGCGTCAACGTGGGACCGCTCCTGTTCGGCAAGGTCCACGACGTGATGGGCCGCCAGATGCGGTTCTTCCTCACGGGCGGGTCGAAGTTCGACCCGAACGTCGGCCGCGACTTCTACGCGCTGGGGCTGACGATTCTCCAGGCGTACGGGCTCACCGAGACGTCGGGCGCCGTCACGCTCACCAACCCCGACGAGGCGCACATCGACACGGTGGGCCGCGTGCTGCCCAATCACGAGTTGACGATCATGCCCGACGGGGAGATCGCCGTCCGCGGGCCCATCGTCATGCAGGGCTACTTCAACCGGCCCGACGCGACCGCGGCCGTCATGCAGGACGGGTGGTTCCTCACCGGCGACCTCGGGCAGATGGACGCGGAGGGCCGCGTCACCATCACCGGCCGCAAGAAGGAAGTGATCGTCACGCCGGCGGGGAAGAACATCTACCCCGAGGAGGTGGAGGCGCACTACCGGCAGTCGCCCTTCGTGAAGGAGATTTGCGTCATGGGGCGGGCGCGCGCGGGCGAGCCCACCGGCGAGCGGCTGTACGCCGTGGTCGTGCCCGACATGGAGGTGCTCCGCGAGCGGAAGATCGTGAACGCCGGCGACATCATCCGCTTCGAGATGGAAGGGCTGGGCGTCCACCTGCCGTCGATGAAGCGCGTGCTGGGCTACGAGATCTGGTTCGAGGCGCTGCCGCGGACGACCACCGGCAAGCTGAAGCGGTTCGAGATCCAGCGGCGGGTGGAGGAGAAGCAGGCGGCGCGTGCAGGGGAGGCCGAGGCTCCGCGGAGCGAGGCGGACGAACGATGGATGGCCGAGCCGCATGCCGCGGCGGCGCTGGCCATCGTGGGTGCCCGGGCGTCGGCCGCCACCGCGGTCGTGCCCGACGCCAACCTCGAGCTCGACCTCGGCCTCGATTCGATGGAGCGCGTCGAGCTCCTCACCGAGCTCGAGCAGCGGTTCCAGGTGAAGGTGGGCGAGGCCGAGGCGCACGAGATCTTCACAGTGCGCCAGCTCGTGGAGGCCGTGCGGCCGCGCGCGGGCGCCGCCGCGCCGGCGGCCGCCGAGGAGTCGTGGGCGGTCCTGCTCAACGATCTGCCCCCGGCCACCGATCCGGTGCTGGGCGGGCTGCTCGCACCGAAGCCCCTTGCCGCCCCGGCGCTCTTCGCTCTGCTCAGGCTGCTCCGCGTCCTGGCGCCGCGCATCGAGGTCACCGGCCTCGAGCACCTGCCGGCAGCGGGGCCCTACATCATCAGCCCCAACCACCAGAGCTATATCGATCCGTTCGTGCTCTGCAGTGTGCTGCCGTACGCCACCGTCCGCGATCTCTTCTTCGTCGGCGCCGCGGAGTACTTCGAGTCGGCGATCACCCGCCGCCTCGCGCGGCTGATCAACCTGATCCCGGTGGACCCCGATTCGAATCTGGTGCCGGCGATGAAGGCCGGCGCCTTCGGCCTGCGGCACGGCAAGGTGCTCGTGTTGTTCCCGGAAGGGGAGCGGTCCATCGACGGCACGGTGAAGCGCTTCAAGAAGGGCGCGCCCATCCTGTCCGGGCACCTCGGCGTCCCCATCGTGCCGGTGGCCATCCACGGGGTGTTCGAGCTCTGGCCGCGGCGCCGCGCGCTCAACTGGAAGCTCCTGCTGCCCTGGAGCGGGCACCGCGTGCGGTTGGCCCTGGGCGCGCCGCTACAGTTCGACCTGTCAGTGAGTTACGGCGATGCCGCGCTGCGCCTCCGGGCCGAGGTGGCCCGCATGTGGGACGCGCTGGACGCCCGCGAACTGGAGGGAGCCCCCGTCTCTGCCGATTAGGAGCGTGAGGGGGTCCCCGTGAACCCGATTCACGCTGTCGGCGGCCAACTCGTCATCGAGCGCTCGGACCGCGACCCGGCCCGACAGCAGGACCCCTACGCCTCGCGGCGGCGCGAGCGACG
>JBFMCA010000111.1:0-14313 GCA_040754955.1 Acidobacteriota bacterium | reverse complement strand
CACCTTTTCTCGGAAAAGGTGCCAGGCACCTTTTCGAGATGGCACGCCGCTAGTGCCCCCCAAGACGGATCTGCTCGACGCGAACCCGGCCGAGAGCTCAGTGACCACCCCCGAGAGCAGGAAAGGTGCCAGGCACCTTTCTCAGGCCTTCAACGCGGTGGAGACGCGGGTGCGGCCGCCGCGCGTCGCCCGGCAGAGCGCGCGGTCGGCGATCTCGTACAGACCTGCGCTCGCGTCGGTCTGATCGGCGGTCGCCGCTGCCGCGCCGAGCGCCTGCTCCTCGGTCGTGTTGACCAGCAGCGCGGCGAACTCATCGCCCCCGACCCCGACACGCGCGCCGGCGGGTCGGAGAGCGGCCCAAGGCACGCGCCGGACCAGGGATAGCGAGGTTCGGAATGTGCAGGACTTGATTCCGATTCCGCGGTACAGTGTGAAGCTCGAGGATGCCTATGCACGCACGCCTTCGCCCGCTCGCGTTCATCATCGCCGTTGTCGGCCTGGCGGCGGCCGCACCAATGGCCCAGGCGCCGCCCACAATCACGGCGCCCCAGCAGTTCTTCGGCCACGAGATCGGCGCCGACTACGTGCTCTTCAACTACACGAAGTTCTCCGAGTACGTTCGCCGGCTCGACCAGGAGTCGGACCGCATGATTGTCCAGAGCATCGGCAAGACCGCCGAGGGCCGCGATCAGCTGATGGCGATCATCACGTCGCCCGAGAACCATCGACACCTGCAGAAGTACAAGGACATCGCGCGGCGGCTGGCGCTGGCCGAGGGCCTCACCGACGACCAGGCCCGCGCGCTCGCCCGCGAGGGCAAGGCCGTCGTGTGGATTGACGGCGGGCTTCATGCCACCGAAGTGCTCGGCGCGGCGCAGCTCACCGAGACCATCTACCAGCTGGTGAGCCGCACCGACGACGAGACCCTGCGCTTCCTGCGCGACGCCATCATCCTGGCCGTGCACGCCAATCCGGACGGCATGGAGCTCGTTTCCGACTGGTACATGCGCCACGACGATCGGACGAAGCGCTCCACGGGCGACATCCCGCGTCTCTACCAGAAGTACATCGGGCACGACAACAACCGCGACTTCTACATGTCGGCGCAGCCGGAAAGCACCAACATCAACCGGCAGCTGTACCTCGAGTGGTTCCCGCAGATCGTCTACAACCACCATCAGACCGGCCCGACCGGCACCATCCTCTTCGCGCCGCCCTTCCGCGAGCCCTTCAACTACAACTACCATCCGCTTATCGTCACGGGGCTCGACGTCGTGGGCGCGGCCATGCACAACCGCTTCGTCGCCGAGAACAAGCCGGGCGCCACCATGCGGCGCGGGGCGAACTACTCCGTCTGGTGGAACGGCGGGCTGCGGACGACGGTGTACTTCCACAACATGATCGGCCTGCTCACCGAGACCATCGGTCACCCGACGCCGATGGAAGTCGCCTTCGTTCCCGATCGCCAGATCATGAGCGCGGACCTGCCCTACCCGATTCAGCCGCAGACGTGGCACTTCCGACAGTCGGTCGAGTACTCGGTCACGGCGAACCGCGCGGTGCTCGACGTCGCCACCCGGAACCGCGAGCACTTCCTCTTCAACATCTACAAGATGGGCAAAGACGCCATCGAGAAAGGCTCGAGGGACACGTGGACGGTCTACCCGCGCCACCTGCAGGCGGTGAAAGACGAGCTTGCGCGCGCCCGCGCCGACGCCGGCGGCGGCGACGCGCGGATGACCCCCGGGGGGTTCTCACGCGACACCGTGCCGATCGCCCAGTACGAGGCGCTGATGCGGAAGCCCGACTGGCGGGATCCGCGCGGCTACGTCCTCCCGTCGGATCAGCCCGACTTCCTGACGGCCACCAAGTTCGTCAACGCGCTCATCAAGACCGGCGTGGCCGTGCACCGGGCCACGGCGCCATTCTCCGCGGGCGGCAGGCAGTACCCGGCCGGCTCCTACGTGGTGCGCACGGCCCAGGCCTTTCGCCCGCACGTGCTCGACATGTTCGAACCGCAGGATCACCCGAACGACTTCCAGTACCCCGGCGGCCCGCCGATTCCGCCGTACGACAACGCCGGCTGGACGCTCGCATACCAGATGGGCGTGAAGTTCGATCGCATCCTCGACGGCTTCGACGGCGCGTTCGAGAAGCTCTCGGGCGTTCAGGCGCCGGCGCCGGGACGGGTCGTCGACGCCCCGGGCGCCGTCGGCTACGTCGTCAGCCATCACCAGAACGACGCCTTCACGGCCGTGAACCGCCTCGTCAAGGCCGGCGAGGAGGTGTACTTTCTCGGGGATCGCAGCTATCAGAGCGCGAACGGCACGGGCGTCATCTTCATTGCGGCCAAGGCGTCGACCGGCGCCGTGCTCAGGAAGGCGGCCACCGATCTCGGCCTCACGTTCACGGCCGTCACGGCGCGGCCCGCCGGGGCAATGTACCGGCTGAAGGCGCCGCGGATTGGCCTGTGGGATCGCTACGGCGGCTCGATGCCGTCCGGATGGGTCCGGTGGATTCTCGAGCAGTACGAGTTCGACTTCCGACTCGTCTATCCCCGCGAGTTGAATGCGGGCAACCTGCGATCGGCGTTCGACGTGCTGCTGTTCCCGGATGGCGGCATCCCCGACCCGAACAGCCGCGAGGCGCAGAGGGCGGCGGCGTTCGGCAACCGTGGTCCGAATCCAGAGGACGTACCCGAGCCGTACCGGGCCTGGATTGGCGAGGTCACGACCAAGGAGACCATCCCCCAGTTGCGCCGGTTTGCCGAGGACGGCGGCGCGCTCGTCGCTTTCGGCGGCAGCGCCAGGCTGGGCGAGATCCTCGGCTTGCCGATCGGCGACCACCTGGTCGAGATGCAGGCGAACGGCGAGACGCGTCGACTGCCGAGCGACAAGTTCTACATCCCCGGCTCGGTGCTGCGTGTGGCCGTCGACAACACCAGCCCGATCGGCTTCGGCTTCGAGCGAGAGGTCGACGTGATGTTCGACAACAGCCCCGTGATGCACCTGCCGCCGAGCGCGGCCCGCGCCGGCGTGCGGCCGGTGGCGTGGTTCGACTCGAAGGCGCCGCTGCGCTCGGGCTGGGCCTGGGGCCAGCACTACCTCGAGGGCGGCGTCGCCGCGGTCGAGGCGCCGCTCGGCAAGGGCAAGGTGTTCCTGTTCGGGCCGGAGATCACGTTCCGGTCGCAGCCGCACGGCACATTCAAGTTCCTCTTCAACAGCATCTACTACGGCGCGGCCGAGATGGCCGCGCCGGGTCGCGAGACCACAGCTCGCCAGTAGCCCTCCTTTCGCGCTGCGACGCGTCGGCTGCCCGGGCGGTCCCGTCAGGATCGCTCGGGTGTCGCCGCATCGTCACACACCCGGTCGGCGGCTCGTCACCGCGCTGCCACGCGGCCGAAAATCCGTGCACAGCGCGTGGTACCCGGCTTGCTGTTCGCCAACCTGGCTCGTGATCGACCAGCAGCAGCCCCCGCCCGCCTCGCTTCCAGACGCCTGGTTCCGTCACATCGCCGAACAGGCCGATGACCTGTTCTACGTGTATCGTTTCGACCCGCCGCGGTTCGTCTACGTCAGCCCGACGTCGACCAGGATGGTCGGGTACACGCCCGAGGAGCACTACGCCGACCCACGCCTGGGACTGAAGATCGTCCATCCCGACGACCTTCAGGCCCTGCAGGCATGGCGGCGCCTGACCCCTGGCGAGGTGGCGCGTGCCGAGGTCCGGTGGCAGCACCGCGACGGGCGCATCATCTGGACTGAGCAGCGCCATTCGATTGTCAGTGACGACGGCGGCGTGTCGCTGCTCGTCGGCGTGGCGCGCGACATCACCGAACAGAAGGACCGCGCGCGCACGCTGAGCCGACATGCGCGCTTCTACAAGGCGCTGAGCGAGATTACCCAGGCCATCGTGCGCGGGGCGGACGAGCATCACCTGCTGGCGCTGCTTTGCCGCTCCGCCGTGCACCACGGTGGCCTCGTCAGCGCGTGGATCGGCATCGTCGATCCGGAGACGCAGCTCGTGCGCGCGGTGATGGGCGACGGCATCGGCCACGAGCACGCGCGCCACGTGGTGATCTCCGTCGACGAGTCCCACCCACACGGCCAGGGGCCGACCGGCATTGCCATCCGGACGGGCCGGCCGGCCGTCGCGCACGACGTCCTGGCCGACCCGCGACTCGCTCCCTGGCGCCCGCTCGCCGAGCGGATGGGCGTCCGATCGGCCCTCGCCATCCCGCTGACGCGCGGCGGTGCGGCCATCGGCACGCTCAACCTCTACGCCCGGGAACCCGGCTACTTCGACGACGAACTCGTTGCGCTGCTGTTCGAGCTCGCGCTCGACGTCTCAGCGGCGCTCGACGGATTCGACCGTGAGCGTCGCCGTCAGCGCACCGAGACGGCCCTGCGCGACAGTGAGCGCCGCTACCGCCAGCTCTTCGACCTGAGCCCCCAGCCGATGTGGGTGTTCGACAGCGGAACGCTGCAGTTTCTCGCGGTCAACCGCGCGGCGGTGGCCAGGTACGGGTACTCGGAGGCGGAGTTTCTCTCGCTCACCATTCGCGACATCCGGCCGCCGGAGGACATTCCGGAGCTGGAGGAGACGCTGGCGAAGCCGGGCGAGGTCCGGCGATCGGGCGTGCGGCGGCACCTCACGAAGGGCGGCGAGGTGCTCGACGTCGACGTGACCTCGCAGGCCATCCGCTTCGGCGGTCGCGACGCGCGGCTCGTGCTGTCGCACGACGTGACGGCACAGCGCCGAGCGGAGCGCGAGCTGCGGGACAGCGAGCACAAGTTCCGCACGCTGTTCGAGACATCGACCGACGCCGTGTTCCTGGCCGATCCGGGAGGCCGCGTCATCGACTGCAACCGGCAGGCCTGCACGCTGTTCGGCCTCTCGCGCGAGCAGCTGCTCGGTGTGTGCGCGGATCGCGTCGTGCCGGAGCGGCAGCCCGACGGGACGCTCTCGCGCGAGAAGGTGGGCCGCCTGTTTGCTCACGCGCTCGCCGGCGAGCGCGTCGACGCGGAGTTCCGCTACATCGGCCGAGGAGGCGGGGAGTTCGACGCCGAGGTCCGGATGCAGCGCGTCGACCTCGGCGGGCAGCCGTTCGTGCAGATCATCCTCGACGACATCACCGAGAAGAAGCGGGCCGACGATCGCCGGCGAGAGGAGGCGCTGCGGTACAAGACGCTGATGCAGGCGTCGTTCGACGGCATCCACATCCTCGATGAAACGGGGCGGCTGGTGGAGGCGAACGACCGCTTCTATCAGATGCTTGGCTGGGATCCGTTGGCGCCGCCCGCCCTCCACGTGTCCGACTGGGATGCGCGGTGGACGGCGGACGAGCTTCGCCGCGACCTGGCGCTGGATCTCGAGGGCGCCCAGACGTTCGAGACCGAGCACCGTCGCGCCGACGGCACGGTCTTTCCGGTGGAGGTCAGCGCCCGCGGCATCTCGCTCGGCGGGGCGCGTGTGCTCTACTGCGCGGCGCGCGACCTGTCACCCCGGAAGGCTGCCGAAGCCGAGCGCGCAGCTCTCCAGCGCGCGTTCCTGCAGGCGCAGAAGATGGAGTCGGTGGGGCGCCTGGCCGGAGGGGTCGCGCATGACTTCAACAACCTGCTCACGGTGATCGCCGGGTACGCCAGCCTGCTGGTGGAGGATGCGAGCCCGGACACGATGGCGCACACCAGGGCCAGGGAGATCTCACGCGCCACCGAGCGCGCGTCGGAGCTGACGCGAAAGCTGCTGATCTTCAGTCGACGTCATCCCGACGAGCCCAAGGTCATTGCCATCGACGACTTCCTTCAGCAGGAGTCGCCGCTCGTGCTGCGGCTCATCGGGGAGCACATCGTCGTCTCGACGAGCCTCGACGCGCCGAAGACGCATGTTCGGGTCGATCCGTCGCAGCTGGGGCAGGTGCTCATGAACCTCGTGGTCAATGCCCGTGACGCGATGCCCGAAGGCGGCTCCCTGCACCTGTCCACCGCGACCGTGCCCGTGCCGTCGCGGGGGTTGAAGCTGCCGCCGGGCGTCCGCCCCGGCGCGTATGCGCGGCTGGCGGTCACCGACTCCGGCACGGGTATGACGCCGGAGGTGATCGCGCACCTCTTCGAGCCGTTCTTTACCACCAAGGAAGTGGGCAAGGGCACAGGGCTCGGGCTCGCGACGGCGTACGGCATCGTGCAGCAAGCCGGCGGCTTCATCGACGTCAAGTCCACCCCGGGTGTGGGCACGACGATGAGCGTGCTGCTGCCGGTCGTGCCGACCATGGCGTCAGCCGAGTCGGACGACCCGAGGAGCATTGTCGTCGGAGGCCATGAATCCGTGATGCTCGTGGAGGACGAGCCGGCGGTTCGCGAGCTGACGCTGACCGTGCTCCAGCGGCTCGGATACGAAGTGGCCGCGGCGCCGCATCCCGAGGAGGCCCTTCGGATCGCGCGCGAGGGCCGGCGCTTCGACCTCGTGGTGACCGACGTCGTCATGCCGGGGATGAACGGCCGAAGGCTGGTGGAGGAGCTGCAGCGGATCCTGTCGCCCTTCGAGGTCCTGTACGTGTCGGGCTTCGCCGATACCGGCGTGACCGGCACCGACGCCGCGTTTGCCGACCAGGCGCACTTCCTGGCCAAGCCGTTCAGCCCGGCTTCGCTCGCCCGCAAGGTGCGCGAGCTGCTCGACACGCGAAGGCGCTGACCCTCTCGGCCGTTGGGGAGCCACTCGGAGCCTTTCGGAACCTTTCGAAAACCGCCGCGTGTGGTCCCTCCTATAATCCCCGTATGACCTACTACGGCTCCAGAGAGATGGCGGAGAGCTTCCGCACCGTGCGTAAGAACACCATCCAGGTCGCCGAGGATATCCCCGACGAGCACTACGGCTTCCGGGCCACACCAGACGTGCAAACCGTCGCGGAGATGCTGGCGCACGTGGCGACGTCCACGTGGTGGGCCGAGCAGCTGCACGGCGTTGACCGCAAGACCTTCGTGTCGTTCGAGGATTGGGGAGCCTACACTGCGCGGACAAAGGAAATGGAAGCTGCGCTGTCGACGAAGGCCCAGATCGTCGAGGCGCTCAGGGTCAACGGCGAGCGCTTCGCCGCGTGGCTCGAAAGCCTGTCGGAGGACACGCTGGCGGAGCGCGTCAGCTTTCCACCGCCCGTCCAGCCGTCCAGCCGATCCCGCTTCGAGATGCTGCTTGGCGTCAAGGAGCACGAGATGCATCACCGCGCCAAGCTCATGCTGATCGAGCGCCTGCTCGGCATCGTCCCTCACCTGACCCGCGCCCGTCGCTGAGAAAAAGGTGCCAGGCACCTTTTCGGTCCGAAAGGTGCCTGGCACCTTTTCTCGGCATCCAGCTTGCGCCTGGACTGGGGCGGAGGTTCAGATTCCCATGCCCCGTCCCAGACGAATCACCCCTGCCGGCGTCGCATTCCATCTCTGCAATCGCGGAAACGACCGCCAGCTGCTCTTTCACGAAGACGCTGATTACCAGGCGTTTCTGGACCGCATCGTCGAGATGCGCCACCGATACCCGGTGGAAGTGCCAGGGTTGTGCGCGATGCCCAACCACTTTCACATGACCGCGATCGGCCTTGAGGATCAGGCAATTCCTGCGGCGATGCACTGGCTGGAAACTCGCAGTTCCCTCCACATTAGGGAGGTCACCCAAACCCTGGGCTACGGTCACGTCTTCCAGCGCAGGTACTGGTCCAGGCCGATAGCGGGTGACGAGGAGCTGCTTCGTGTGGTTCGGTATATCGAGGCCAATCCGCTGAGGGCCGGCCTCGTCAAACGCGCCGAAGAGTGGCGCTGGAGCTCACTCTGGCTTCGAGAACGGGGCGAGCAGAACGTCCTGGACGAGCTGCGAGTCCGCCTGCCGCCAAGGTGGGTGGAGCTGGTCAACACCCTGCCGCCACCGCACGAAACGGCAGACCTGGCAGCGCGATCACGACGTGGCCGACCTGCGCGCGGACTCCTCCGCGTGACGGCCTGACCGACCCCGAAAAAGGTGCCTGGCACCTTTCCGTCCGTCAGAAAGGTGCCAGGCACCTTTTGGTTAGAATCGGGGCCGCGCATGACGACTCGACGGCTGATCGCGGCGGGCGAAGCGTACGAAGACCTGATCTTCGCGGGCTTGGATCGGCTGCCGGCACCGGGCGAAGAGCTGCGCGCGGCGCAGTTCACGGTCAGCCCGGGCGGGGGCGCGGTCATTACCGCCGTCGCAGCCGCCCGCCTCGGAGCGCGCGTGACCCTGGTCAGCGCGCTGGCGCCCGCGATGTCAGCCCGCCTGCGCGCGGAACGGCTGAACGTGCGCAACCTGCGCCGGCCCGGCGAGCCGCAGGGCGTGTCCGTCGCGCTGTCGACGCCCACCGATCGATCGTTCGTCACCGTCGACGGCGTCAACACGGCCCTCGCGCCGCGCATTGCGCGGACCCTCGCCGGCCTGCGCGCCGCGCACGTCCATCTGGCGTTCTTTCCGCGGGACTGCCGCGTCTGGCAGCGTCACGTCATGCGCCTGCGCCGGCGCGGCATGAGGGTCTCGTGGGATTTCGGCTGGAACGAGACGCTCGCCCGCGATCCCGGACTGGGCGCGCTCATCGCCTCGCTCGACTTCGTGTGCCTCAACGAGTCCGAAGCACGGCTCTACACCGGCGCCGGCTCTCTCGACGATGCGCTGGCCCGGCTGCGCGCACAACCGGTCACGAGCATCGTGAAGCAGGGCGCCAACGGGAGCCGGTGGATTGCCGGCGACGGCGAGTACCACGCGCCGGCCGTTCGCGTCCGGACGGTCGTCGACACGACCGGAGCCGGCGACGCCTTTAACGGCGGGTTCTTGTGGGCCCTGCTCGGTGGCCTCGGGCCACCGGCCTGTCTTGCCATCGGGAATGCGGTGGCGGCCGCGTCCCTCGCCCGCGCCGGAGGCCTCGACGGGCTGCCCACCCTGAACGCGCTGCCCGCGCGCCTTCGCCGCCTGGCGCCGGTATGACGATCGCCATCCTCGGCGGCGCCGGCGTTCGTGTCCCGCTCCTCGTGGGCGGCCTCGCGCGCGCCCGAGTCCCCGTCGAGCGCATCGCGCTCTTCGATACCGACCGGAGCCGGCTCGCGTGCATCGCCGATCTGGCGCGCCGTGCCGCGCCGGGCGTGCGGGTTGACGCCACCGCGACGGCCGAGGCCGCCATCGACGGCGCGCAGTTCGTCATTGCCAGCCTGCGCGTGGGCGGCGCACGACAGCGCGCCCGCGACGAGCAGATTGCCATCGCGCACGGCATCGTCGGCCAGGAAACCGTCGGACCCGCCGGCTTCGCCATGGCCCTCCGCACGATTCCCGCGATGATCGAGTACGGCCGGCTGATCGCCGCTCGCGCGCCGAACGCCTGGCTCGTCAACTTCACGAACCCCGTCAGCCTCGTCACGCAGGCCGTTCACCAGCACAGCGCCGCGCACGTGGTCGGCATCTGCGATACGCCGATGGAACTGCTCGAAGACACCGCCCGCGCCCTCGGACTGCCCGCCAGGGAGTGTCGCTTCGATTTCTTCGGTCTGAACCACTTGGGCTGGTTGCGGGAGGTCTACACCAACGGCGAACCGCACCTGCACCGCCTGTGGGACGACCCGGCGCGCCTGGCCGCCGTGTATCGCACGCCGCTCTTCGAACCCGGGGAGCTCGCGCGCGTCAAGCTCCTGCCCACGGAGTACGTCTACTACTACTACCATCCGGACCGAGCGCTCGACGCGCTGCGACGCTCGGGCACCAGCCGCGGCGCCATCGTGGCGGACCTGACCGACGCCCTGTTCGCCGACCTCGCGTCGGGAGCCGTCGATCCGCTGGCCCGCTACGAGCAGTATCTGGCCGCGCGGGATGCCGGCTACATGCAGCTCGAGGCCGGGCGTTCGACTCCGCGCGAGCGCCCGGAGTGGGCAGTGCTTTCGGGATACGATCGCATCGCCGCGATGACCATCGAAGCCATCGCGGGCGATCAGCGTCTCGTGCTTCCGCTCGATGTGGCCAACCACGGAACACTGCCCTTTCTCGCCGACGACGACATCATCGAGGTGCCGTGCGTCGTGGGAAGCTTGGGTCCCCATGCGGTCGACGTGCCGGCCGTTCCCGATCACGCGCGGGAGCTGATGATCGCGGTCAAGGCGTACGAGCGCGCCGCGGTGGCAGCCGCCGTCAGCGGGCGCATCGAGGACCAGATCGAGGCTCTCGCGCTGAACCCGCTCGTGCCCTCGCTCGACGCGGCGTCGGCACTCGTCCACGCGCTCCTGCACCCATGACATCTGCCCCCGTGTCAGACCCGCAGCTCGACCGGGCCATGGGCCTGCTGCAGGCCACGGCCACCAACGTCATCACCATGGTGGGCGTGGGGCCCTTCCTCACGATTCCGTTCATGGTGGCGGCCGTGAACGGTCCGCACGTGCTGTACGCCTGGCTGGCCGGGCTCGTGCTCTCCTTGGCCGACGGGCTCGTCTACGCGCAGCTGGGCGCGGCTCTGCCGGGCAGCGGCGGCGGCTACCTGTACCTGCGCGAGGCGTTCCGCCCGTTCGGCCTGGGCGGCCTGATGGCGTTCCTGTACATCTTTCAAACCATCCTCGTCGCGCCCCTCTCGGTGGCGAGCGGCGCCGTGGGTTTCTCCGACTACCTGCAGTTCGTCTGGACGGACATGACCCCGCTCGCGCACCACCTCATCGCCGCCGCGGTGTGCGTCGGCATGATGGCCCTGCTGTGGCGAAGGACCGCGGACGTAGGCCGGCTGGCGGTGGTGATGCTCGTGGTGACCCTTGCCACCGTGGGTTGGGTAATCATCGCCGGCCTCGCCACCTTCTCGCCCGCTCAGGCCTTCGACTTTCCTCCGGAGGCGTTCACCCTCGACCGGCACCTGTTCGCCAGCGTGGGCGCCGCTTCGGTGCTGGCGATGTACAGCTACGGCGGCTACAACCAGGTCTGCAACATCGGCGCGGAGATCAAGGACCCTGGCCGGACCATCCCGCGGTCGATCGTCGGGTCGACGCTGCTCGTTGCGGCGCTCTACGTGCTGATGACCACGGTCATCCTCGGGATGATCCCGTGGCAGGAAGTCCAGGAGTCGCGGACGATCGCGTCGATCGTCATCGAGCGCACGTTCACGGATCCGGCGGCCGGCCGACTGGCGGGCACGCTCATGACTGGCCTCATCCTCTTCGTCGCCGCCTCCTCGCTCTACGCCAACATCCTGGGCTACTCGCGCATTCCCTATGCCGCCGCGAGAGACGGCCAGTTCTTCCGCGCCTTCGGCCACGTGCACTCGTCGAAGCACTTCCCGGACGTCTCGCTCGCCACGATCGCGCTCGTGTCCATTCCCTTCTGCTTCTTCACGCTCGGGCAGCTCGTGAGCTGGCTGATCCAGGTGCAGGTGCTGCTGCGCTTCATCTGGCAATGCGCGGCCGTCGTGCTCCTCCGCCGCTATCGCCCCGATATTCCGCAGCCGTTCACGATGTGGCTCTATCCGTGGCCGGCCGTCCTGTCGGGCGCGCTGTGGCTCTTCATCTTCTTCACAGGGCCCTGGGAAGGCATCGTGTTCTCGTTCGCGTTCCTCACCGCGGGTGTCCTGGCGTATCGCCTCTTCGTGCGCGTCAGGGAGTCTTCCCCAACGCCAGCAGATTGGCGGTGATCCGAAACGCACCGGGCACGCCATAGGGCAACTGCCGGTGCAGCGCATAGGCGAAATAGGTCCAGGTGCCGCGACCGTAGCGCGTCGTCAACCACCCGCCGCGCTGCGGCGCCTGGCCGGTATCCCAGGTCGCGATCATCGGCGTGTACGCCGCGTCCCAGGTCGCAAAGAACTTCGACCCCCGCTGCTCCACCCAGCCCTCGAAGTCCGCGGCCGTGATCCGGTTGGGCCAGGTGAACGCCTGGTGAGCCGGCGCGAGAATGTCGACCGGCGAATCCTCCTCGGAGACCTCCTCGGCGCCCATCGGCAGCTCGGCTGGGTACGGCGCGAACTCCGCGGGCACGAACTCCTGCGTGTTGTAGAGCACGATCAGATTGCCGCCCTCTCGCGTGTAGTCGAGCAACCGGCGGTTCGACGCCCGGAGATCGTCGCGAACGGCGTAGGCGCGCGTGCCGGTGACGATGGCGTCGAAGCGCGACAAGTCGCCGTCGGCCAGCTCGCGGGCATCGAGCAGCGTCACCTGCGCCCCGAGCTGCGCGAGGCCCGCAGGCACCTGATCTCCGATGCCCATCACGTACCCGACCTGCAGTCCCGGAACGACGGCCACGTCCACGCCGCGCACCGTCGCCGTGGACGGGCGATAGAGATACCGCGGCTCGAGATCGCGATGCTCGATGCGTTCGAAGCCGTCTCGATACTCCCGGCCGGCCGCCACGGCCACGGCTTCGAGCACGTACGGGCGCGCGTCCAGCCCGGGAGCCGTCACCGCGAAGCGGAACACGGCGCGCTCGCCGACCCGCGCGAGCGTCCACGGGTGCTCGGGCGGCGTCGCGGTCCATCCCGCCGGCACCCTGAGCGCGAGGCGGCCGGAGGACGGGTCGCCAGCGTGGTGTGTCACCGCCACGTCGACGTAGAAGGGACGGCCGGCAGCCGTCAGCGGCACGACGAGGGATGCAGGCTCGACGGAGACGCTCAGTCGGGGCACGGCTCGGACCTCAACGAACGCATCGCCGTACGGCGCGCGGCTCTCGCGCCGTCTGACCGTCGCGCGCAGCGCGACCTCGACACCGTCGATGGCAAACCGTGCGACAGCCACCAGCGGGGGCGCGGACACCGGGCGCCCGAACTGCGCCGGGTCCGTGAGCGTGTAGCGGCCCTGCCGGATGTCGTCGCGCGCGAAGTACGGTCGCGTGCTGATCGGCGCGTCGGGTGCCACTGTCACACGGAACCAGCGCCAGAACACGTCGTGGCGGGGGAGCGCGGCAGGATCAGCCGGCACCTGCGGCCGCACGACCGCGGTCCAGCCGTCCGCGGCGTCGAGCGCGATGCCAAGCGGCGCAATCGACACACCCCCGCGATTCGCCAGCTGCACGCGCACACCGAAGGCCTGCCCGGGCACCGGCGCGGGCATCGTGGGCGAAGGTTGAAACGTCCCTGGTCCGGCCGCGTCCGCACGCCCCGACGGCTCGGCCGTCGCCGTCAACTCGAGGCCGAGCGCCGAGGCAATGGCGTGTTCGAACTGCGCGGCCTTGACCGTCAGCACGTGCCGGGCATCGTCCTCGCCAGGAATCGCCGCAAGGACCGCGCGGGTCAGGCGGAGTCCTTCCGCCAGCGCCGGAGCCGCGCGCGACGGGTCCTGCAGCGTGAACGCGGCGGCAGCGCGCGCGACGGACGCGTCGATGCCGGCGAGCAGGGCGGCGGCCCCGGTTGGCAGCGGGCGCCCGAGCGTGGCGAACAGCCCGGCGTAGGTCGTGTCGAGACCGTCCCACACGCTGGCTTCTCTGTCAGGGGCATCGATGCGCGTGGCAACCCGCGAGAGGTAGGTCAGGTTGGGCCCGGACGTCGGCACAAACCGCCCCGCGGTCTGCGAGCGCTGCAGGCTCAGGCCCCGCCGCGCGATGTTGTCGAACGAGTCGCCGAGGACCGGGGAGTACTCGCCGGTATCGATGCGCACGGTCCACGACTCGTTCTCGCGAACGCCGCCGACGTAGAGCTTGAAGGGACGCCATGGGCGAAGCCCCTCGGCGAGCTGATCGGGGAAGCGGGACGGATCGCCGGCCGCCTCGAACGCCATGCGCGTCAGCAGGCCTGCGGCCTGATGATTGCCGTGGCCGTCGCGCGCGGCGCCCTGGAACCGCGAGATGAGGACCCATGGGCGCTCCACGCGGATGATGCGCACGAGATCGCGCAGCACGGCGTCGCGCCCCCACTTGTCGAAGGCCTCCTCGAGCCGCTTCGAGAAGCCGTAGTCGACGACCGTCGTGAAATACTGCTGGTCGACGCCGTAGTAACGGTTCGCGAGCGACAGCTCCTCGGTCCGGATGAGGCCCAACGCGTCGAAGAGCTCGGAACCGATGGCGTTGTCGCCGGCCTCGCCGCGCGTGAGCGTCGCGAGCGTGACGCGGGCGCCATCGTGGCGCGACAGCCGCGCCAGCACGCCGCCCTGCTCGTCGTCGGGGTGCGCGGTCGTGTGCATGACGCTTGCGGTGGTGCGCACCTTGAGCAGGGCCTGCCAGGCGCCAGCGGCGCCGCGCTCGAGCGAGGGCGTCTGAGACGCCGGCGCTGATGCCAGCAGCGCCATACACGCAATCAGCGCGCAGATTCTGCGGTTCATGCGCAAATCCTGACAGGGGGTCGGGCCTATTTTTTCGAAACTCGAAAAAATAGGC
>JBFMCA010000110.1:0-14569 GCA_040754955.1 Acidobacteriota bacterium | reverse complement strand
GGTCGGCCGCCGCGGCGATCGGCAGTCGCCGCCGAGCGGTCAGGACTCGGCCGCCCGCGGCCGCGAGGGCAACCGCGGCCAGAGCGGCGACTACGCCGTGCCGCGCGAGCGCGGTCCCTACAGCGGCCCGTACTACTCGCGGCCGTCGCGCCCGGTGTACGTCTACCGCGACCCGTGGCGCTACTACGACCCCTGGGGCTACGGCAGTTTCGGGCTCGGCTACTTCTACTACTCGCCGTACTGGGGCTACCCGGGCGGCTACGGCTACGGGTATCCGCCGTACGGACGGGCCTATCGCTATGAGCTCACCGGCGGCCTGCGCTTCAAGGTGACGCCGAAGGACGCCGAGGTCTGGGTCGACGGCTACTACGCCGGCATCGTCGACGACTTCGACGGCATGTTCCAGTCGCTCCGGCTGGAGGAGGGCGGCTACCGCATCGAGGTGCGCAAGCCGGGCTACAACACGCTCGTCTACGACGTGCGGGTGCAGATCGACCGGACCATCACGTTCCACGGCGAGCTGACGCGGCAGCCCTGAGCGGCGGCCGACAGGCAGGCTAAGATGGCGGCATGCTCCGGGCAGTCGCCGCCATCTCCTGCGCCTACGACGTGTCGGTCGGCGTCGCGCTCGTCTTCCTCCGCGGCCTCCTCGAAACCTGGTTCGGCGTGCCCCCGCCCGAGCCGCCCATCCACGTCGATCTCAACGCGCTCTTCGTCACCGTCGTGGGCCTGGGCTACCTGCTGCCGTATCGGGATCCGGTGCGGTACCGGGCGTACCTGTGGCTGATGGGCCCGCTGCTCAAGGGCGGCGGCGCCCTGGTGTTCGTGCTGGACTACCTGCTGCGCGGATCGCCGGCGTCGTTCCTGCTCTTTGCGGCGTCGGACGGCGCGGTGGCCGCGCTGACGCTGTGGGCGCTCGCGCGGACCGGCGCGGGCAGCGAGCGGCGGCTGAACCACCAGTAGAGCGGGATGCCCGACGCGATGACGAGCAGGCCCCAGCCGGTGACCACGGGATTGGTGTAGATCGCGTTCAGGACGATCGCGAGGCTGGCGACGACGAAGATGGCGGGCGTGAGCGGATAGCCGACGGCCTTGAACGGCCGCGGCGCCTCGGGATCGCGCGCGCGGAGCACGAACACGGCACCCACCGCGATGCCGGCGAAGAGCGTGATGGCAAAGCCGACGTAGTTGCCCAGCGCGTCGAGGCTCCCGGTGAGGACGAGCAGCGTCGCCCAGATGGACTGCGCCACGACCGACGTCGCCGGCGTCCTGTACCGCGGGTGCACGCGCGACGCCGCCGGGACGAACACGTTGTCGCGCGCTATTGCGAAGTACACGCGGGGCCCCGCGAACGTCATCGCGTTGATCGATGCCCCCAGGCTGACGAGCGAGACGACGCCCATGATGTCGCCGGCCCGGACGCCCAGCAGCCGATCGGCGACCACGTCCAGCAGGCTGCCCTGCACCGTCATCAGCTGGTCGATGGGAATCACGTACAGGTAGAGCCCGTTCAGCAGGACGTAGATGACGACGACGGCCAGGGTGCCGAGCGCCAGCGCGACGGGCAGGTTGCGGCCCGGATCGCGCACCTCCTCGGCCATGTACGCCGCGGCGTTCCAGCCCGAGTAGGTGAACATCACCAGGACCAGCGCGCCGAGGTAGCTCGTCGCCGAGACGGCGCCCGCTGTCTCGGCGAGATTGCCGGACGAGCCTGCGCCGATGGCCACCCCCAGCCCGATGAAGACGAGCAGCGCGCCCACCTTGAGCGCGGCGAGGACGTTGGTGACGAGCCGGCCGGGGCCGACGCCCCGGATGTGCACCCCTGCGAAGGCCCACACGACGACCGTCGCCATGATGGTCTGCCGCGAGAAGGTGAGCTGGCCGTACGGCAGCGGCAGCGTGAAGAACGGCGTCGTGTCGTTGACGCCCGGCACGAAACGGTCGAGGTAGAGGACGAAGAACACGGCGCTCGCGGCGAGCGCGCCGGCAAAGCCCGCGACAAACGACGTCCAGCCCGTGAGGAACCCCACGAGCGGCCCGTACGCCTCCCGCAGGTACACGTACTCGCCGCCCGCCCGCGGACGCAGCGCCGCCAGCTCGGCGTAGCCCATCGCGCCGCAGAAGGCCAGCGCGCCGCCGACGAGCCACGTGCTCAGGAACCAGGTTGCGTCGGGCACGCCGGCCGCGATGAGCACCGGGAAGAAGAGGATGCCGCCGCCGATGACGTTGGAGACGATGATGGCCGCGCCATCCAATGGCCCGAGCCGCCGTTCGAGGGCGGGTCCGGCCGCGGTCGAGGGGGGCGATGGGGGCGACGTCACTTGGTCAGGAGCTGCCGGTCGATGGGAAACTCGGCGAGTTTAGCCCAGACCCGCGATCCCTGCTTGAGAAAAATCTCGACCTTGGCGTCGACGAACTCCTTGTTCTGCAGCATCTGCATCCGGGGCTGCAGCCCCGTGTAGCCGAGGCCCGACCGCAGCACGAGCGGCTCGGTCAGCTCGCCCGGCCCGAGCGGCTCGCGCTGGATGGCCCAGCCGAAGTGCTCGCCCCACATCTCCGCCTCGCCGACGCGCCGGAAGATGGCGTTGATCTGGACCGACCGCACGGGTTCGGTGGAGGTGTTCCGCAGGCGGAGCGAGATGCTCGGCACCAGCTTGTTCTTGCCGTCCTCGAGAATGCCGGCGTCGTACCAGCCGGTCACGACCTCGGCCGGCGCGAGCACAGTGGTGGGATCGACGGTTCGACAGCCGGCGCCCGCGAGGACGCCGGCCAGCAGGAGGAGCGGAAGGGCGCGGCCCATGGGGGAATTCTACGCCACGCCGGCGGACGTCAGAACTGCCTGATCGTCACCCGGCGCCGGGCCTCGTCGCGGTCGATCGTCCCCGCGCGGTAGGCCGCGAGGTCGCCGCCCCTGATCTGCAGGAGCACGGTGACCACCTCGTCGTAGGGATCCTGGGGCGCCAGCAGGTCGCGCGGCTCGTTGTCGCGCGCCGCCACCGTGAGCCACTCCTCGGCGCTGATCTTCATCGGCGCGCTGAAGTCGATCATCGCGTCGATGAGCGCGCGCTGCACGGCCTCGGTGTACGCGCGGCTCGGATCCTTCACCCAGAGCCGATCCACCGGCAGGGCCGCGCGCGGCGCGGGCGCGGGCGCGGACGGCGCGTCGGGGGTCATCACGGCGGCACCCACCGTGGTCGACCCGGTGCTTGCCTGGCGCGCCGCCTGCGCGGGCGGCGCGGGCGCCACCGCCATCGGGCCCACCTGCAGCTCGAGCCGGCTGATGGCGTTCTCGAGCGAGGCCCGCACCGCCGGGTCGGTCACCGTCTGCACGTGCCGTTTCAGCGCGCCGAGCGCGTTGCGGATGCCGACTTCGTCCTGATCGAGGAGCATGCGCACGCTCCACATCACGCTCTGGCGCAGGACCGGCACCTGGACGTCGAAGAAGACGCCGTAGCCGTCCAGATAGATGCCGCGCGCCTGCGCCTGGCCCGCCAGGACGAGCGCTTCGGGCATGACGGATCGAATCTCGCGGTTGAGGCTCTGCGCCCCGAACTCCACGGCGCGGGCGAGCGCGCCCTCCATGACGTAAATCTGATGGCGGAGATCCGACTGGTCGGCCGGGCGCGCCGCCGTCTGCGCGGCCGCCGTGCCCGCCAGCGCGAGCGCCGCCGCCACTACCCATCCCGTCGTGCTGTGCTTGGTCATGACTCGTGGTCCCCTCACGGTACCGGCTGCGTCGAGGCGCGCATCACGTAGTTGAGCAGCTGCCGCTGCCGGGCGGCCTCGGCGCCCGCGCGGGCGTCGAGCTGCCCCAGGCCGCGCTCGATGCGCACCAGATCCGCGCGCCGCTGGACGTCGAAGTCGCGCCCCATCTGCGACAGGCGGTACGCCAGCTCCTTGCGCTGCCGCTGCTCGCTCGCCTCGATGAGCGCATTGACGCGGCGGAGCACCGCCGCTTCATCCGGCGCGGCCGCCGCGGCCCGCGCGGGCGCGTCGGCCCGCAGCCGGTCGAGGTCGCGCTGCACCTTCTCTTCGAGGGCCGCCAGCGCCGCCCGCCACTCGTCGTCGCGGGGCGCCTGCGCCAGCCCGGCCGGCGCGGCCGGCGCGGGCCCCATCTGTGGGGCGTTCAGCCACCCCGTCGTGACGCTCAGGCCCTCGGCGCCGTAGCGCACCTGCACGTTGGCGATGGCGGCGCCGGCGGCCACGACCAGCGCTGCGGCCGCAACCTGCGCCCAGACTGGCAGGGCCGACGCCCATGCCCCGCGCGCCGCCGGCGCGGCGCGGCGCGTCGACCGGACGATCTCGAAGCCCAGCTCCGCGTCGGGCGGCGTCCAGCCCGCCAGCAGCCCGCGCACCGCGCCGAGCGACTCCAGCTCGGCCGCGCACGCGGCGCAGCCCGCCAGATGCCGCTCGACCGCCAGCCGCTCCGAGGTCGCGAGATCCTCGTAGAGGTACGCGACGAGCCGTTCCTTGTCGTCGCAACCCATCGTCGTGCTCATGTCCGTCCCCTCATCCCACGTGCGCCCGCCGCATCCAACTGGCGGCGCAGCACCGTCAGGCCCTGGTACAACCGCGTCTTCACCGTGCTCAGCGGACAGTTCTGCAGGTCCGCAATCTCCTGGAACGTCAGCCCGTGGTACTCCTTGAGGATGATGGCCGTGCGCTGCTCCTCCGGCAGCGCCGCCATCGCCTCGGCCACCGCCCGGCTCATTTCCTGGCGCGCGACCAGCTCCTCGATGGACTCCACCGGGCCCTGCTCGGCCGCGAGCTCGACCAGGTCCACGCCCTCGGGGGCCGCCACGAGCGGCGTCCGCCGCTGGCGCCGCATCCAGTCGCGACAGAGGTTCAGGGCAATGCGATAGAGCCACGACGAGAACTTCGCCTGCCCCTTGAAGCCCGGCAAGGCGCGAAACGCGCGCAGGAACGTGTCCTGCGCGATGTCGCGCGCGTCCTCTTCCCGGCCGATGGTCCGGTACGCCAGCGCGTAGATCGGCCGTTCCCAGCGCCTGACCAGCTGGTTGAAGCTGTCGACATCCCCGTCGATCGACCGGGCTACGAGATCCTCGTCGCTCACCGCCATCTGCAGCAGGCGGGTCTCCTTTTGAAGGCCGGGAGCCGGGCTCCCTGGTAGCTAAGACGGCCGGAGGGGACCGAAAGTCTGGCCCGGGCGCCGCCCGCCGCTCTCTGTGCACTCTGTGCACCCGGGGCCGAACTTTTGGGTAAAATACACGGAATCAAGGAGCTCGGTGAGCATCAACTTCCCAAGCGATGAAGTCTTCCTGACGACAGAGGAGGTGCTGGAGTACCTCCAGGTCAACCTGAGGACGGTGTACCGGTTGATCAAGGCGGGCAAGATCCCCGCCGTGCGCGTCGGCCGCCAGTGGCGGTTCCGGAAGCGGGACATCGACGCGTGGCTCGACGCCCAGCGCCCGCGCGGCGAGCGGGCCGCGGCGCCCGCCGACCGCCCGCCGCCGGCGCGGACGGGCCGGCCCCGCGTGCTCGTCGTCGACGACGAGGCCAGCATCCGCGAGCTACTGTCGAAGACGCTGGCGCTTGCCGAGTACGAAGTGGAAACCGCGCCCGACGGGCGGGCCGCCATCGAGCGGCTGCGCCTGGGCCACTATGACCTGCTCATCGCGGACCTGAAGATGCCCGGTCTCGACGGACTGTCGCTCATTCGCGAAGCCAAGCGCCTCAAAGCCGAGCTCCCCGTCATCATCATCACGGGCTTCTCCACCGAGTCGAGCGCCATTGAGGCCGTCAACCTCGGCGTGTCCGGGTATCTGACCAAGCCGTTCCGCGTCCCGCAGGTCCTGGCCGCTGCGGCCAGAGCGCTCGGGGAGTGATTCAGCTTCAGTCCCTCACCAAGCAGTTCGGCGATCGCGTCCTCCTCTCCCAGGTCACCTGGCAGGTGGGGGACCGCGATCGCGTCGGGCTCTGCGGACCCAACGGGGCCGGGAAGACCACGCTGCTGCGCATGCTCGCGGGCCTGGACGAGCCCGATGCGGGCACCATTCTCAAACCCAACGCGCTCACCGTCGGCTACCTGCCGCAGGACGGGCTGACCCACGCCGGGCGCACCGTGATCGACGAGGCGAGCCTCGCGCTCGAGCCGCTGCTGGACCTGAAAGCCGAGCTCCACGACCTCGAGCACCGCCTCGGCGACGACGCGATGCCCGCGGAGGCACACGACGCGCTGCTCCATCGGTATGCGGAGCTGCAGGAACGCTTCCGCCACGCCGACGGCTATCAGATGGATCTGAAGGTGGCCACCGTGCTCCGCGGCCTCGGCTTCGCGCACGCCGACTTCCACGCGCTCACCGACCACCTGTCGGGGGGCTGGCAGATGCGGCTCGCGCTCGCCAAGCTGCTGCTGCAGCAGCCGGGGCTGCTCCTGCTCGACGAGCCGACCAACCACCTCGACCTCGAGGCGCGCAACTGGCTCGAGGAGTACCTGGCCGGCTACCCGCACAGCGTGATCCTCGTGTCGCACGATCGGTACTTCCTCGACGCGGTGGTCACGCGCATCGCGGACCTCGGCCTGCGGACCATCACCGACTACGCCTGCAACTACTCGCAGTTCCTCGTCCAGCGCGCGGAGCGGATGGCGCGGCTGCGGGAGGCGAAGAAGCGGCAGGACGACGAGATCGCCCGCGTGATGGAGTTCGTGGACCGCTTCCGCTACAAGGCGACCAAGGCCGCGCAGGTGCAGAGCCGCCTGAAGATGCTCGAGAAGATCGAGCGCATCGAGGTGCCGCCCGAGCGCAGGCACATCCACTTCCAGTTCCCGGCCGCGGTCAAGAGCGGGCGCATGGTGCTCGAGCTGAGGGGCGCGCGCAAGGCGTACGGCGACAAGGTCGTGCTCGCCGCGGTCGACCTGCACATCGAGCGCGGCGACCGCATTGCGCTCGTCGGGCCCAACGGCGCGGGCAAGTCGACGCTCATGCGCCTGCTCTCGGGCGACGAGGCGCCGGACCGCGGCACCCGCGTCGAGGGGCACCAGGTCGTCATGCAGTACTTCGCGCAGGACGAGGCCACGCGGCTGGACCCGGCGCTCACGGTGTACGAGACGCTGGCCGCTGGGTCGCCCGACACGATGGTGCCGGCCATCCGCAACATCCTCGGCGGCTTCCTGTTCTCGGGCGACGACGTCTACAAGAAAGCCGCCGTGCTCTCCGGCGGCGAGCGCACGCGTCTGGCAGTGGCGCGGATGCTGCTGCGCCCGTCCAACACGCTCCTGCTCGACGAGCCCACCAACCACCTCGACCTCGACTCGAAGGAGGTCCTCCTCGACGCCCTCGAGGCCTACGGCGGCACGCTCATCTTCGTCTCCCACGATCGGTATTTCGTCGAGCGCCTCGCCACGCGCATCGTCGAGGTCGGCGGCGGGCAGGCCCGCCTGTATCCCGGCACCTACGAGGAGTTCCTGTGGAGCAAGGAAAGGGGGAACGACGAAGGGCGACGGGCGAATGACGCAGGGAAAAGGACCAATGACAAAGGACCAATGACAAAGGTGGCGGCGGAGGCGCCGAAGGCCGAGAACTACGCCGAGCGCAAGCGCGACATCGCCGAACAGCGGAAGCGCGACAAGGCCCGGCGCGCGCTGCTCGATCGCATCGCCGGCCTCGAGGCGCGGATCGCCGAGAAGGAGCGCGCCATCAAGGCGCTCGAGGCAACCATGGCCGCGCCAGGCTTCTACGAGCGCCACGACGAGGCGCGCCCGACGCTCGACCAACACCAGCACCTGATGTGGGAGGTCGGCGACCTGCTCAGCCAGTGGGAGATGCTCCAGGAACAGGCTGCGAGCGAATCCGCACAGGAGCCGTAATTTCGATTACAATTCTGTAATTATCGTCGGGCCTGCGTCATAATCCAATTTCTGTAATCCCAATGACTTAGAGCGTCTCTGGCGCTCTCGAAGGCGGGGTACGGCGTTTGCGATGCCGGGCCCCGGCACACATGACCATGGCCGCTTCCCGACCGCCCCGCCGCGCCCTGGACGTCTTCTTCCGGCACATGGTCGCCAACATGCGCAACGGCGTGCTCGCGGTCGACCGCGAAGGCGCCATCGTGCTCATCAACGATGAAGCCTGCCGGGTCTTCGGCCTGTCGCCCGGGCCGGGCCATGCGGGACAGGCCTATGCCGACCTGCTGCGCCAGCATCCCGACATCGTGCGCGTGCTGGGCGGCGCGTTCGAGATGGACACGCTGCCGAACCGCGCCGAGCTCCGGCTGAAGTCCACCGACACGGTCATCGGCTACACGCTCTCGCTCGTGCGCGACGACGACGGCGCGCCGGTGGGGGCGGCGCTCTTCTTCAAGGACCTGACGCACGTCGAGCAGCTCGAGGAGCGCGAACGGCTGCGCGACCGGCTCGCCGCGGTAGGCGAGATGGCGGCGGCGGTGGCGCACGAGATCAAGAACCCGCTCGCGGGCATCGAGGTGATGGCGGGGCTGCTCCGCCGCCAGCTTGGCGACAACCGCGAGGCGCTGGCGCTCGTGGCCGACATCATCTCGGAAGCCAAGATGGCCAACGCCATCGTGCAGGAAGTGCTCGACTTCGTCCGGCCCGTGCGGCTGCAGATCGAGCGCACCGCGCTGGCGCTGGCGCTGCGCAACGCCGTGACGCTGGCCGACGGCAAGGGCAAGCGCGGGCAGATCACCGTGAAGTTCGACATCCCGGCCGACCTGCCGCCCGTCGAGGGCGACCAGCACCAGCTCACGCAAGTGTTCGCGAACCTGCTCATCAACGCGTACGAGGCGCTTGGCGGCACCGGCAGCGTCACGCTGGCCGCGCGGCTCACCGACAAGCTCGACAAGGGCGCGCTCGCGCCCGACGGCCACCAGCCCGTGCCGACCGTCGTCGTGGACGTGCGCGACACGGGACCGGGGCTGCCGGCGGAGCTGGCCGACAAGGTGTTCAACCCGTTCTTCACGACCAAGCCGCAGGGGTCGGGGCTCGGCCTGGCCATCGTGCGCAAGATCGTCGACGCCCACGAGGGGCGCATCGACCTCACGACCGCGCCGGGGCGCGGGGCGTGTTTCCGCGTGACGCTGCCCGTCGAGGGCTCGCACGCCTGGATGAAATGACCATGGGACGCATTCTGGTGGCAGACGACCACGACGCGCTCAGGCGCGGCCTTGCGCTGGCGCTCACGGCCGCGGGGCACGAGGTGGACGAGGCAAGCAACGGCAACCTCGCCATCGAGAAGCTCCACGAGGGCTACTTCGACGTCGTCGTGAGCGACCTCAAGATGGGCGGCTCCGACGGACTCGACGTGCTCCGGACCACCAAGACGCTCCATCCGACGGCGTCGGTCATCCTGATGACGGCCTTCGGGTCGGTCTCGACGGCGGTCGAGGCGATGAAGCACGGCGCGTTCGACTACGTGCAGAAGCCCTTCGAGATCGAGGAGATGGAGGTGAAGATCGAGAAGGCGCTCGAGCTGAAGCGCCTGCGCCACGAGCTCGACTACCTGCGCCACGAGCAGCAGGAAACCTACGACTTCAACCGCATCGTCGGGTCGAGCGAACCGCTGCAGCGCGTGCTGTCGGTCGTGCGGAAGGTGGCCAAGAGCAACTCCACGGTGCTCATCCGCGGCGAGACGGGGACCGGCAAGGAGCTCGTCGCCGGCGCCATCCACCACAACTCCCTGCGCGCGTCGCGCAACTTCGTCAAGGTCAACTGCGCGGCGCTCCAGGAGAACCTGCTCGAGTCCGAGCTGTTCGGGCACGAAAAGGGCGCGTTCACCGGCGCCGACCGCCAGCGCATCGGCCGCTTCGAGCAGGCCGACGGCGGCACGCTCTTCCTCGACGAGATCGGCGACATGAGCGCGAGCACGCAAGCCAAGATCCTGCGCGTGCTGCAGGAGCACGAGTTCGAGCGGCTGGGCGGCACGCGGACCATCAAGGTCGACGTGCGCCTGATCGCGGCCACCAACCGCGACCTGCCGGCCATGGTGGCGGCCGGGCAGTTCCGCGAGGACCTCTACTACCGCCTCAACGTCGTGAGCGTCGAGACGCCGCCCCTGCGCGAGCGCAAGGAGGACATCCTGGCCATCGCCATGGCCTTCGTCCGCCGCTTCAGCGGCGAGCTGAAGAAGAAACTGGACGGGCTCGACAGCGACGCGCAGAAGCTGCTGATGCGCTACAACTGGCCGGGCAACATCCGCGAGCTGGAGAACGCCATCGAACGGGCGGCGCTCCTCGCCGAGGGATCGGTCATCACCGCAGCCGATCTGCGGCTGGGCGACTCCGCCGGCAGCAGCACATCGCGCGAGACCAGCTCGGTCGTCAAGATCCCGCCGACCGGCATCGCGCTCGAGGACGTCGAGCGGCAGGCGCTGGTCGAGGCGCTCAAGATGTCGAACTGGGTCCAGAAGGACGCGGCGGAGCTGCTGGCCATCTCGCCCCGCGTGATGAACTACAAGATCAAGACGCTCGGCATCGAGCTGCCCCGGCGGCGGGCCCCAGTGAGCGTCGTCTGAGCGCGGCCGCCCCGACGCGCGCCGGGCCGGGCGCCGGTCCGGCTATCCTAGGGGCATGATCGCCAGGCATTGGCGCGGGCTCGCCCGCCGCGAGCACGCCGACCGCTATCTCGACCATCTCCGCTCCGACACCTTTCGCCAGCTCCACGGCATCGACGGCTTCATCGATGCCGCCGTCCTCCGGCGCGACGTCCCCGACGGCGTCGAATTCCTCGTCGTCACCCGGTGGGAGTCGCTCGACGCCGTCCGGCGCTTCGCCGGCGACGACGCCGAGGTCGCCGTCGTTCCGGAGCCCGCGCGGCAGATGCTCGTGGACTTCGACCGGCGCGTCCTGCACTACGACGTGGTGGATACCTTTCCGACGTGAGCGCGGCGGCCCCGGCGTCAGCGGTTCGGGCTCACCGGCACGCCGGGCGCGATGGCCGTGACGCCGGCGCTGGCGGCCGTGGCCGTCACCGCGCTCGTGGCGCTCGGCAGCCACCCGTCGAGCGGAATCGCATCGGGCAGCGTGACCACCACCTGGCCCACCTCGTGGGACGCCAGCGTCACCACCGGGCTCACGGCGATGACCTTCTCATCCGCGCCGGTCGCCTCGACGATGTAGGTGGCCGCCGGCACGTTGCGAAACGCAAACCGACCGTGCTCGTCCGACACGCCCGCGGCGACGATATCGCCCGAGTAGAGGTTGCGAAGCCGCAGGACCACCGCTGCCAGGCGGTCGCCGTTCGACGTCTGGGCGTAGCCGACGATGGCGTTCGGGATGCGCAGGAAGGCGCCGGGGCCCTGGTCGAGCGGCTGCAGGCGGAGGGGATCGCCGGCGGGCGCCGGGCGGGTCTGTGCCGTCACCGCGCCCGGGAAGACCAGAACGCCCAGCGCGATTAGAAGAGCGACGGCGACTGAACCACTGCTGCGGCACATGACCCACCCCCGCAGCGCAAGAGTGACATGAAACGACTCTAATGTCAATATGTCCTAAATTAGGACAACTTAGGGCGTTTGAACGATCACGGCAAGACCGTAGCGGCCAGGATCGCGCCCCGTGAAGGCGCGCGGCCCGCTGACCGGCCAGCTCCCGCTGATCCACGGGAACGGGTTGGAGACATCCGCCCAGAACAGGCCCGCGGTGACGCGGCGTGAGACCTCGACGAAGGCCCGCACGATGGTGCCGCGGTCCTTCTTCCCCATCTCGACGCCGTAGAGCCGCTCGGCGGCGAGGAACTTGACGAGGCTGTCATCGCGCGAGATCTCCTCCCGCGTCGCGGTCACGCCGGCGCGCAGCCGGCCGGTCACGGGCACCGCGACGGTCGCGCCCACGTAGTAGCCGGGCTTCTCGATGGGCGCGGGGTCGACGCCGACCAGCTCGGCCGAGGTGGCCGTGGGTCCCCACACGTAGCGCGCGTACTCGCCGAAGACCGCCACCCAGGGCTGCGGCTCGAACCGTCCCGAGAGCACGAGTGCCTCGTCATGGCGCTTGGACGCCCAGTAGCTGGGCAGCCGCTCCACCTTCGATCCGGTGAAGCCGCGCTTGTAGGCCACCCGCAGGTCCACGTCGTCGCGCGGCCTGACCCGCGCGCTGGCCACCGCCGTGAGCGCGCTGTTGCTGTCGAGCGTGGGGTCGGCGAAGTAGAACCAGGCGTAGTCCTTCTCGCGGTTGCCGTCGCCGAGCACGCCCATGACGGCGGCGTCCACGAAGGGCCGCCCGGCCCCGCGCCGCGCCGACCAGGCGAGCATGACGCCGAAGTTGGCCTCGGCGTTGAGCCGCTGGATGCGCGTCAGGTCCTTCGCCGTCCACGATCCGACCTCGAGCGGGGCGAAGCCCACCGGCAGGATGAACCGCCCGAAGCGCACCGACAGCCGGTCGGTGGCGCGGTAGTCGACGAAGCCCTCGCGCAGCGGTCCCTGCTGGACGATGTAGTCGAGGGCGAGCGTGTTGTAGGTGTCGACGCGCTTGTGCCCCTGCTCCGGGTCGCACGGCACGGCGGGCCCGGCCGTGTAGACGCGCGGGTCGTTCGGGAAGAAGTAGTGCTCCTCGCCGCACGCGGGCGTCGACGCGGTCTCGTTCACGGGGTTGAACGACACGTGGTAACCCACGCGCTCGGTCAGGCGGCCGGTGAACGCGATGGTCGCCTGCGCCACGCGCCCCTGCTTCTCGAAGCCGAGCTGCGCCTGCATGCCGTCGTGCGACCAGCCAGCGATGAACGTGGCGCCGATCCTGAGCCGCGCGCTCTCCGGCAGCGTGAAGCCGAAGACGTCCACCGGTTTCTCGGGCTTCTCGGGCTCCTCGGCCGTCTGGGCCGCCGCGGGACTCGCCGCCCACAGCAGCAGCGCGAGCACGATACATCGAGTCACGAACGCCTCCTTCAGGCCTTCTGCTTCTTCGCCCGCGGGTGCGCCTGCCGGTACACGTCGATGAGGCGGGCGGCATCGAGGTGCGTGTAGCGCTGGGTGGTGCTGATGCGCGCGTGGCCCAGCAGCTCCTGGATCACGCGGAGGTCCGCGCCGCGCTGCAGCAGGTGCGTGGCAAACGAGTGGCGCAGCGCGTGGGGGCTCACGCCGGTCCGCGCGCTGCACTGCGCCATCGACCGGAGCACCAGCCGGTGGACGCTCCGGCCGGTGAGCCGCGAGCCGCGGTAGTTGACAAACAGCGGATCGCCGGGCGCGCGGCGCGTCCCCTGCCGCGGCACCTCGCCGTGCCGCTCGAAGCGCAGCACCGCGCGGTCCTTCAGCCACGCGCGCAGCGCGCGCTCGGCGGCCGCGTTGAACGGCACCTGACGCTCCTTGCCGCCCTTGCCGACAACCCGCAGCACCCGCTGGCTGAGGCTCACATCCTCGAGATCCAGGCCGACCAGCTCGCTCAACCGGAGACCCGAGGCGTAGAACAGCTCCAGGATGGCCCGATCGCGGCGCCCGAGGGCCGTGGTCGCGTCGGGCGTCTCGAGCAGCGCCGCCATCTCGGCCTCGGTGAGGTGCGTCGGGATGGTCTGGTCGCGGCGCGGCGCCACGACGAGCGCCGCCGGGTCGTGCGCCAGCACGCCCTCGCGCCGCAGGAAGCGGACGAACGTGCGCAGGGCCGAGAGCTTCCGCGCCATGCTCGCCCGCGCCTGGCCCGTCCGGCCGAGCGCCGCCAGGTAGGCGCGCACCGAGGTCAGATCCAGATCGCGCGGCGTCAGCGCCGACACGGGCCGCGCCAGGCCTGCCGCCGTCGCCCGCAGGTACTGCGCGATGTCGCTCTCGTACGCGCGGACGGTATGGGCCGACAGATTGCGGTTGAGCCGGAGGAAGTCGAGGAAGGCCGCGACGTGCGCCCTCATGCGTGAACCGTGGCGCCGGCCCACGCCTCGAGATCGGCCAGCGCCCGCTCCGCCAGCCGCAGCTTCCGCGCGAGCCTGTCGCGGGGCGGCTGATCGAGCGGCGCCATGATGCCGTGCGTGATGTTCGTCGGATCGTAGTGCCGCGGGTCGGCGTGCGACACGTAGTGGGCGAGCGCGCCGATGGCCGTCGTGCGCGGCGCCGCGGCGGGCGCATGGCCGAGTGCCAGCCGCGCGGCGTTCCGCCCGGCCAGCAGGCCCGAGGCAGCCGACTCGACGTAGCCCTCGACGCCCGACACCTGGCCGGCGAAGAAGAGATCCGCGCGCGCGCGCGTCTGCCATGTCGGCAAAAGCACCTTCGGACCGCAGATGTACGTGTTGCGGTGGACCATCCCGAAGCGCACGAACTCCGCCGCCTCGAGCCCCGGAATCATCCGCAGCACGCGCGCCTGATCGCCCCACTTGATCTGCGTCTGGAAGCCCACGAGGCTGTAGTGGTCGCCCGCGAGATTGTCCTGCCGGAGCTGGACCACGGCGTAGGGCGGCCGTCCCGTCCGCGGATCGATGAGCCCGACGGGCTTCATCGGCCCGAACCTCAGGGTGTCGCGCCCGCGATGCGCCATCACCTCGATGGGCAGGCACCCCTCGAAGAACTTCGTGTTGTCGAAGTCGCGCACCGTCGCCGACTCCGCCGCTACGAGCGCCTCGTAGAACGCATCGTATTCGTCCTTCGTGAACGGACAGTTGAGGTAGTCGCCCTCCCCACCCGCCCCA
>JBFMCA010000109.1:7629-14799 GCA_040754955.1 Acidobacteriota bacterium | reverse complement strand
GGCGCGGCGCAGGTGGCCGAAGCCGAGGCGCGGCCCGGCCGCCACGCGGAAGAGCACCCTCATCGGAGCAGGTCGGTGAGCGCCTCCACGACGCGCTCGACGTCCTCGTCGGACGTCGCCGCCGACAGCGGCAGTGACAGCGTGCGATCGGAGATGTGCTCGGCGTGCGGGAACATCCCGCGGCGGAGGCCGAACCGCTCGGCGTAGTACGCGTGCAGGTGCAGCGCGCGGAAGTGGACGCTCGTGCCGATGCCGCGGGCCTGGAGCGCCTGCTGCAGGGCGTCCCGCGACCAGCCGCACGCCGTCTCGTCGACCAGCACGGTGTACAGGTGGCGGGCGTGGACGGTGTCGGGCTCCGGCGGGGCCGGCCGCACGAGCGGTAACGGGGCCAGGGCCTCGTCATAGCGCGCCCAGATCGCCGCGCGGCGCGCGTGCATGGCGTCGAGCCGCGCCAGCTGCCGGAGCCCGATGGCCGCCTGCAGGTCCATCATGTTGTACTTGAAGCCGGGCATCACCACGTCGTACTGCGGCACGCCGTCGGCGCGGTAGCGCTTCCACGCATCCCGGCTCATCCCGTGCAGGGCCGCGACGCGCAGCCACTCCGCGCGCGCACCGCTCGCGGTCGTGACCATGCCGCCCTCGCCCGTCGTCAGGTTCTTCGTCGCGTAGAAGGAGAAGCACGTGAAGTCGGCCACGGCGCCGACCTTCTCGCCGCGCCACGCCGCCTCGACGGCGTGCGCCGCATCCTCGATGATCGTCAGCCCGTGCCGCGCTTTCAGCGCGCGGAACCCGGCCACGTCAACGGGCCGTCCGGCGAAGTGGACCGGCAGCACCGCGCGCGTCGAGGGGAGCACGGCCTCGGCGGCCGCCGCCGGATCGAGGTTCATGGTGCGGCGGTCGACGTCGGCGAACACCGGCGTCGCCCCCGTGTGGATGATGGCGTTGGCCGTGGCGCAGAACGTGAGCGGCGTCGTCACCACCGTCGAGCCCGGCCCGATCCCGGCGGCGAGCAGCGAGAGGTGGAGGCCGGCCGTACACGAGTTGACGGCCACGGCGTGCGGCGCGCGCGCGTAGCGGGCGAAGGCCGCTTCGAACTCCTGCACCTTGGGTCCGGTCGAGAGCCACCCCGACGCCAGCGTCTCGAGCACGGCCTCCGCCTCGCCGCGCCCCACGTCAGGGCGGGCGAACGGCACGAAGGCCGGGGCCGGGGCGAGGCGCAGGGCGGCGCCGCTCACGACGCCGACTCGGCGCGCGCCGGCGCGGCGGCCGCGAGATGCGAGCGGAGCGTCGAGAAGATCGCCTGCCAGTTGGCGAGGGCCGGCTCGAGGTCGAACTCGAGGATGTCGGCGACGGTGAGCCAATCGCCGCCCTGCTGCGCCTCCACGAGCTGCTCCAAGAGCCGGCCGAGCTCGTACAGGTGTCCGTCGACGGTCTGCCCCTGCGTCTTCAGGGCGTGCAGCTCGACGCCGAGCGGTCCCGAGAGCATCTCGGTGAGGCTGACGAGGGCGCGGAGATCTTCGGCGACGTGTGCGAGGCCGTCGTTGGCCACGCCAAGGCGCGGGCCGCGAAACACGTCGCCCAGCTTGAGGACCGCCTCGCGCATCGACGCGAGATTCCCCTCCACGTCGGCGAGGCACGACGACAGCAGGTCGCGCGGCGCCTCGCTGGTGATCTCGACCACCGCCCATTCGGCGAGCATGCGCCGGGTGAGCGCATCGTCACGGAATGACGGTTCGTCGACGCCGTCGAATCGGGCGGCCGTCACGATCTGACCGTCCGGCGCAAGCTGTGCGTCGAGCTCCGACAGCAGATCTCCCCAGGTTTGCGGGCGGTCCGCCGCGCCCCGCTCGACGTCGTTCACGACGATCTTCGCCATCAGACCCTCCGGAACGATCGTTGCTAGCGAGATCGATGCCATGCGACGTCCACTGCGAGTCCTGACCACCGACCGGGTGCCCGGCTTCGTCCACGCGCTGGCCACGCTGGCTCACGCCGCGCCGGGTACCGTGGCCCGGCTCGACGTCATCGTGCCCGACCCGGGCGACCCGGCGGCGTGGTGGACGCGCCAGCGCGAGGTGCCGGCCAGCGCGCGCGCCGTCCGCCCGGCCACGGCGGCGCGGGGCCTCGATCGCGGCGCCTACGACGCGGTCATCGCACACGGGCTGGGCGACGCGGCCCGCCTGCATCGCCCGGGCCTCCCGCTCGTCGTCGTGCACCACGAGACGCGCGAGCTGCTGGACGCGCAGGGTGACGGACCCGACACGTGGCCGTCGAGCCTCGCCAAGGCGCTGGCGTCGGCGACGCGCATCTACACGAACGCCCAGGCCGCGGCGTCGTGGGCGGTTCCCGGAACCATCATCGCCCCCGCCGTCGACCCGCTGCTCTGGCCCCTCGGCGACCTCTCGCGCGCCGAAGCGGTCACCGTCGCACCGTTCGCAATCGAGCGCGCCGCTACAGACATCGCCTACGCGCTGGCCGAGGCCAGCCGCGAGGTGCCGATCACCGTGCTCGGCCTCAACCCGTCGCTTGGCATCACCGGCGACACGGCCTCGCGGGCCCGCCGGCGGGACGCGTTTCGAACGCACCGTGCCTACGTGAATCTAGTCAACCCTCATCTCGAGGGCCCAACCCCTTATCCCCTGCTCGAAGCGATGGCGGCCGGCCTGCCCATCGTCACGTTGCGGCACCCGGAGTCGCCGGTTGTGGACGGCGTGAACGGCTTCGCCTGCGACGATCCGCGGATGCTCGGCGCGCGCCTGCGCCTGCTGATGGAGCACCCGGTGAGCGCCATCCGGCTCGGCACGGCGGCGCGGCGCTCGGTCTTCGACCGGTACTCCCTCACGGCCTTCCAGGCGGCGTGGATCCGCGTACTCGACGCGCTCGCGGCTCAGCCGGCCCGGCGCATCGCGTAGTCGCCGGCCAGCAGCGCCGCCAGGCGCTCCGCGCGCTCGGCCGCGGCGCCGCTTTCGCGCGCATACACCGCGGCGACCCGGTCGACGTCCCGCACGGCTACCGAGTCGAGCCGCACCTTGAGATACGCGGCGATGGACTGGACCAGCGGCTCCATGTGCGCGGCCATCTGCAGGGCGCGCAGTCCGTCCTCCACCTGCGCGCCCAGCCGGGCCTGCCGCGCCGGCGGCGCCGCGCGGAGCGCGCTCGCCAGCCGCTGTACGTCGCGGGCGCGGGCGGCGAACGCGGCGCAGGCCTCGAGCACCTCCGGCGTTTCCTCCCCCGCGAGCCGATCGGGATACGGATCCACGTCCGCCGCGACCGTCGGGTCTTCCGGGGCCGGCAGCGTGGCCGCCCACACGAGCGCCGCTGCTTGCCGGCGGCGCTCCACCACGCCGGCTCGGGCCGGCCAGATGGGCCGGTACTGGACGCGCCCGCCCCGCACGAAGCGTCCCTGCAGAATCGTGGCGCCCGGTGGCGTGGGCAACGGCCCACGGCCCAGGGCATGGCGAACGAGCGCCGTCACATCCGCGGGCTGGAAGGCCTCGCGGCAGCTGAAGTGGTGACACGTCGAGCCGGCGGCGCACGGGAAGCACGCCATGCTCGGCTCCAGCACGAAGTGGCCTTCGCCGTACGGGGCTGTCTCGTGCACGAAGACGTTGCCGGTCGAGAGGTCCACGATGCGCGTGCCCATCGCCGACGCCACGTGCATGGTGCCCGTGTCGTTGGTGACGAGGAGCGCCGCACGCTTCAGGAGCGCGGGCAGCTCGGTGATGGAGGTCTCCCCCATGGCCACGGTCACCGGGCGGGTCAGCACGGCCTGCGCGCGGGCGGCCAGCTGCAGCTCGTCTTTCGCGCCGACCAGCACGACGTCGGCTTCCGTAGGGGCGATGCCGTTGATGGCCCGGGCCATCTGCTCGGCCGGCCAGCGCTTGCGCTCTTCGCTCGCGCCGAGCTGCACGGCAATCAGCGGACGCTCACCGAGCCCCCGGGATGACAGCCACTCGGCCATGCGCTGGTGCGATGCCGCGGGCACCGCCATCTCGAGGCCCTGCCCGTCGGGCGCCACGCCCGCCGCGTAGCTGTGGACGTCGACCAGGTTGAAGCAGCCCTGCGACCGCGCCGCCTGGCTCGCCCAGAAATACGTAAACCACGGCCCTTCGACGATGCGGGTGCGATCGGCGGCGATGCGGCCGCCGGAAAGCCGGCGATGCGGAATGATGGCGCAGAGGAACCCCGCCAGATCGCTGTGGGTGAGGTTGAGCAGCAGGTCGAACGGCTCGGCGCCGAGATCGCGCACCCATTCCCGGAGCCGCGACACCTCCAACGGCCAGTCGTGGCGCGCCGTCGACAGCGTCTGGGCCACCTGGCCGTACGGGAAGATCGACAGACGGTCGTAGAGGTGCGACGGCACCGGCACGTTCCTGAACACGTCGTGCAGCACGAGCGTCACGTGCGCCCCGGGGTGCTCGCGGCGGATGCCGCGCAGCATGGGCGTCGTCTGGAGAATGTCCCCGAGGCGGCAGAGCTGGAGCACCAGAATCCGCTTCACCGCATCCCCCAGTTCTTCTCGACCTCGAGCACGATGCGCATGAGCGCTTCGTCCTCGTCCATCATGGCCCGGGTGGTCTCCAGGCGCTCGAGGGCCATGGGAAGGGTCTCGAACTCGATGCCGTCGAGCGCGGCGACGGCCAGGTGTGCGGGCAGCGCGTCCCGCAGAATCTGGCGCGCACGGCGCTCGTAGGTGTGGTCGGCAATGGCCCGCGCCCTGGCCCGGGCGGCGATGGCCGCCCGTTCGTCGGGATGCGCGAGGTAGTGAGCGATCTGGGCGCGGAGCTCGGCGACGCTGCCGAACGCGACCATCTCGTCCGGGGCAAACAGCTCCGGCAGCGGGGTCCGGCGATCGACGAGCTGGAACGCACCGCACGCCGCAATCTCGAACGTGCGCGGGTTGACGAAGTCTGGATCCGGGTCGAGTCCGGTCACATGGTTGGCGGAGTGCAGGTTCAAATTGATCGCCGACCCGGCGAAGATGCGCACCATCGCCTCCACGTCGAACCGGCGCCCCTCGCCGCAGACCAGGTGCGCGAGCGCCGGTTCGTTCCAGCCGTCACCCCAGATCTTGAAATCCAGATCGGCGAGCGCCACCAGCGTGCGTCGACGGTTCAGATACGGCGCGCCGGCAAAGCTGATCGCGCACCCGTAGGTCGCCCGCTCAGCGGCGGTCAACTCGACGGGCCGGTGCACCGCCGGATCGCACGCCATGGGCAGGTAGCGCGGCCGTGCCGCGCCAGCCTCGGCCAGGCGCTCGAGGAACCGGCCCGGCTGAATGCCGTAGAACCAGTCGTAGTGGGGCGCGAGGTGCCGCCAGTAGGTGAGCACCCGCTCGTTCTCGACGAACCAGAAGGCGCTTGCGATGTGCAGGCGGCGGAGCGCCTCCAGATCGTCGGCGCCGAGCGGCGCCTGTGCAAGGGCCAGGACGAGATCGGCGCGCCACTCGCGCGCCACCTCCACGATGGCCCGCCCCAGCACCGCGGCGTGCTCGCCCTGCAGCCGCCTGCGCTCGGTATCGGGCACGGCCAGGGCGCCCATCTCGTGGTGGCCCGCCGCGAAGACCGACGCGTCGAACAGGCGGGTCTCGGCGCTGGTCGTCGAAACGGCCCGCGCCGTCGCGCGCGCCGTCTCGAGCGACCCGCCATAAATCGGGCCCACCACCAGCACGCGCGGCGCCCGGCGGGCGACCGGCAGGTCGGCCCACTGGTCCACCAGGCCGGCGAGCGCGGTGCCCTGCACGGCCGGGGGGTGGGCCACCATGTCGGCGGCCGCCGCCCGCAGACGCAGCAGGGCCACGCGATCGACGAGCGATGACAGGCACCAGACCGGGACCGTGGCCAGCAGCCGCGTCAGGTCGCGCGCGTGCATCGCGGCGGCCAGCACTTCCGCCCGGGGCTCGATAACCGCGGTCACCGCGCGGCCGGAGGCGAGCAGCGCCTCCGCCAGATAGCCGCTGCCGAGACCGGCGACCACCAGGGGGCCAGCGGGCGCAGCCGCGGCAGCCCGCTCGGCGGCGGCCTTCGGGTCCCTGCGGGTGTCGAGCGCCCGACCCCCAAGCTCGACAATGGGGTCGCCAGCAGCCGACCGGGCCACGGTCACGCCTGCAGCCTCTAAGTCCTTGATTTCACGAATGATAGCCGCAGTATCCGGTGCGCGCTCGGCCAGCGCCCCCAGGTTCCGCTCAAACAGCTCGCGCATGTCGACGGGGTGGGCGCAGCAAGGCGTCTGCCAGTGTGCGCCGTGTGCGGATCCGCACACGGCAAGTGACCGCAACCCACAGAAAAACAATCACTTACGCAGTAAAGACTCGTCGGGCGCGGTCGATTACCCCACCGGACACAGTCGCGCGCCCTCCAGGGTTGACGGCGTGGTCCAGCGAACCTCAAGGGAGGAAGGGAGACATGGCTTCGTTTTCGGTCGTCAGCAACGTCGCCTCGGCCAACGCCGCGGCCAACCTGACCGGCACGCAGCGCAACCTGAACGTCACGCTGACGCGGCTGTCGAGCGGGTTCCGCATCAACCAGTCCGGCGATGACGCGGCGGGCCTCGCGGTGGCCAACAGCTACCGCAGCTCGATCGCCATCGTCAACCAGGGCATCCGCAACGCCAACGACGGCCTCTCCGACCTGCAGATCAAGGACGGCGCCGTCGCGAACATCTCGACCCTGCTCGACCGCCTGGCGACGCTCGCCACGCAGGCCGCGTCGGGCTCGACGACCGACGCCAGCCGCGTGACGCTCGACCAGGAGTTCCAGGACGTCCTCGCGGAAATCGCGCGGGAGTCGAACGTGGCCGGCCTCGCCACCAACTCGGGGTTCTCGGTCTTCATCAGCAACGAGACCACTGCCACGAACGGCAAGGTGTCGGGGACCATCTCCGCGGTGACGACCACCAGCCTGGCGCTCAACGGGCTGGCCGTGTCGGCGCAGGCGTTTGCGCAGACGGCGGTTGCGGCCATCACGACGGCCGTCGCGAACCTCGGGCGGGTGCAGGGCACGCTCGGCACCCTGCAGAACCGCCTGCAGTTTGCCATCAGCCTCGCGCAGGCCCAGGTCGTCAACAACGGCGCCGCCGAAAGCCGCATCCGCGACGCGAACATCGCGCAGGAGTCGGCCAACATGACGCGCTACAACATCCTGACCCAGAGCGGCATCGCCGCCCTGGCCC
>JBFMCA010000109.1:0-7529 GCA_040754955.1 Acidobacteriota bacterium | reverse complement strand
TCCGCGACGCGAACATCGCGCAGGAGTCGGCCAACATGACGCGCTACAACATCCTGACCCAGAGCGGCATCGCCGCCCTGGCCCAGGCCAACGCCTCGACCTCGTCGGTCCTGTCGCTGCTCCGGTAGCGGCCCCCATGACGGGGCGTCCAGGCCGGCCTGGGCGCCCGTCACTCGCGCTCTTGAGAGGCCCGCGTGCGAAAACGCACGCGGACCCTCAAGATCCGCACACCCCTTCCGATTACCTCCCTGAACACGGGCGTGGGCACGGACGCACACCCCGCCGGCCCAGAGGCCGGGCAAGTCAGTTCAAGGAGGAACCCATGGCTTCGTTCTCGGTCGTCAGCAACATCTCCTCGGCCAACGCCCAGGCGCACCTGGCGGCCACGTCGGTCAACCTGAACAAGGCGCTCACGCGCCTGTCGAGCGGCTTCCGCATCAACTTCTCCGGCGATGACGCCGCCGGGCTATCCGTCGCGAACGCCTACCGCCGCGACGTGACCATCCTCAACCAGGGCATCCGCAACGCCAACGACGCGCTGTCGACCCTGCAGATCTACGACGGCGCCGCCGCCAACATCTCGACGCTCCTCGATCGGCTGGCCACGCTCGCCACGCAGGCCGCGTCGGGGCAGACTTCCGACGAGAGCCGCATCACGCTCAACCAGGAGTTCCAGGACATTCTGGCCGAGATCCAGCGCGAGGCCACGGTCGCGAACTTCACGACCAACCAGGGCTTCTCGGTGTTCATCCAGAACACCGCCAACGCCGCGGACGGCAAGATTTCGGGCACGATTTCGGCCGTCAGCACGACCACGCTGACCCTGAACGGGCACGTCGTGACGTCGCAGGCGCTGGCGCAGTCGGCCGTTCTGGCGGTGGCCTCGGCCGTGACCGTGCTGGGCAAGGCGCAGGGGACCATCGGCACGATGCAGAACCGCCTGAGCTTTGCCATCAACCTCGCGCAGGCGCAGGTCGTGAACAACCGGGCCGCCGAAAGCCGGATCCGCGACGCCAACATCGCCGAGGAGTCGGCCGCGATGACCCGCTACAACATCCTGACCCAGAGCGGTATCGCCGCCCTGGCGCAGGCGAACCAGACGAACCAGGCGGTCCTGCAGCTCCTGCGGTAGGGCGGCCCTCACCGGCCGGAGCCCGACCACGGGCTCCCGCCGGCGTCGGCTGACTCGGTCCGCCGGGGCTCCCCGCGCTCAGGGCCCGAAGGCGGCCGGCAGGCCGGCTTCGCCCACGCCGCGTCACGGGAAGGCGACCGCGGGCCGGCCCCGGCGTCGCAGCCAGGGACGATTCACGGCGGGCGCGCGCGGGCCCGGTCCACCGGAGCCCCTCACGATTCACGGCAGGCGAAGGCGGGCCGATTGATCGGGTTGACGGACCGGTCCGCCGTGTCAGCAGCCCGACAGTCCGCGCTGGGGGCGGGCGGAAGCCGGTGGAAATCGACGCATTCCGGCCCCCCGGGCCGCGACGGCCGGCGGGCACGGTTCATGAAACGAGGGCGAGCGGGATACGTATGGGTTCGCCGATTACACTGAGCGGCTTCAACAAGATCGACTTCAACGTCATCTTGAACGCCGTCATGGAGCAGGCCCGGGCGCCGGTCACGGCGCTCGAGACGCAGAAGCGGGCCCTTCAGGCCCAGTCGTCCGCCTACTCCACGCTCGCTACACGGGTCTCGGCGGTCGAATCGGCGGCGAAGGCCCTCTCCGAGGCCAGCGGGCTGTCGGGGCGCAAGAGCTCGAACACCGACACGACCGCCGTCACGGCCACGACGTCGAGCGCCAGCACCATCGGCACCTACGACATCGTCGTCACCGAGCTCGCGCGCGCCCAGGTGACGGCGAGCACGAGCACCTACGCGGACAAGACCAGCACGGTCGTCGCGACTGGCGGCTCGATCACGATCGGTGGCACGGTGGTCAGCATCTCCGGCGACACGACACTCCAGGGCCTGGCCGACGCCATCAACGGGACGACCGGCATCGGCGTCGTGGCCAGCGTCGTGCAGACCTCGGGCGGCAACTTCCAGCTGGTG
This sequence comes from Acidobacteriota bacterium, assembly GCA_040754955.1. GTDB lineage: Bacteria > Acidobacteriota > Vicinamibacteria > Vicinamibacterales > UBA2999 > JBFMCA01. Next base: position 5,480 of record JBFMCA010000109.1, on the reverse strand, counting down.
CTGACCGGCACGTCTACCGGCACCGCGAACGCCTTCGCGATCACGAACAACCTCACGGGCGGTGCCGGCCTGACCATGAGCGGCACCAACGCCGTCGAGGCGACCGACGCATCGGCCACGGTCAACGGCATCACGGTCACGAGCAGCACGAACGTGCTCGAGAACGCCATCCCGGGCGCAAGCCTGACGGTGCTCAAGAAGGACGCGACCAAGACCATCACCGTCACCGTGGAGCGCGACGACACGGCCACCGAAGGCCTGGTCGACAAGTTCGTCACGGCCTACAACGATCTCGTCCAGTTCGTCGACGATCAGACGCGGGCGGCCCGGGCCGGGGGGCAGACCAACATCGGCCGCGACAGCCTGCTCCGCGGCCTGCGCGGGACGCTGCGTGAGCTCCTCAACGCCGATTACACCCTCGGCGGCAGCTACACGCGGCTGTCGACCATCGGCCTCGAGTTCCAGACCACGGGCAAGCTGTCGTTCGACAAGACGAAGTTCCGCGAGGCCACCGCGGACGCGTTTGCGGACGTCGAGAAGCTCTTCGCCGGCACGACGGCGACGAGCGGCGCCTTCGACGAGGTGCTCTCGGCCGTGACGACCTACACCCAGGCTGGCGGGCTGATTCCGAATGCCAGGGAGCGCGTCGATGCGCAGGTCACCGGCATCGACGACCGCATCGCCACGCTCGAGGCCCGGCTCGCGCTCCGTCGGGAAGCCCTGCAGCGGGAGTTCATCGCCGCCGACCTGGCCATTTCGCAGCTGAACGCGCAATCGCAGGCTCTGTCGTCGCTTCGCTTCTAGGAGAGGAGAATCATGCAGTCAGCCCTGGCCCGCGCGGCCAACGCGTATCAACAGACCCATGTGCAGTCGCGGTCGCCGCTCGAGCTGGTGGTCATGCTCTACGACGGGGCGCTGCGCTTCATCGGCGACGCCAAGGCGGCCATCGGGCGGAAGGACCTCGGCGCCAAGCGCGAGGCGATCTCGCGCGCACTGGCGATCATCTCGGAGCTCCAGAGCACGCTCAACGTGCAGGACGGCGGCGAGATCGCCACGTCGCTCGACGGCATCTACGGCTACATCAATCAGCAGCTCATCGAGGCCAACATCCAGGGCACGACGGCCCCCCTCGACGAGTCGGAGCGGCTCCTCGGCACGCTGCGCGGCGCGTGGGCCGACATCGCGTCCCGTCCCGAACCGGCGACCGGCACGGGCCGCTGATGGCCGATCTCGCGACGGAGCTCTCGACCTACGCGGCGGGTCTCGACGCCGTGCTGGAGCTGCTCGGCCGGCTCGATGCGCTGGCGGCGGCGCAGCGCGAGGCCAGCCAGGTCGGGGACCTCGACCACTTCGCGCGCCTGGGCGACGAGCGCGACCGCGTGACGGCGGCGCTCGTCCAGCTCGAGGCCGATCTGTCGCCCCTCCGCGTGCGGCTCGGCCACCGGCGCAAGGAATCGGAGCACTCGCCCATCTACCGCGCGCTGGTGGAGCGCCACCGCAAGGCGCGGGAGCTGGTGGACGGCGTCCTGGCCACCGACGCCGAGACCGTCAAGGCGCTCAAGGAAGCCGAGATCGCGCGCCGCGCCGCGGCCCAGGCGCTCGAGACCGGCGAGCAGACCCTCGCCGCCTACCGGAAAGTCATCTCCCCCAATCGCACCAGCGCCCTCATCGACGCGCGGTCGTAGGCGCACCGCGGCATCGACGCGAGCGCGGCGGCGGCGTCTGAAGACACCGGCAAGATACCGTAATGTGTGACGCCGTCAGGCGCCGCTCCCGATCGGCGCATGCTGTCATGAACAGCACTGCATCGTGTGCAGTGGGCGTCTTGTGTCCAGTCGAGCACGTTGCTGGCGGCGTGACGGGCGTGTCGCGGCGACGCCTGCCTTGTACACTCTCTGCGGTGAGACCGATCGGCGCACCTTGACGACGCTCGAGGCAGTGCGCTACAAAGCACACCATCGAACCCATCTCCGCAGTTCACGCAGCGAGGCGCCATGACGCTCCGCGTTTCGACCTCGCTTACGCTGCTGTTGCTCACGTTCGCCATCGCGTTCGTTCCCGCCACTCCCAGCGAATCAAGCGCTCCCGTCCGCCTCAGCGGCGATGCGCTGTTCCGGGGCATCTTCCTGGGGCGAGGCCCGGCGGCCGACATGCTGCCCGAGATCTGACCGTACTCCTTCACGGCGATGTTGGACAGGTGCTCGGCGCCGCGCTGCATCGCATGAAGCACGCGCAAGTGATCGCCCGACTGCACCTCATGCCCGAACCAGTCGAGGAACTGCGGCGCCTCCTCGCGCAGGATGCGCATGACGTTCTCCTGAATCTCCGCGGTCTTCCGCATCTTGCGCACCTGACGGAGCGCGAAGAGATCGCCCTGGCTGCTGTCCCAGGTCGTCGCAACCGGCTGGCGCCCCCGCCTCACCGGCGTCGTGCACTGGTGGACGTGCTGGAGCCTTCAGGCCGTCGCCACGACGGTCGACGGGGGCGACCAGCTTGCGTCGAATCTCGCATTGCTCCTGCTCCCGCTCACGCTCACCGATCCGCGGCGGTGGCACTGGGACGACACGGGGGCCGCCGTGGTGTCCACGGGCGTCGGCCGGCGGATCGTCGCGGCGTCAGGCTTCCTGATGTGCCGCATTCAGGTGGCCGGCGTGTACTTCCATGCCAGCACCGGCAAGATGGCTGTCGGCGAGTGGGCCGACGGCACGGCCCTGTACTACTGGTTCACCGACCCGTTGTTCGGGGGGCCCGGCTGGATGGCCGGGCCGATGCGGTGGCTCCTCGACAGCGGGCCGCTCTTGGCGCTTGCGACGTGGTCGTCGATGCTGCTCGAACTGGCCCTGTTCGCGGCACTGGTCATGCCGCGTCGTGCGCGCGCCGTGCTGCTCGTGGCCGGAATCGCGTTTCACGCAGCGATTGCGGCGGTGCATGGCCTCATCACGTTCAGTCTCGTGATGGTCGCGGCCCTGATCCTCTACCTTCGGCCGTGGGATGCGCCGCTCGATGTGGTTCGTCGATGCGCTTCGTTTGTGGGGGACCGTGCCTATGTCAAGCCTCGCCATGGACCGCCTGAGCCGGATCTTGCTGGTGGCGACGTTCGCCGCCGCGCTGGCGACGTTCCCTTCGGCGCCTGACCAGGTGCCCATTCACTGGACCCGAGGCGTCGCCGACGGGTTCGCGCCGAAGGCCGTCGGGCTCTTCCTGATTCCGGCGCTGGCCGTTATCCTCTACGGCCTGGCGCACCTGCCGTCCAACGGGCACGAGCCAATCTGGGCGGCCATCCGGCTCTCGACCGCCGCGTTTCATGCGGCGCTCGCGTCGGTGATTCTCGCCGCGGCCTGGGGCTATCCGGCGCCGACATACATCGTGGGCGTGCTGGTGGGCGGCGTGCTGCTCACCGCCGGCTGGCTCGCGCCGCAGGTCTCGCAAGGCTGGGTTGTGGGCGTCCGGACGCCGTGGACGCTCCGGAGCGACGCGGTGTGGCGCCGCACACACGCCATGGCGCGGCCGGTGTTCCTGCTCGGCGGTCTCATCGTCATCGGGGCGGCCATCGCCGCGCCAGCGGCAGTGGGCCGAATCATCGGTGCGGTGCTCCTCACGTCGGCCGCGGTGCTGACCGCGGCGTCGTACGCGCACTCGGTTCAGGAGCGACGCAAGCACCGGACGTGACCGTCGCAGCGACCCGGGCCGCGCTCACTACGGGAAGTGCGTGCGGCTTGAACCGTGCAACGTCCGCGACCAGGTCGCCAGGCCGTGCAGCGGACGAGACGAACAGCTGCCTGCCGCCTGCGGGAAGAAAGGTCACGACGAGGTCGAGGCGACCGTCCCGGCCGAGATCGCCCGCCCAGTTGAGATCCGGAGACACCGCGTCGCAACCCAGGGATGGCTACCCGGGTCGGGCCGGTGCGCGCCGAAGAGCACCTGTTGGCGGTCGTCGGACTCCAGCGCGACCACCAGGCCGCACTCGCTGGGTCCCCGCAAGCGGCGTAACGCGTACGATCGGCCCCCGAACGAGAAGCGCTCAGGGAGCCGGAGCTCTTCTTCGAACGCCAGCGTCACTGCCGGCCCCGCGGAGACGCCAGGAATGCCGGCCACCAACAGCGTCGGTGCCTCTGGCTGCACGTCCAGGCGGTACGCGCGCCTGCCGTCAAACCGGTTGTCGCCGCCCCTGACGACTCGCACCCGGACCGGGCGCAATAGCGACGCGTCGCCGCCGTCCGCGGTGTCCTCGCCGGTCAGGAACAGCCCGAGCCAGTGTGTGCGGTCGCGTAGCGAGCCGAATGCAGAGTTCTCGCTGCGAAGGTCCGCCCACGTCACCACGGCAGGTCCGGGCTGCAGGAGCCCGGCCACGGCGGCCGTGATTGCGATCGTCAGATGGACGCGCATCGGCTCAGTCGATGTACATCTCCAGCCGCGCGACCTCCGCCACAACGTCCCCAGGGCGGGCTGCGGACGAAAGAAACAGCTGCCTCGGAATATAGCTGTGCTTGTGGCTGAGGGTTGCGACCAGATCGACGCGTCCATGCGGCGCTCGCGTCGGTGATGCTCACCGCGGCGTGGGCCTATCCGGCACCGACAGGCCTCGTGGGCGTGCAGGCAGGCGGCGTGCTGCTCGGCGCCGGCTGGCTGGCGCTGCACGCCTCGCAGCGGATGCTCGTCGGCGTCCGGACGGCGTGGACGCTCCGGAGCGACGAGATCTGGCGCTGCCCGCACGCGCTCGCCCGTCCGGTGTTCCGGATCGGAGGCCTCATCGTCATCGCCGCCTCCATCGCCGCGCCGGCGGTGCCAGGCCGGACCACCGAGGCCGTGCCCCTGACGACGCTGGCGGTCCTGCCGGCCGCGTCGTATGTGTTCGCTGTGCACGAGAGGCGACGAACCCCGTGAGGGAACCTCGTCAGGAGCCTCGTGGTGGAACCTCGTGGTGGAACCTCGTGAGGAACCCTCGAGCGGAACCTCCGTGGAGGAACCGCTTGTTACGATGCGCGGGCAAGCCGCGCCGGCATCGCCCGTGACGCGAAGAGGAACCGCGGTCCCGCGGTGAAGCCCGCGGCGGCGTAGAGTGACCGGGCGGGCGCGTTGTCTTCGGAGACCATGAGCGTCACCCGCTCGTAGCCGAGAACCTGGAGCTGATCGAGCACCGCGTCGAGGAGCTGCCGGCCGACGCCGCGTCCTTGCGCGGCCGGCGCGACTGCGAGCTGGGCCAGGTGCGCCACGCCGGGTGCGATCGTCGTGGTGAGCGCCACGCCGGCGAGCCCGATGCCCGGGAGGTCGGCCGCGAAGCACACGGCGGGCAGGAGCACGCCGCACGCGGGCGTGCGAAGGAGCTGGCGCGTGTACCACGCCCACTCCTCGATCCGCCCCCGCGGCGCAAAGCACTCGGCCGATGCGGCGCCCCGGTAGGCGTCCATCAGCAGCCGCACGGTGCCGGGCGCGTCCTCGGGGTCAAAGGCCCGAACCCTCCCCACCCCACCCGCCCCACC
>JBFMCA010000108.1:0-15405 GCA_040754955.1 Acidobacteriota bacterium | reverse complement strand
GCCGGCCGCAGGCGGCGCCCGGCGTCGCGCGCCGGGCGGCGCGTGGGCCGGTCGTGCTGGCGCACGAGCGCGAGCAGCAGCACCTCGTCGATGGTCGAGACGAGGTGCACGGTCAGGCCCCGCCGAAGCTCGTCGTTCAGGTCCTCGTGCACGTTCTTCGCGTTCTGCTTCGGGAGGATCACCTCGCGGATGCCGACCCGACGCGCGGCCAGCACCTTCTCCTTGATGCCGCCCACGGGCAGCACCTTGCCGGCCAGCGTGATCTCGCCGGTCATGGCGACGTCGCCGCGCACCGGCCGGCGCGTCAGCTCGGAGACGAGCGCCGTGACCATGGTGACGCCGGCCGACGGGCCGTCCTTCGGGATGGCGCCCGACGGCACGTGGAGGTGGACTTCGGAGCCCTTGAAGAAGTCGGGATCGATGCCCCACTCCGTGGCGTGGGCACGCACCCACGAGAGCGCCGCCCGCGCCGACTCCTTCATCACGTCGCCGAGCTGGCCGGTGAGCGTGAGCGACCCGGTGCCGGCCATCCGCGACGCCTCGACGAACAGGACGTCGCCGCCGACTGGCGTCCACGCCAGCCCGATGGCGACCCCCGGCTGCTTGGTCCGCTCCTCCATCTCCTCGTCGAGGAAGCGCGGCGCGCCGAGGACCTCGTGGACGAACTCGGGCGTGACCCTGACCTTCGCCGTGCCGCCCTCGGCGCGACGCCGTGCGACCTTGCGGCAGATCGCGCCGATCTCCCGCTCGAGGTTGCGCACGCCGGCCTCGCGCGTGTAGCCGCGGATCACCGTCCGCAGGCCGGCATCGGCGAAGGCGATCTGGCGCGTCGTCAGGCCATGGTTCTGAATCTGACGGCCGACGAGGTGGTCGCGGGCGATGGCGAGCTTCTCGTCCTCGGTGTACCCGGCGATCTCGAGCACCTCCATGCGATCGCGCAGCGCCGGGGGAATCGGGTCGAGGATGTTCGCCGTCGTGATGAACAGCACCTCGGAGAGGTCGAAGGGCACGTCGAGGTAGTGATCCCGGAACGTGCTGTTCTGCTCCGGATCGAGCACCTCGAGGAGCGCCGAGGCGGGGTCGCCCCGGAAGTCGGCGCCCAGCTTGTCAATCTCGTCGAGGATGAAGACCGGGTTCTTCGACTCGGCCCGGCGCAGCCCCTGGATGATCTGGCCCGGCAGGGCTCCGATGTAGGTGCGCCGGTGCCCGCGGATCTCGGCTTCGTCGCGCATGCCGCCGAGCGACACCCGCACGAACTTGCGCCCGAGCGACTGCGCGATCGAGCGCGCGAGCGACGTCTTGCCCACACCCGGCGGCCCGACGAAGCACAGGATCGGCCCCTTGAGGCTTGGGTTGAGCTTGCGCACGGCGAGGTACTCGAGGATGCGGTCCTTGGCCTTCTCCAGCCCCGAGTGATCGGCATCGAGGATGCTCTGCGTGCGGGCCAGGTCGATCACCTCCTCGGTCCGCTTGGCCCAGGGCAGCACGATGAGCCAGTCGAGGTAGGTGCGCGCGACGGTGTACTCCGCGGCCGCCGGCGGCATCTTCGACAGCCGATCGAGCTCCCGGAGCGCCTCCTTGGCCACCGCGTCCGGCATGCCGGCCGCCTCGATCTTCTCGCGCAGCTCCTCGATTTCCTTGGTCTGGTCGTCGCCCTCGCCCAGCTCGCGCTGGATGGCCTTGAGCTGCTCGCGCAGGAAGTAGTCGCGCTGGTTCTTCCCCACTTCCGACTGCACCTGCGACTGGATCTTGGAGCCGAGCTCGAGAACCTCGAGCTCCTTGATCAGGATGCGGTTGAGCGCGTCGAGGCGCGCGCGCACGTCGAGCGCCTCGAGCACTTCCTGCCGCGTCGCCGTCGAGATGCTGCCCAGGCTGGACGCGATGAAGTCGGCGAGGCGGCCCGGGTCGGTAATGTTGACCGCCAGCGTCTGGAGGTCGTCGGACAGGAGCGGCGACAGCGAGACAATCTGCTGGAAGTTCGTCTTGATGTTGCGCTGGAGCGCGTCGATTTCGAGCCGATCCGCCTCGCGCGTGGTTTCGACGGCCTCGACAACCCTGGCGCGCAGGTAGGGCCGCAGCGTCGAGAGCTGCGTGATGCGCACCCGCGCGAGCCCCTGGACGATGATGCGGAGGCTGCCGTCCGGCAGCTTGAACATCTTGTGAATCTGGCTGGCCGTCCCGACCGGATACAGGTCCTTCTGGCCGGGTTCGTCCTCCGCAGCCTCGCGCTGCGTGAACACGGCAATCAGGCTGCCGCTGGCCACCGCCTCGTCGATCAGGCGCACCGAACTCTCCCGCGCCACGGCGAGCGGCATGAAGGAGTTCGGGAAGAGCACCGTGTCGCGCAGCGGCAGCACGGGCAGCTCCGGCGGCACACGGAACGCCGCGTCGTCCGAGATCGGCTCCGGCCCCGTGCGATCGGTCGTGTCGGTCATGTCGGCGCCTCGACAGCGGAGCCGTCGCTCCGCCATGCTGATGCCTGCCGGTTGCCGGCTGCCCACCACGGGCCACCAGCACCGGGCCACCAGCACCGGGCTACGAGCTGTTGGCTACTAGCTACTACCTTACGTCTGTCGTCTGTCGTGCGTTACGCGCCAGGCGCGCCGGTGGGAGGGGGCCCGCGGCCCCGCCACCGGCGGAGCCTGCGGGCTTGACGCCGGGACGTTATCCCTGCAGATCGTAGAAGAGGCTGCTCGACCCGCGGCGCGCCATCGTGCGCTCGCGCTGCTGGGCCATCTCGCGCGCCTCCTCGCAGTCCTTGCAGCGGACCGCGAAGGGCAGGGCCCGCAGGCGCTGCTCCGAGATCTCCTCGCCGCACTCGAAGCAGAAGCCGTAGCGGCCCTCTTCGAGACGCGCGATCGCCTCGTTGATCTTGTTCAGCGTCTCAGCCTTCATCTGGATGAGCGCGAACTCGATGTCCTCCTGGATGTCGACCTCGGAGGTCTCACCCTGGTCGAGCACCTCATGCGGTTTGTCCGCGCCGTCGGCGCGCACGCCCCGAATCTTGCCCTGCACTTCCTGCAGGATTTCCCGTCGACGCTCCTCGAGCATCGCCCGCAGCTCGTCGTTGCGGGCGGCAGTCGGCTCCACCGTGGTCGCCGTCGTCCGCTTCTTTGCCTTGGCCATGACTCCAGCCGCTCCTTCCGCCCCTCCCGTTCCTTCAGGGGACCGTGATGATTGCACCGCGCTACTTAGCAAGAACAGTGCCTATGAATGCCTGCGTACCTTCATGCCGGGAACGTCCCGGAGCTGCAACCGAACTGCCGGGTTCCTGGCAGTCTGCCGGATCCCAAGGGGCTCCCGGCCAGGCTCCCCAGGGTCGCTCCGACATATCGTCCGCAACTAAGATATTATTTTTCAAACAGTTGCAGACTTCTACCGTGCGTCTGTCGTGAGCACCCAAACGCCGTTCACCCCATTAGACGCCGGCCAGCCGAAATGAGTTCTGAGGACACACTGTCCGGTCCGGTGGACACCTCAGAACCGCGGGAGCTTAACATACCGATCGGTCAATTGGCAAACTCTTCTGGTGGCGCGGTCAAAATGACACGGTGGGCGTCGGGCGTAAATCGGGCCCCAGGGTCCGGACCCGAGAGCCCGGAGCCCAAAGCCCAGAGCCCTCAAGGAATGATGAGCCCCGACCCCGCCGGCGTCGTCACGGTGCCGGCCGGGCGTTCCTGCAGCACCCGGCTGACCAGATCGAGGTAGGCGGTGGGGCTCTCCGGCACGCCGGGGGCCTTGTGACGGGCTCCCCGCTCGATGCCGCGGAGCACGATGGCAGCCTCCCGCTCGAACCTGGATCCGCCCCCGCGACCCACGCGTTCGAGCAGCGCCTGCAGCTCCCGGCGCAGGCCGTCGGCGACCACCGAGGCGGCCTGGTGCTCATAGACGAGCCCGCGGGCCGCGGTCTCGAGCGTCGCCGCGACGGCCCCCGCCGCCTCCGCGACGTCTTCGTCCCTGAGCCGCGGGAGGCCCGGCGGGGCATGGCGGACGACGAGCGTCTGCAGGAGGAAGAACAGCTGCAGTTGCGCCTCTGACAGCGGGCCAACCGCGTGCATCAGCGCCGAGATGTCCTGCTCCTGCTGGCGTCGAACGGCCGAGGCCGGGTGCTTCTGCGCCGCGTCCAGGAAGACGCAGCCGGCCGGGCAGGCGATTTCGACCAGGCGTTTGGTGCCGCAGCACACCGGACAGATGTCCTGCCGCCGGGCGGGACAGGCCCGTTTGGCCTTCCGCTGACCGCAGAGGGGACAGGTCATGGTCGTAATCTACCGCACGCGGGCGCCCGAGCCCGTGCACTCGGGCACCCGTGCACCCACTTATGCTACGATCTGTCGTTCGTCATCTTCTCCAGGAACCACAGCTATGGCAATGCGTTGCGAAATCTGCGGCAAGGGTCCGGTGGTCGGCCGGCGCGTGTCCCACGCGCACAACGTGCGGCCCCGCCGCTTCGAGCCGAACCTGCAGACCGTCCGGGCCGTCATCAACGGGGCGACCCGTCGCGTGAAGGTCTGCACCCGCTGCATCCGGTCGCAGAAGATCGTCAAGGCCGCCTGACCGTGCGGGAGGCCGTCACCTCGCCGACGGCGGCGCCGGCCATCGGGCCGTATTCGCCGGCGCTGCGCGTCGGAAACCTGCTCTTTCTCTCCGGTCAGATCCCGCTCGACCCGTCGACGGGACAGCTCGTCGGCGACGACGTGCGGGCGCAGGCTGTGCGGGTCATGGAGAACATCGGCGAGCTGCTGCGCGCGGCGGGTGTCGGCTTCGGCGCCGTCGCCCGCACCACGGTGTTTCTGCAGGATCTCGGCGACTTCGCCGTGATGAACGAGGTCTACGCCAGCTACTTCCAGGAGCCCTACCCCGCCCGCTCCACCGTGCAGGTCGCGCGCCTCCCGCGCGACGTCCGCATCGAAATCGACGTCATCGCCATCGTCGACTGAAATCCGGGGTCGGGCCTATTTTCTTCCGCGTGAAATCCGGGGTCGGAAATCCGGGGTCGGGCCTGTTTTCCCGGGGATCGGGCCAGCCGGAAATGGGGTCGGGCCTATTTTTCTTCCGCGAGGAGTCCGGACAAAAATAGGCCCGACCCCACTTTTCGGGCCCACCCCGAATCTCAGGACGCCGACCCGGCGCGCTCGACGCCGAGCACGCCGTCGACGCCGCGGAGCGACTTGATCACCTTCTCCAGGTGCTTCATGTCCTGAATCTCGACCGTCATGTCGATGCGGCCGCGGTGATCGCGGGTGGTGGCCTCGATGTTCCGGATGTTGGTGTTGATGTCGGCAATGCGGGAGCTGAGGTCGGCGAGGATGCCCTTGCGGTCCTCGACCTCCATGGTGAGCCGCACGGTGTAGGGCGCTGCGTCGCTGCCCTTGTCCCACTCCACCTCGATGCGCCGCTCGGGGTCGTACAACAGGTTCAGGACGTTCGGACAGCTGGCGGCGTGCACCGACACGCCCTTGCCGCGCGTGATGTAGCCCACGATGCGCTCGCCCCGAATGGGGTTGCAGCAGCGCGCGCGGAAGACCATGAGGTCGTCGGCGCCGCGCACCTTGATGCGATCCGACCCCGAGGCGGGGCTGAGCACGCGCTTGACGGCCGACACGACCGGATGGTCTGGCGCCTTCTCCCTGAGCTGATCCTGCGGCACCAGCTTGTCGAACACCTGCTTGGGCGAGAGCTTCCCGTACCCGACCTGCGCGAACAGCTCGTCGGCGCGCTGGACGCCGAGCTCGACGCCGGCGCGCGTGAGCGCATCGCCCTCGAGCAGCTTCCCGAGGTTGATGTCGTAGCGTCGCGCCTCCTTCTCGAGCACCTTCCGGCCGAGCTCGATGGCGCGCTCCTTCTCCTCCTGCTGGATGAGATGGCGGATCTTGCTCCGCGCGCGCGAGGTGCCGACGAAGTTCAGCCAGTCGCGGCTGGGCGTATGGCCGGCGTTGGTGACAATCTCGACGATGTCGCCGTTGCGGAGCGGCGTGCGGAGCGGCACCATCCGCCCGTTCACGCGGGCGCCCACGCACTGGTGGCCCACATCGGTGTGAATCGCGTAGGCGAAATCCACCGGCGTGGACCCCTTGGGCAGCACCTTCACCTGGCCCCTCGGCGTGAACGTGTAGACCTCCTCGGGATAGAGGTCGATCTTCAGGTTCGTCAGGAACTCCTGCGGGTCGCGCACCTCCTGCTGCCACTCCAGGAGCTGGCGCAACCACTGGAAGTACTGCTCGTCACGCCCGGCGCCGACCCGGCCCTCCTTGTACTTCCAGTGGGCGGCGATGCCCTCTTCGGCGTGGCGGTGCATGTCCTCGGTGCGGATCTGCACTTCGAAGGGGAAGCCGCGCTCGCTGATCACCGAGGTGTGCAGCGACTGGTAGCCGTTCGGGCGCGGCATCGCGATGAAGTCCTTGATGCGCCCGGGCACCGGCGACCAGGTCTGGTGGATGATGCCGAGCGCCGCGTAGCAATCCTTCACCGACTGGGTGACGATGCGCAGGGCCACGAAGTCATAGACCTGCTCGAAGTCGATCTTCTGGCGCTTGAGCTTGAGCCAGATGCTGTACAGCCGCTTGGTACGGCCGTCGATCTTCAGCACCGGAATCTGCGCATCGCGCAGCTTGGCCGCGATCTCCGCCTTGAGCTCCTCGACCACACCGTGGGTGGCCCGCCGTTTGGCTTCCACCTTGCTCTGCAGCGATTCGTACGCCGTCGGCTCGAGGTACTTGAAGCACAGCTCCTCGAGCTCGTTCTTCACCTTGCTCATGCCCAGGCGGTTGGCGAGCGGCGCGTAGATGTCGAGCGTTTCCTGGGCGGTCCGGACGCGCCGGTCCTCGGACATGAACTGCAGCGTCCGCATGTTGTGCAGCCGGTCGGCCAGCTTCACCAGAATCACGCGGATATCGTCGACCATCGCGAGAAGCATCTTGCGGAAGTTCTCGACCTGCCGCTCCTCGCTCGACGAGAACGGGATCGCGCTGATCTTCGTGACGCCCTCGACGATGTGGGCCACGTCGTCGCCGAACGTGTCGCGGATGCGGTCGATGGTGGTGAGCGTGTCCTCCACGACGTCGTGGAGGAGGCCCGCCGCCACGCACACCGCGTCCAGCTTGAGGTCGGCCAGGATCCCCGCCACCTCGAGCGGGTGGACGAGGTAGGGCTCCCCCGAGTGCCGGACCTGCCCCTTGTGCTCGAGCGCCGAGAACACGTAGGCCCGGCGGAGCAGCTCGAGGTCCCCGTCCGGGCTGTAGGCCCGGACTTTTTCGAGCAGGTCTTCGAAGCGAATCATGGCTTTCGGTGTCTAAGCCGGTAGGGGGAGGGAACGCCCAACTCCATGATAGGGTCGGGGTTGCAGGGGGTCAAGAAAGGGGGCTATAATCCGCCCTCTTGCGGCTCACACCCGGCCTCCGACGCCACAGCAGGGGGTCGTGATTAAGGGATGCTCGAGGGGTTTCGTGAAGGGGGATACGATGAAGATCCGGTCTTCGGCAGCGGTGGTCCTGGTCGTGGGCCTGGGCGTGGCGCTGGCGGGTTGTTCGCAACTGGGGGAAGTCCGCGCCATGAAGGCGTTCAAGGACGGCAACAAGCTCTACGCTGCCAGCGACTGGCGCGGCGCCGCCGAGCGTTACGAAGAGGCCCTCCGGCTCAACCCGGAGAACGCCATCATCCTGTTCTACCTGGCCAATTCGTACGACAACATGTACCGGCCGACCCGCAAGGGTGAGCCTGCCAACGACGCCTACCTGACCAAGGCCATCGAGTACTACCAGCAGGCCGCCGAGAAGATCCAGGATCCCAAGCTCAAGCAGCTCTCGCTCGAGTACCTCGTGGCCGCCTACGGTCCCGACAAGCTCAACGACCCGACGCTGGCCGAGCCGGTCGTGCTCAAGATGATCGAGCTCGATCCCAGCCAGCCGTCGAACTACTTCGCGCTGGCCAAGATCTACGAGGACTCGGGCGAGTACGAGCTGGCCCAGCAGACGCTCGAGCGCGCCCGCCAGGCCCGGCCGAACGACCCGACCGTCTACATGCAGCTCGCCGGGTTCTACAACCGCCAGGGCGACTTCGAGAAGACCATGGCCGCGCTCCAGGAGCGCATCCGCATCCAGCCGGACAACCCGGAAGCGCATTACACCGCCGCCACCTTCTACTGGGACGAGGCCAACCGCGACTTCCGCCTGACCGACGCCCAGAAGCTCGCATACATCCAGAGCGGCCTCGAGGCCGTGGACCAGGCCATCAAGATCCGCGAAGACTACATGGAGGCGTACGTCTACAAGGGCCTCCTCCTGCGGCTGCAGGCCAACGTGATCAAGGACCCGCGGCAGCAGCAGGCCCTGCTCAAGGAGGCGGAAGCGCTCCAGAACAAGGCCCTCGAGCTGCGGAAACGGCAGGCCGCCGGCGCGACCGAATAGTTGGGGCGAATAACCCAGGACAAGGGCCGGTCCGGGCATCCCGGGCCGGCCCTTTTTCTTTTACCCCGCCGTCACCCGGCATTGGTATTGTTGAGGAAGTGTATTTGTTTGTACCGACACCACGATTTGTACCGACACCACGAGGACGCGGTTGGGAGAGCCCGTGATGAGACAAGCGAAGCGGTGGATGGAATGGCTGGCGGCGGCGGCGTTCGTCGCCATGACTGCGGCGCCGGCGGCGGCGCAGGGCGTGACCACAGGATCGATGAGCGGAACCGTCACGGACGGTTCCCGGCCCGTCGAGGGCGCCGCCGTAATCGTGCGGCACGAGCCCTCGGGGACGATGTACGAAGCGACGACGCGGGCGGACGGGCGGTTCTTCATCCCCGGCATGCGCGTCGGCGGCCCCTACACGGTCATCGTGGCGCCCGGGCAGACGGGCACGACGCCCTTCGACCCCAAGACCCAGGAAAACGTGTTCGTGCAGCTGGGCGTCACCACGGACCTGCCCATTGCGGTGAGCGCGTTGACGGTGACCGAGACGGTGGTCGTCACCGGCCAGACCGACCCGGTGTTCTCGCCGAATCGCACCGGCGCGGCGACCTCGGTCGATCGCGAGACGCTCGAGGCGATTCCGACCGTCAACCGGCGCCTGGGCGACATCACGCGGCTGACGCCGCAGGCGAGCGGCAACTCGTTCGCCGGCCAGGACACGCGGCTCAACAACATCACGGTCGACGGGTCCTACTTCAACAACTCGTTCGGCCTCGGCTCGACGCCGGGCGACCGCACGGGCGTGGCCCCCATCTCGCTCGACGCCGTCGAGCAGGTGCAGGTGAGCGTGGCACCCTTCGACGTGCGCCAGGGCAACTTCGTCGGCGCCAACGTCAACACCGTGACCCGCAGCGGGACGAACCAGTTCCGGGGCTCGATCTACCACCAGCTCCGTGACGAGGGGCTCGTCGGGACCGACGCGAAGGGCCTGCGCTTCAACCCCGGTACGTTCGACTTCCGCAACACCGGCGGCTACCTGGGCGGCCCGGTGCTCCGCAACAAGGTCTTCTTCTTCTCGAACTACGAAGACGAAAAGCTCACCGAGCCGGGCACGACGTTCCGGGCCAACGCGGGCGGCGAGCCGGTCGGCGGCAGCGTGACGCGCGTGCTGGCGTCGGACCTGACGACGCTCTCGTCGTTCCTGCAGCAGCGGTTCAACTACGCGACGGGCCCCTTCGAAGGCTACGACCACGAGACGCCGGCCGTCCGGTTCCTGGGCCGCTACGACCACAACCTGAACAACAGCAACAAGGTGAGCTTCCGCTACGTGCATCTCGACTCGAGCACCGACGTGCTCCTGTCGAACTCCTCGTCGCTCGGCTTCGGCACGCGCCGGACGAACACGACGGGCCTGAACTTCCAGAACTCGAACTACCAGATCCTGGAGAACATCCGGTCGGGGGTCGGCGAGTGGAACTCCATCATCGGCAGCCGCATGTCGAACCAGCTCATCGTGGGCTACACCTCCCAGGATGAGAGCCGCGCCTCCCGCGGGTCGTTCTTCCCGATGGTCGACATCCTCGAGGCCGGCAGCGTCTACACGACGTTCGGCTTCGAGCCGTTCACGCCGAACAACGAGCTTCGCTACAAGACGTTCCAGGTCCAGAACAACTTCACGCGCTACGGCCAGAAGCACTCGATTACCGTGGGCGGCAGCTTCGAGCGCTACGAGTCGGAGAACGTCTTCTTCCCCGGCGCGCAGAGCGTCTACGTCTACAACTCGCTCGCCGACTTCTACACGGACGTCAACGACTTCGCGGCCAACCCGAACCGCACGACGTCGCCGGTCACGCTGCGGCGCTTCCAGGTGCGGTGGATGAACATCCCGGGCCTTGAAAAGCCGATCCAGCCGCTCGAGGTCATCTACGCCGGCGGCTACGTGCAGGACGAGTGGAAGCCGTCGAACAACCTCTCCGTCACCATGGGCGTCCGCTTCGACGTGCCCCGCTTCGGCGACACCGGGTTCACCAACGTGAACGCCGACGCGCTCACGTTCCGACAGGAGGACGGCAGCCCGGTCCAGTACCAGACCGGCAAGCTCCCCGACCCGAAGATTCTCTGGTCGCCCCGGGCGGGGTTCAACTGGGACGTCACCGGCGATCGCATGACGCAGCTGCGCGGCGGCACGGGCGTGTTCACCGGCAAGCCGGCCTACGTCTGGATCTCGAACCAGATTGGCAACACGGGCGTGCTCACCGGGTTCGAGCAGCTCGACAACACCACGCTCCGGCCCTTCCACAACGACCCGAATCGCTATAAGCCGACGTCGGTGACCGGCGCGCCGGCGGCCAGCTACGAGCTGGCGCTGACCGATCCCGACTTCAAGTTCCCGCAGATCTGGCGGAGCAACATCGCGGTGGATCGGCGCCTGCCGGGCGGCTGGACGGGCACCGTCGAGTACATCTACAGCCGTGACGTCAACGGCGTGTACTACATCAACGCCAACCTGCCGGCCCCGAACAGCGCCTTCGTCGGGCCCGACGCGCGGCCGCGCTGGACCGCGGGCAACCGCATCCACTCGAATGTGGCCAACGCCGTCGTGCTCAAGAACCAGAACGAGGGGACGTCGTGGAACATGTCGGGCTCGCTCGCCAAGACGTTCCGCAGCGGCTTCTTCGTCCGCGGCGCCTACAGCTACGGCGAGGCCCGGAACACCGTCGATGCCGGCTCCATCGCCTTCGGGTCGTGGAACAACAACCAGCACTCGGGCGACCCGAACAATCCCGGCGTCGCCTTCTCGGCTGCCTCACCTGGCCACCGCATCTTCACCGTCGCCAGCTTCACGAAGGAGTACTTCAGCTTCGGCGCGACGTCGGTGTCGATCTTCTGGGAGGGCCGGACGCTCGGCAACGCCAGCTACACCTTCTCGGGCGACCTGAACGGCGACGGCGGGACGAGCAACGACCTCATCTACGTGCACCGCGACGTGTCGGAGATGAACTTCCAGACCTTCACCAGCGGCGGCCGGACCTTCACGGCGGCCGAGCAGGCAGCGGCCTGGAACGCCTACATCGCGCAGGACCCGTACCTGAGCAAGCGCCGCGGCCAGTACGCCGAGCGCGGCGGTGTGTTCCTGCCCATGGTCTACCGGGCGGACTTCAGCCTGACGCAGGACTTCTTCATGAGCCTGCGCGGCCGGCGCCACTCGTTCCAGCTGCGCTTCGACGTGCTGAACTTCACGAACCTGCTCAACAGCGACTGGGGCGTGAGCCAGCGGCTCGTCAACGCACAGCCCCTCATCGTCCCGACCGCCGCCCAGGGCGGCCCGGCCGACGCATCCGGCCGCGCGCAGTACCGCCTCCGGGTCGTCAACAACCAGCTGATGAGCAAGTCGTACGAGACCAACGTCGGTCCGGCCGACGTCTACCGCGTCCAGATCGGGCTGCGCTACACGTTCTGAGCGCGGGCCCGCCGGACGAAGACCATACAACGGCCGGCTCCGGGCGCTTCCGGAGCCGGTCGTTGTCTGTACGCACGCGCAACGCATCCACCGACGCTCCAACGGAAACGCGTCTCCCGTAACCTTGTCCCTGGACTTCCTGCACGGACGCACGGGATCACGGAGCCACGGAAACGGGGCTTGCCTCCGTGCCTCCGCGTCTCCGCGACCGCGTCCGCGGAACGAACTCGCGTTTCCCGGGGACGAAAGGCCGGCCGTCCCGGCGTCGGCGATCAGGTGCGTCGAATGACGCCCACCAGCTGCTTCACGAACTTCGCCGCCACCCTGGCCGTGAGGTCCCGGACGTCGAGCCGGGGGTTGTACTCCACGACGTCGGCGCCGAGGATGGCGCCCGGGATTCGCCCGAGGAGGGACAGGGACTCCCGCACCGACAGGCCGCCCGGCTCGGGATGCGACACGCCGGGCGCGAAGGCCGGGTCCAGGCCGTCCAGGTCGACGGACACGTAGACCGGCCCCGTCAGGCGCTCCAGCGGCGCCTCGTGCCACCGATCCATGCCGTAGACCTCGATGCCGAACCGCTCCACCTGCGCCCGCTGGTGGGCGGTGAGCGTCCGGATGCCAACCTGGATCAGGCGGTCCGCCAGGCCCGCCTCCAGGACGCGCGCGAACGGACAGGCGTGGGAGTAGCGGTCGCCCTCGAACTCGTCGTACACGTCCGCGTGAGCGTCCAGATGGACGATCGTGAGCCGATCGACCCGGCCCCGGAACGCCCGGAGCACCGGGTACGTCACCGAGTGGTCCCCTCCAAGCGCCAGCGGAGCGTATCCGCCGTCCAGCACGCGAGCGACGGCCGCCTCAATCGCGGACCGCGCGGCCGCCGGGTCGGCCGGCAGGGCGACATCGCCGGCGTCGTCGATCACGCCGGGAGCGCCCAGGTCGTCGCCCTGCTCGTTGGCGAGGTTCGCCGACGGGCACCGGAGCGCGGCCCGGATGAGGGGCGGGGCGTCAGCGGCGCCGCGCGCGTACGAGGACGAGCGGTCCCAGGGCAGACCGATAAGGCAGGGGGTCGTCACGGGGTTCCTCACGGGGTGCCGTCACGGGAGCTCCGTCACGCGGGTTCCGCGAGGGTTCAGCCCCAAAAAGAAAGGCCGCTCCCGCTGGGAGCGGCCGTCTCGAAACGCGATGGATGCTGGGTCAGTTGGTCCCGGAGACCGAGGCGCCCGCGGCGCGTCGCATGCCCTCGGTGACGATTCCCACCTTCTCGACCCCCGCGCCCTTGGCGGCGTCGATGACCTCGACGATGTCGCCGTAGCGGAGGGCGCCGGCGCCCGAGATGAACATGGTCTTGTCCTTGCGCTCCTCGAAGATGCGGCGCAGCCGCTCCTCGAGCTCGGGCACGGTGACGTCCTGCTTGTTGATCGAGATGCGGCGGTCGGCCGTGTACTCGAGCACGATCTGGCTGACGTCGATTTGCTGCTGCTGGTCGGGGGTCTTGGTCTCGAGCGGCAGGTTGACGTCGAGGCCCTTCTGCGACAGCGGCAGGGCGGCCATGAAGATGACGAGCAGCACGAGCAGCACGTCGATCATCGGCGTGATGTTCATGTCCGAGCTGACTTCCAGCTTCTTGCTGGTGACGATCCTCTCGGCGCCGAAATGCTGGTGTGCGTGGGCCATGTCAGTTGCCTCCCGCCTGGCCCGGACGGACCTTGCGCTCCGTGATGAGGCCCATGTCCTCGATCCCGGCGGCGCGCAGCTCGTCCATCGCCTCCATGATGCGGCCGTACGCGGCGTCCTCGTCGGCCTTGATGAGGATGATGCGCTCGGTCTTGCCCTCGAGGATGTCCTCGACGCGGCGCCGGAGCTCCGTGTCGCCGACCGGGACGC
This sequence comes from Acidobacteriota bacterium, assembly GCA_040754955.1. Lineage (GTDB taxonomy): Bacteria > Acidobacteriota > Vicinamibacteria > Vicinamibacterales > UBA2999 > JBFMCA01. Next base: position 1,665 of record JBFMCA010000108.1, on the reverse strand, counting down.
CGTTCACCCAGAACCGCCCGTCGGCCGTCACGGCCACGACGGTCTGGTCCTGCGTCTCGGGCTTGTCGGCGCTGTTGGCCGCGGTCGGGAGCCGCACGTCGACGCCCTTCTGCAGCATGGGCGCGACGATCATCATGATGATGAGCAAGACGAGCATGACGTCCACGAGGGGCGTCACGTTGATGTCCGACTTGACGCCGCCTTTGGCGCCGCCGACATCCATTGCCATGTTGTTTCTCCTGGCCTTGAGTGAACCGGGCAGGCGACGAGACGAGGGGCTCGAGGCATGGGGCCGAGGATGGTTGTCCTCGGGCCCCAGGCCGCCAGCCGCCGGCCTCGCTTACGCCGTGCGCTTGATGAAGTAGTCGACCATCTCCGACGACGAGTTGTCCATCTCGACGTTGAAGAACTCGAGCTTGCCCGACAGGTAGTTGTAGAACCACACCGCGGGGATGGCCACGAAGAGGCCGAGCGCGGTCTCGACGAGCGCTTCCGCGATACCGGCCGAGACGGCGCCGATGCCGCCCGAACCCGTCGACGCGATGCCGACGAAGGCGTTGATGACGCCGACGACCGTGCCGAGCAGCCCCACGAAGGGCGCCGTGGCGCCGATGGTCGCCAGGCCCGAGACGCCCTTCTTCAGGTCGTTCTGCGTGAGGGCCGTGGCACGCTGAATCGAACGGCGGACCGTGTCGAGCAGGTCCTCGCGCGAGAGGTTCGACCCGGTCTCCTGCTGGAACTGGTACTCCTGCAGGCCGGCGAGCACGACCTTGGCAAGGTGGCTGTAGCGATACTCCTTCGCCGACGACAGGGCGATCGCCTCCTTGAGGCGGCCCTCCTTGAGATGCTTCGCCACGAGCGGCGCGTACATCTTCGACTGCTTCGTGGCCTGCGTGTAGGTGTAGATGCGCTCGATGGCGACGCCCACCGACCAGAAGGACATGATGAAGAGCACGATCGCGACCACCCAGGCTGCGACGCCCATCTGCTCGAACATCTCGATGAGATCGAGCCCGCCTTCCTGCGCAAAGGCCGGCGTGCTCAGCAGCAGCATGCCAAGCCCGGCACTCGCGATCCGCCCGATCTGACCCAGCTTCCGACCTTCCATCACAACCTCCACGAAAAGACCCTCGATTACCGGTTGAAACAAAACCCTGCCGCGCCTACTGCAGCGTGAACTGCACCGTGACCGTCATGATGACCGGCACCGGCACCCCGTTCAGCAGCGTCGGCGTGAACTCCCACTGGCGGACCGCGTCGAGCGCGGACTGGTCGAGCAGCGGAATCGAGCGCAGCACGCGCGCGTCCCTGACCTTCCCGTCGGGCCCGATCGTCGCTTCGATGATCACGATGCCCTGGACGCGCGCCGACTGTGCAATCGGCGGGTAGACGGGGCGGACGTCCTTGACCTTGGTCGGCGGCTTGATGTTGCCGCCCACGCGCACCGGCTGGGCCGGCGGCGGCGGCGGCGGCGGCGGCGGCTCCGGAATGCCGCCCGTGATGCCCCCGGCGATGCCACCGGGAATGCCGCCCTCGACACCCCCGACGGAGCGCTCGAAGCCCGCCTCGATGCCCGTCTCAGGCTTGATCTCCGACGGCGCTTCCACCGGCGCGGCCGCGGGGTTCACCTCCACCTGCGGCTTCGGCGCCTCCGGCGTCGGCGGC
>JBFMCA010000107.1:0-15443 GCA_040754955.1 Acidobacteriota bacterium | reverse complement strand
GGGAGGTGGGGGAGGTGGGGGAGTTTCCGCTGACCGATCCGCCGCTCGCCACCACGCGCTACGAGCTGGCGGACGTGCGGTTCGGGGAGCGGCGGTGCTTTGCGGTGCGGGCGGTGGATACGGTCGCGGGGGTGACCATCGAAGGACCGCTGTCCGAGCCGGGGTGCGTGACGCCGGTGGACACCTTCCCGCCGGCCGCGCCGGGCTCGCTCGCCGCGGTGGCGACGAGCGGGGCGATTTCGCTCATCTGGGACGGCGGCAGCGAGGCCGATCTGGCCGGCTACATCGTCCTGCGCGGCGCGGGTGCCGGGGCCTCGCTGGAGACGCTCACGCCGACGCCCATTCGGGAAACGACCTACCGCGACGAGCGCGTGACGCCGGGCACCCGCTACGTGTACGCTGTCGTCGCGGTCGACACCGCCGGCAACGCCAGCGGGCAGTCGAACCGCGTCGAAGAGACGGCGAGGCCGTGACATGGACCGTATCTACCGCGTGAAACAGGCTGACGGCGCGCGCTATGCGATCGAGCGCGACGGCGCGCGGCACTGGCTCGAGGGCGACCTCTTCGGCGCGTACCGGAGGGGCGCACCGATTCGCGAGGACGGGCTGACGTATCTGGCCCCGGTGGCGCCGTCGAAGATCATGGCGATCGGGCTCAACTACCGCGACCACGCGGCGGAGATGAACAAGAAGCTCCCCGAGGAGCCGCTGGTGTTCATGAAGCCCGCCACCGCCGTCATCGGCCCGGAGGAACCCATCCACATTCCCCTCTGGGCCGGCCGCGTCGACTACGAGTCGGAAATGGCGGTGGTCATCAGCCGTCGGGCGAAGAACGTCGCCGTGGCCGACGCCATGCAGTACGTGCTCGGGCTGACCTGCCTCAACGACGTGACGGCGCGCGACCTGCAGAACCGCGACGTGCAGTACACGCGCGCCAAGGGCTTCGATACGTTCGCGCCCATCGGACCGTGCATCGCCGTCGGCCTGGACCCCTCCAGTCTCGTCATCGAAGGCTGGGTGAACGACGATCGCAAGCAGCACTCGAACACGAACCAGCTCATCTTCACGGTGCCCGAGCTCGTGGCGTTCGTGACGCGCTTCTGCACGCTGGAGGCGGGCGACGTCATCACCACGGGGACGCCGTCGGGCGTCGGCCCGCTCCGGCCGGGCGATCGGGTGACCGTCAAGGTCGAGGGCGTGGGCGAGCTGTCGAACCCCTGCGTCGAGGGCTGATGGATCCGGTGGAGCGCCTCGAAGACCTGCAGCGCCGCGCCGAGCTGGGCGGCGGCGCCGCGCGTCTCCAGAAGCAGCGCGAGCAGGGCAAGCTCACCGCGCGGGAGCGGATGGAGCAGCTCTTCGACGCCGGCACCTTCGAGGAGGTGGACAAGCTCGTCACGCACCGCTGCCGCGACTTCGGCATGGACCAGCAGGTCATCCCGGGCGACGGCGTGGTGACGGGCCACGGGCGCGTCAACGGCCGCGTCGTCTACGCCTTCGCGCAGGACTTCACGGTGTTCGGCGGGTCGCTCTCGGAGACCAACGCCGCGAAGATCGTGAAGGTCATGGACATGGCCATGCGGAACGGCGCGCCCGTCGTCGGCCTGAACGACTCGGGCGGCGCGCGCATCCAGGAAGGCGTCCTTTCGCTCGGCGGGTACGCGGACATCTTTCTGCGCAACACGCTCGCCTCCGGCGTCGTGCCGCAGATCTCCGCCATCATGGGCCCGTGCGCCGGCGGCGCGGTGTACTCGCCGGCCATCACCGACTTCATCGTCATGGTGAAGGAGACGAGCTACATGTTCGTCACCGGCCCCGACGTCATCCGCACGGTCACGCACGAGGAGGTGACCAAGGAGGCGCTCGGCGGCGCGATGACGCACAACGAGAAGAGCGGCGTCGCGCACTTCGCCGTGGACGACGACGCCTCGTGCATCGCGCTCATCCGCGAGCTGCTGTCGTACCTGCCCGACAACAACCTGGACGACCCGCCGCGCGTCGAGACGGCCGATCCGCACGACCGCGAGGACGTCGCGCTCGATCGCCTGATCCCGCCGTCGCCCAACCAGCCGTACGACATGCACGACCTGATCGCGGCGGTGGCCGACGACGGCGCGTTTCTCGAAGTGCACGCGCACTTCGCCCGCAACCTCGTGGTCGGCTTCGCGCGGCTCGGCGGCCGGTCCGTGGGCATCGTCGCGAACCAGCCGATGCACCTGGCCGGCACGCTCGACATCGACGCGTCCGTGAAGGGCGCGCGCTTCGTGCGGTTCTGCGACGCTTTCAACATCCCGCTCATCACCTTCGAGGACGTGCCCGGCTTCCTCCCCGGCACGGTGCAGGAATACGGCGGCATCATCCGCCACGGCGCGAAGCTCCTCTACGCGTTTGCCGAGGCCACCGTGCCCAAGGTGACGGTGATCACGCGCAAGGCGTACGGCGGCGCCTACTGCGTCATGGCCAGCAAGCACATCCGCACCGACTTCAACTACGCGTGGCCGAGCGCGGAGATTGCGGTGATGGGCGCCGAGGGCGCGGTGAACATCCTCTACAAGCGCGAGATCGAAAAGGCGGCCGACCCGGCCGCGACGCGCGCGGCGAAGGTAGCCGAGTTCCGCGAGAAGTTCGCCAACCCGTACGTGGCGGCCGAGCGCGGCTTCATCGACGAGGTCATCCTGCCGCGCACCACGCGCGCCAGGCTCATCCAGGCGCTCGCGACCCTCGACAAGAAGCGCGACCGGAACCCGCCCAAGAAGCACGGCAACATCCCGCTGTAGCGAGGGGCCATGGCGTCGAGGTCCGCCGTTGTTGCCGCCGCCGCTGCCGCGCTCGCCCTCGCGCAGGCGCCCGCGCCGCCGCCCGATCTGATCCTGCACAGCGGCCCCGTCCTCACCGTCGACGCACGCTCGTCGGTGGCCGGGGCCGTTGCCGTGCGCGGCGATCGCATCGTGGCCGTGGGGCCGGCCGCCGACGTCCGCGCGCTCGCCGGCCCGGCCACCACGATCATCGACCTCGAAGGCCGCACCGTCCTTCCCGGCCTGATGGACAACCACCTGCACGGCGCGGGCGGCGGTCCAGGCGTCGATCTCTCGCGCGCCCGGTCCCTCGACGAGGTCCTGGCCGCGGTCGGGACGCGCGTTGCCGAGACGCCGGCCGGCGGACTGGTGGTCTCCAACAGCGACTGGCACGAGGCGCAGCTCCGCGAGCAGCGCCTGCCGCTCCGCGACGACCTCGATCGCGTCGCGCCCGAGCACCCCGTGGTGCTCGTCCGAGGCGGCCACGAGTACATCGTCAACTCCGCGGCCCTCCGGCGCTGGCGCATCGACGAACGGACGCCGGTTCCCGCGGGCGGGCGGATCTCGCGGTATCCCGACGGGCGGCTGAACGGCGAGCTCGTCGACACGGCGAAGGGCCTCGTCGATCTGCCGCGTCCGGCGCCCCGCACGATGGAGGAGCGCATGGCCGCGCGCGCCGCCGACTACCGCCGGCTTCACGCCGCGGGGCTCACCACGGTGCGGCACCCCGGCGTCTCGGTCGACGACTACCGCCTGCTCCAGGAGATGCGGCGCCGCGGCCTGCTGACCATGCGGGTGCGGGTGCTGCTCCGGCCATCGGGTGGCGCCAGCGCCATCGCGGGCGCGCTCGACGCCGCCGGCATCGGGCCCGACGAGGGCGACGAGTGGCTGAAGGTGGTCGGCGTCAAGTTGGCCGTCGACGGGGGGTTCGAGGGCGGCCTGATGCGCGCGCCGTACGACGAGCCCTTCGGCGAGGGCGGCACGTTCAAGGGGCTGCAGCTCGTGGCGCGCACGCCGTTCATCGAGACGGTGCGCGAGCTGAACCGACGCGGCTGGCGCGTCGCGACGCATGCTGTGGGTGACGCCGCCATCGACCTCGTGCTCGACGCCTACGAGACGGCCCACGCGGAGCGGCCCATCACCGGGCGCCGCTGGACCATCGAGCACGCGTTCATCGGGCGGGACGATCACCTGCCGCGCGTGAAGGCGCTCGGCGTCGCCATTGCGGCGCAGAGCCACCTGTATCTGGCCGGCCCGAGCCTGGTGAAGTACTGGGGCGCCGACCGCGCGGCGCTGACCACGCCGGTACGGCGGTATCTCGATGCCGGATTGCTCGTGTCATCCGGCACCGATGCGCCGGTCGTGCCGTACCCGCCGCTATGGACGCTCTACCATTTCGTCACGCGCGACACGCTCACCGGCGGCGTCCTGGGCGCCGATCAGCGCATCTCGCGCGACGAGGCCATCCGGCTCGCGACCCTCGACAACGCCCGCCTGATGTTCGACGAGGCAATCAGCGGATCGATTGAGGCGGGCAAGCTGGCCGACTTCACCGTGCTCGACGCGGACGTGCTGCGCGCGCCGCCGGCCGAGCTGCGCGACGCGGCGGTGTGGCTGACCATCGTCGGCGGCCGCATCGTGCACGACGGACGCACTCGCTGATCGGTCGCTCCGCACGCCGCGCCCCCGCGCGCACGCCCCGCCTCGACCGGCAGACCCGGCGGGGGCCTCAGCAGTTCCTGGTGATCAGCCGGACGCTCCGCTGGTATGTCAGGTACGCGGCGGCCCACTGCAGCATCACCGACAGGCGGTTCCTGAAGCCGATCAGGAACAGGATGTGCACGAAGAGCCAGAGCAGCCACGCGAGATACCCGGACACCCGGAGGAATCCGAAGTCCGCGATGGCCGCGGCGCGGCCGATGGTGGCCATGTTGCCCGGGTCGAAATACCGGAACGCCGCCGTGGGCTGCCCCGCGATGAGGCGCGCGATGTTCGCCGCGGCATGCCGGCCCTGCTGCTTGGCCACCTGTGCCACGCCGGGCAGGGGGCTGCCGGTCTGATGGGTGAAGCAGGCCAGGTCGCCCGCCACGAACACGCCGGGGTGTCCCGCGACGGAGAGATCGGGCTCGACGACCACGCGGCCGATGCGATCGAGCCCGGGGCCGAGATCGCGCGCGATGGACTCGCCCGCCACGCCGGCCGCCCACAGGATGGTGTGGGCGTCCAGGTGTTCGCCGCCCACCTGCACGGCTCCCGCGCGGACGTCAGTCACGGCCTCGCCTTCCCGCACCTCGACGCCCAGCCGCGCCAGTGCCCGACGCGCCGACCGCCGCAACGGCTCGGGAAACGCGGGCAGAATCGACGGCCCGCCCTCGATGAGGACGATGCGCGCCGAGGCGGGGTCGATGGCGTCGAACTCCGACCGGAGCGCCTGGCGCGCGATCTCGGCGAGCGCCCCGGCCAGCTCGACGCCGGTGGGACCGCCGCCGACGATGACGAAGGTCAGCAGCCGGCGCTGGCGCGCCGGATCGGGGTCGCGCTCCGCCTGCTCGAAGGCCAGGAGCACCTGCCGCCGGATGGTGAGCGCGTCGTCGAGGGTCTTGAGGCCCGGCGCCACCGCGCTCCATTCGCCATGGCCGAAGTAGGAGTGCGTCGCGCCGGCCGCGACGACCAGGTAGTCGTACGCCAGCGTCGAGCCGTCGTCGAGGACGACATGCCGGGCGGCCGAGTCGATGCGATCCACCGAGGCGAGCAGCACGCGCAGCCGCTCGTGCCGCCTGAGGATCCAGCGGATCGGCGAGGCGATGTCGCCCGGCGAGAGGCCGGCGGTGGCGACCTGGTAGAGCAGCGGCTGGAAGACGTGGTGGTTGTGGCGGTCGACGAGCGTCACCTCGCACGGCACCCGCCGCAGCCGCCGCGCCGCGGCGAGCCCGGCGAAGCCGCCGCCGATGATGACCACGCGGGGCAGGGCGGGGCGCCGGTCAGGGTTCATCCAGGTACTGTCGCACGAGCTGGCGCAGGTCGGCGGCGCTGAACGGCTTCTGCAGGAACCGGTGCCCGCTTCCGAGGGCGAGCTCGCGGCCCGCCAGGTTCGGGCTGTAGCCGCTGAAGTAGACGACTTTGAGCGCCGGCCGCTCAGCGCACAGCTCCGCGGCCAGTTGCTGACCGGTCGTGCCGCCGGGCATCACGAGATCGGTGAGCAGCAGCGCGATGTCGCGCTGGTGCGCGCGCCAGACGCGGCGGGCCTCCGCCGCATCGCCGGCTTCGAGAATGCGATAGCCGACGCGCTCGAGGGCCAGCCGCGTCACGGTCCGGACTTCGGGTTCGTCCTCGACGAGCAGGATCGTCTCGCTGCCGGTGGCGGCGAGGCTGGACGCCGGCGGCGGCGGCTCAGGGGAGGGGTTGTCGCTCAGGGGCAGGTGCACGTCGAACGCCGCGCCGTGCCCCGGCTCGCTGCGGACGACGATCCAGCCCTTGTGCTGGCGCACGATGCCGAAGACCGTGGCGAGCCCGAGCCCGGTGCCCTTGCCCGGGCCCTTGGTGGTGAAGAACGGCTCGAAGATGTGCGGGCGGACGTCAGCCGGAATGCCGTGGCCGGTGTCGCTCACGCTGATGCGCACGTAGGGACCTGGCGCCGCGTCCGCGGGCGCCTCCACGTCCGATCCCGGCACGTGGCTCCGGCCGGTGGCGATGCGGAGGACGCCGCCGCCCGGCATGGCGTCGCGCCCGTTGACGGCGAGGTTGAGCAGGACCTGTTCGAGCATGCCGGCGTCTGCGCGGGTCACGAGCGGCCCGGGATCGAGATGCAGGTGGAGCTGGACGTCCTCGCCGATGATGCGGCGGAGCATCGTCGCCGTGTTGGCGATGACCTGGTTCACGTCCAGGTCTCGCGGCTGCATCACCTGGCGGCGGCTGAAGAGCAGGAGCTGGCGCGTCAGGTCGGCCGCCCGGTTCGCGGCCTCGCGCACCTGCCTCAGCCGCGCGCGCGCCTCCTCGGGCAGGTCCGGCTCGCCGTCCGCCAGCTCCGCCTGCAGCAGGATGGCCACGAGGATGTTGTTGAAGTCGTGGGCGACGCCGCCGGCGAGCTGGCCGATGGCCTCCATCTTCTGGGACTGCCGCAGCTGCTCTTCGAGCCGGCGCGTGTCCGTCAAGTCGCGCGCGTTGACGACGACCAACTGGTCGCCGCCGCCGTGCTCGGGCAGGAGGCGCCCGAGCGATTGCAGGATCCGCCACTCGCCGTTCCGGTGCCGGACGCGGTGCTCGACGGACACCGACCCGCCGGGGCGCGTCACCGCCGTTGCCAGCGACTCCCGCGTGGCGGCGGCATCGTCCGGGTGCACGAGGTCGAAGAGCGAGCGCCCGAGGAGCTCCTCGGGCGCGTAGCCCAGCACCGTCGTCAGCGAGGGACTCTGATACCGGACGATGCCGTCCGCGTCGACCATCATGATGACGTCAGAGGTGTTCTCGATGAGGAGCCGGAAGCGCTCCTCGTGCGCGCGGACCTCGGCCTCTGCGCGCCGCTGGCGCTCCTCGAGCTCGCGCGTCTTCAGGGCGAAAGCCACGTCCTCGGCGAGCCCGCCGAGGAGCTGCACCTCGTGCTCGTCGAAGAAGCCCGGCCGGTCGGCGTACAGGTTCAGGGTGCCGATGCGCCGGCCGTCGACGATGAGCGGGAGGGCGATCATGGACTGGAGGCCGCGCGCAAGCGCGGCCGCCCGCCAGGGAGCGCTGCGCGGATCGCGGGCGATGTCGTTGCACGCTTCCGGCTCCCCGCCCGCCATGGCCCGCTCGGTGAACGCGCAGCCGGGTCCGGCCATGACCTCGGCGATGAGGGCCACGGTAGCCGGGTCGGCTCCCGCGTGGGCCGCGATCCGCAAAGGGCCGTCGGAGGGCGCGAGGCCGACCCAGGCCAGCGAGAACCCGCCCCGCCGCACGGCGATGTCGCACGCGCCGTCGAGCACGGCCTGCGCGTCGCGGTCGCGGGCGATCAGCTGGCCGATCTCCATCAGCATGGCGAGCGTCCGGTTGGCCAGCCGCAGCCGTTCCTCCGCGGCCTTCCGAGCCGAGATGTCGACGATGCTGCCGCGGAGCACCTCGTGGCCGCCGAGTTCGAGCCTGAGCAGGCGCACCTCGCACGCGATGGGCTGTCCGCCCCCATCCAGGTGCGTCCACTCGAAGGCCGGCGTTTCCCCACGGCGGGCGCGCTCGACGTATCCGGCGGCTGCGTCCCGCGAGGCACGGCCGTCCGGCTGCGTCGGCGGGCTCAGGTCGACCGGCCCGAGCTGGCGCAGGCGGTCGGCAGGCAGCCCGAAGAGGCGTTCCGCGGCAGGATTCGCGTCGAGAAAGCGTCCCGTGGAGGTGTCCAGCAGCACGATGGCCTCGGGCGCGTGCTCGATGAGGCTCCGGAAGCGCCGCTCGCTCTCCTCGAGCCGCCGCTCCGCCTCGCGGCGCCTCGTGACGTCGCGGGTGATGCCGAGCAGCGCCTCGATGCGGCCGTCGCCGTTTCGGAGCGGGGTGGCGTGCGTCTCCAGCCACCGCTCGCCGCCGCGGAGCCCGCGGACGCGGAACTCGAGCGAGCCCGACTCGCCGCGGAAGACCCGCGCGCTCAGCTCGACGAAGGCGGGCCGGTCTTCCTCGGCGACGAGGTCGACGATGTTGCGATCCCGCACGTCGGCCAGCGAGTCGGCCTCGATCATGCGGAGGCCTGCCGGGTTCATGTCGATCAGGCGCCCGCCGGGACCGACGAGCTTCACGCACTCGGGTTCGGTGTCGATGATGGTGCGCAGGTGGGCCTCGCGCGCCGCGGCCCTCTGGCGGTCCTGCCGGAGCTCGGCTTCGCGCTCCTCGAGCCGCCGGGCGAGCGCCTGCGTGTACACGCGGCGTGCGGCGCTCTCATCCACGTGCGGCCGGCGCGGCCCGCCGCCGCGGTGCCGCTCGCTCGCGGCGAGGAGGCGGCGAGCGGCCTCGCCGGCGTCGGCGTCCGGCGGCACGACGTCGTCCGCGCCGAGATCGCGGGCCAGCTGCTCGTCGAGGGACGCCGGTGCGGCGAAGGCCACGAAGGGAATCGGGGCCAGGGCGGCGTCGGCTTTCCAGCGCTGCACCAGGCAGTCGCCGTCCGGCGCGGGCGCGAGGACGTCGCCAGCCACGACGTCGGGCACGAGTCGCCTCGCCATGGCGAGCGCGTCGCCGCCGCGGGCGGCCGTCTCGACGAGCGCGCCCGCGCGCGAGAGGGCGTCGCGCAACGGCCCGAACCGGTCGGTCGGATCGCCAACGAGCAGAACCCGCGTCATGGGAAGCGCCTGGGCCGTGGGAGGGACCCGCCCGCCGCGCCGCCGATGGTACTACGAAACGCGCCGCCGCCGGCCCATCCAGCCCCGCCGGTAGAAGTACCCGACCATCCCGGCGGCGACGATGGCCATGACCGTGAGAACGAGGTAGTAGCCGCCGGGGTAGTGCAGTTCCGGCATGTGCTCGAAGTTCATGCCGTAGATGCCGGCAATGAAGGTCAGCGGAATGAAGATGCTGGCCATGAGCGTCAGCACCTTCATGATCTCGTTGGTCTTCTGGCCCACCAACGACAGCAGCTCGTCGGAGAGGCCCGCGGCCGTGTCCTTGAGCGAGTCGAGCAGCTCGGTGACCTGCGCGATGTGGTCGTAGGTGTCGCGCAGGAACGCGCGCACCGGCGGCGTCACGAAGGGCGTGTCGTCGGTCTGCAGCGCGTTGACCATCTCGCGCTGGGGCGCGGCGATGCGCCGGACCATCACCAGCCGCCGGCGCGCCCGGCCCAGCCGGGCCAGCGTCTCGCTCTCGGCCTCCTCGAGCAGTGCGTCCTCGATGTCGTCGAGCTCCTTCGACAGCTCCTCGGCGATGGGGTAGTAGCGGTCCACCATCGTGTCGATGAGCGCGTAGGCCAGGTAGTCGGGGCCCGAGCGGCGGATGGGGCGGCCGACGCCGTGCCTGATGCGGTCGCGCACCGGCTGGAAGAGCCCGAACGGCCGCTCCTGGAACGAGACGAGATACCGTTCGCCGACGATGAGGCACACCTGCGGCAGGATGAGCCCGTCGTCGAGCTGGGGCATGGGGACGCGCGAGATGACCAGCTGGTGCTGAGCGTAGCGCTCGGTCTTGGGCCGCTGGGGCGCGTTCACCGCGTCCTCGAGCGCCAGCGCGGTCATGCCGAAGCGCTCGCCGATGGCGCGGATGACGGCTTCGTCCCCGTAACCGTGGACGTCGAGCCACGTGACGGTGCCGGCCGGGAGGTCGGCCGGGATCGCCGCGGGCCCGGCCAGCTCGCGCTCCTCGAGCGTGTCGGGCGTGTACTGCATGAGGAAGAGCCGCGGCGGCGGCGACCCTGCCGGGATGACCAGCGTGCCCGGTCGGGCGCCGGCGGCCGGGTGCGCCTTGTGGAAGGTCGTCATGCGCCGGCCGGACCGCCGCCCCCGATGACGCGGACGGCGAGCGGCGCCGGGGCGCCGACCGTGACCGTCGTGTCGGCGGCCGGGACGAACACGGTGTTCGGGAAGCGCTCGGCGCCCATGCGCAGCCCGGATGGTAGCATGCGGAGAACGAGAACAAGGGGGAACCGAAATGCCCGAAACCGAGGGCCTCATCGCCTCGCTCGAGCGGACCTGGGATCAGATCCTCGCGGCGCTGCCCGACGTGGGCCTGGCCCTGGTGCTCCTCTTCGCCGGATGGCTGCTCGCCAAGCTCGTCAGGCGGCTCACGATCCGGCTGCTGCGGCTCCTGAAGGTGGACCAGGTGGCCGAGCGCGCGGGCATCGAGGACTTCCTCGTCCAGGGTGGGGTGCAGCTGACGACCGTCACCTTCATTGCCGCGACGGTCTACTGGCTGCTCCTGCTTGCGATCTTCGTGGCGCTCCTCGACGGGCTCGGCGTGCCCGCGGCGCGGCAGCTGCTGACGCGCATGCTCAACTACATCCCGAACCTGCTGCTGGCCATCGGCATCCTGGTCTTCGGGTCGCTGCTGGCCCGCGTGGTCGGGACGCTCGTGTCCACCTATCTGAACAACATCGGCAGCCAGGCCGCTGATGTCATGGGCGGGATCGCGCGGTTCGCGATGCTGGCCTTCGTGCTGTTCATGGCCGCCGAGCAGCTGGCCATCGAAAGCCGCGTGCTGGTCTCGGCGTTCCAGATTGCCTTCGCGGCGCTGTGCCTCGCGCTGGCGCTCGCGTTCGGCCTGGGCGGACGCGAGTGGGCCGCGTCGCTCATCGACCGCTACACCCGGAAATGATCGTAGGGGCACGGGATGATCATCGACTGCCATACCCACGTGAACAACTACCACGACGAGTCGGTCGACGCGCTCTCGGAGTGCGTCGACAAGCTGCTGCGGTCGATGCGCCGCAACCGCGTCGACATTGCGGGCGTGCTGACGTCGTACAAGGTCGTCCCCGGACGCCCCTCGACCCGCGCGGTGGTCGAGGCCACGCGCGACACGCCGAACCTCTACGTCGTCGCGGGCGTCTCCTGGAAGAACTTCACGCAGGGCGACGTCGAAGAGCTCCGATCGCTGCTCCAGGCGGACGACATCAAGGGCCTCAAGCTCTATCCTGGGTACGAGCCGTTCTATCCGGCCGACCCGAAGCTGACGCCGCTCTACGAGCTGGCCGAGGAGTTCGACGTGCCGGTGATGGTGCACACCGGCGACACCTACTCGCCGACGGGCAAGGTGAAGTACTCGCACCCGCTCAACATCGACGAGGTCGCGGTCGACTTCCCGCGCGTGAAGTTCCTCATCTGTCACCTCGGCAACCCGTGGTTCCGCGACACCATGGAGGTCGTCTACAAGAACGACAACGTCTACGCGGACATCTCGGGGCTGGTGCTCGGCGACTTCACCGACCGCTTCGAGGAGTACATGCGCAAGCAGTTCCAGGAGATGCTGCTCTGGGGGATGAACCCGCGGAAGATTCTCTTCGGCACCGACTGGCCCATCTCGTCGATGGAGTCGTACCTGAGCTTCATGGAGGAGCTGCGCATGCCCACGCGCGACAAGCAGCTCCTGCTCTCCGAGAACGCCGCAAGGCTCTTCAAGCTCCCCGTCCGCGAGAGTGCGGGCGGCTTCGGCTCGCTCCTGCGCGGGTTCTGAGGAGCCCCGATGTCGATGACGCGACGGGCACTCGTGACGCTGCTCCCCGTGGGCGGGTGGGCGCTCGCGCGGCCCCGGCACGCCGCCGCCGCGAGTCAGCCCGCCGCGCCCGCGCTGCCGGCGACCTTCCCCGTGACGGACCCGCAACTCGCGTACCGGCTGGTCCTCGTGGCGCATTCCGACCTCGCCGAAGTCCGCCGGCTCGTGGAGCGGCAGCCGTCGCTGGCGCGCGCGTCGTGGGACTGGGGCTACGGCGACTGGGAGACCGGCCTCGGCGCGGCGGCGCACGTCGGGCGGCGCGACATCGCCGAGCTGCTGCTGGCCCACGGCGCCCGCCCGACGATCTTCTCAGCCGCCATGATGGGGCAGCTCGACGTCGTCAAGGCCTTCGTCGCCGCCATGCCGGGGATCCAGCGCACGCTCGGTCCGCACGGCATCACGCTGATGGCGCACGCACGCGCCGGAGGCCAGGACGCTGAAGCCGTCGTGGAGTACCTGAAGAGCGTCGGCGACGCCGACCGGCGGCCGCCAAGCGCGCCGCTCGACCCGGCCGACCGCGCCGCCCTCGTGGGCCGCTACGTCTTCGGCCCGGGCGAGGCCGACCGTTTCGACGTCGACGTCCGAAACGACCAGCTCGGCCTCGTGCGGCCGGGGACGACCCGCCGCTTCCTCATCCACACGGGCGATCTGGTGTTCTTCCCCTCCGGCGTGCCGAGCGTGAAGATCGCGTTCGCCCGCGAGGGCGGGAAGATCGTCCGGATGACCATTGCCGATCCGGACGTCTTCCTCACCGCCGAGCGGCGATAGCGGTTAGAAGCTGGCGCCCTTGAGCGCGCGCTCGGCCTCCTGCACGGCCGGCGACGACGGGAGCGCGCCCGGCATGGATGCGATCTCCTGGAAGCGCGCCCGCGCCGTCGCCGTGTCGCCGGCGGCCGCCGCGGCCCGGGCCAGGCCCAGCAGCGACGGCGTGCGCTTCGGCGTGCGGAGCAGCGCCTCGTCGAACGCGGCCATCGCTTCCTTTGCGCGGCCCGCCTCGAGCAGCAGCTCGCCGTAGAGCTCGAAGGCCGGCTTGATCGGCTCGGGCGGCCCCGACGGGGCGTTCATGGTCTTCTCGACCTCCGCGGCCTCCTTCGCGAACGCCAGCGCGTCGTCCTTCTGGCCCTTCGCCCAGCGGATGACGGCGCCGAGCTGCTTCTCGCGGATGAGGTGCGGCTTGGCGGCGTACGACGTCGGGCCGCCAGGCGCTTTCGCCGTCAGCCCCTTGAGCGCCGCCTCGGCCGCCTCGGCCGCGGCGAGGTCGCCCAGCTTCGCCGCGCTGACGCCGACGACGTAGGTCCACGTGGCGGAGGCATCGCCGCCGCCCATGCCGGGCATGCCCGGCATGTTCGCGTGCTCGGTGCCGCCGGGCGCCGCGCCGCCGGGCGTCAGCTTCTCCCACTGGCCCGTGTCGGACATGTAACGGGCGCGCATGCCGAGATACCCGTTCATGATCCCCCGATTGCCGGCATTCCGATCGGCGGCGGCCTTCGCCTGCGCGACGTTCTGCCTGGCCTCGTCGTAGCGCCCCAGCATGGTGTTGGCATAGGCGAGCCACGACAGCGTGTGGAAGTCCTCGCGCCCCTCAGGGAGCTTCATGCGCACGTTCAGGTCGACGGCGGCCTTGTAGGCGTCGACGTTCGATGCAGCCGCTTCCTTCCACATGCCGAGCTGGACGAAGATGTGCGACGGCATGTGCAGCGCGTGCGCGGCCGACGGGGCGATCTTCGCGTACGCCTCCGCGGCCTCCAGGCCGAGCGGCGCGTGCTCGGGGTCGTCGAAGGCGTGGATCACGAAGTGCGCCGCGCCGGGGTGCTTCGGGTTCTCGCGGAACACCTTCTGCGCAATCGACGCCGCGAGCGCCTGGCGGCGGAAGCCCACGTCGCCGGGCCGCACCGTGCCGAGCAGCGACAGCGCGTAGAAGATCGCAATCTCGTGATCGCCGGGCCACTCCGCGTGCATGCGCGCCATGGCCTGCGCGTAGGCCGTGTCGCGCGCGAGCTTGTCGCCCGGCGAGAAGTAGAGGACGTGCAGCGCCTCGAAGAAGGCCTTCTCCTTCGGCAGCCTCGCCTTGTCCACGCGTCCCGCGGGCGTCGGGTCGAGCCGCTCGAGCACCTTCGTGGCTGCGGCGACGTCCTGCTGTGCCCAGAGCGGGTGGTTGTGGCTCATCGCCTCGCCCCAGTAGGCCATGGCGAACGACGGGTCGGCCTGCTGCGCCCGCCGGAAGGCCTCAGCCGCCTCGTCGAACTGGAAGTTGTGAAGCGCCTTCACGCCGGTCAGGAACGGCTCCTGCGCGGCGGGCGCGCCCGAGTTGGGGAACGTGATGGTGCCGAACTCCTGCGACGAGGGTCGGGCAGCCAGGGACAGCGCCAGCGCCACCGCGCCGGCGGCAGCGATCGAACGTCGAATGATGAGCATGCCGGCAGGATACACCGGAGCGGCGGCGATGGGCGCCGCAGATGTATGCTGCGGTCGAGGAGGATCATGCCCATCCCGGTTCGTTCGCTGACCCTTGTTGCCCTGGCCGCGGCCGCCCTGGCCTGCTCGTCGTCGGCGTCCTCGCCTTCCGACAGGCCGGAGGCCTCGGCGGCCACGCAGGTGCAGGTGATCGAGCACCTGCTGCCGGCGCGCGACTCGACCGGCGCCGCGCCGACGCGCTTCGCCTGGACGCCGGTCGAGGGCGCCGACCGCTACATGTTCGCCGTCTGGACCGAGGTGGACGTCATGGTCTGGGGCGAGTCGCACTTGCCGGGGCCATCCGTCGATGTGCCGCCTGACATCACGTTCGATTACGGCACCTACTTCTGGACGGCACGGGCGATGCGCGGCGACGAAGTGATCGGCGACTCGGGCCGGGCGGCGTTTGTGGTGCTCAGGACGAATGACGAATGGCGAATGGCGAATGGCGAACGGCGAAAGAGCGACGTCTGTGC
Organism: Acidobacteriota bacterium; assembly: GCA_040754955.1. Lineage (GTDB taxonomy): Bacteria > Acidobacteriota > Vicinamibacteria > Vicinamibacterales > UBA2999 > JBFMCA01. The sequence goes on along the minus strand of JBFMCA010000107.1, from coordinate 577 downwards.
GCCGCGAGAGGGCGTCGTCGAGCCATCCTTCGAGTCCTGGCACACCCCATGCCGGCGTGAACCGGAACACGGGACGCCTGTGGCCCTCCTCACCGGGGGGCAGCCGCAGCGGCTGGTCGGATCCGGCTGCCGACACGATTACCGCGTCAGCGGCCTTGAAGCAGGCGGGCGCCGAGGCCTTCCAGTCGGGGCTGGCGGGCGCGAGGACGAAGAGCCGCACGTCGGGCTCGACGAGCGGGACGATGCGGTTGGACTCGACGATGACGTGCCAGCCCGCGGTGATGAGGTGGCGAATCAGGCGGGCGGCCTCGGGCAGCGCGGGAGCCGGGCAGCGGCAGAGCCAGGCGCGCCTGGCGCCGGCGGCGAGGTAGCGCCCGGTCTGCGTCAGCGGCGACGGGTCGAGCGCCTCTTCGAGGACCGGCACGGCCTGGTCGTCCGGCGCGTGGCGGTGCGCGGAGATCTTCACGGCGACCCAGGGCTCGCCGCGGCGCAGGCGCAGGAGATGCTCGACGGCGGCTGTCTTGCCGATGCCCCGGGTGTGGCCGCTGACGACGACGAGAAACGGGGTCGGGGGGGG
>JBFMCA010000106.1:0-15845 GCA_040754955.1 Acidobacteriota bacterium | reverse complement strand
CGCGCCGCGGACGGGCCCCGCACTGCGACGTGTCGCGCGAGCTGCACGCTATGTCGTCACGCCCCATCATTGCCGCCAATTCTTTGCCCATGCCGGGTACGGTCATGCAACTGGGAACCGGGATTAGTCCAGCAGCGAGGCGATCTCCCGCACGAGCTGTGCCGCGTCCACCGGCTTCGACATGAACAGGTTGGCCCCGAGCTCGACGGATCGGCCCTGTCCTTCCCCTCCGACGCTCCCCGAGATGACCGCGATCGGCACCGGCGGCTTGCGGTCGCTGCCCCGGACGTGCGCAATCACCTCGAAGCCGTCGCGCCGCGGCATATGCAGGTCCAGCAGGACGAGGTCGCACATCGTCTCGTCGAAGCGCTGACAGGCTTCGAGCCCGTCGGCGGCCGTCACCACGTGGTATCCCCGGTCGCGCAGCGCCTTGGCCAGCACGTCGCGCAGGTCGTCGTCGTCCTCGGCCAGCAGGATCGTCGGACGACCTGCCTTGCGACGGAGCACGCGTCCGATCTCAGACAGCAGGTGATCCGGCCGCGCCGGCTTGGCGACGGCCGCGGCCGTGTTGCCGACGCGCACGACCTCGGCGAGCGCCGACACGATGACGACGGGTATGTCCCGGGTCCTGACGTCCGACGCGAGCGCCCGCGTGGCCGCGAGGCCCCCAAGGCCTGGCATCAGCAGGTCCATCGTGATGAGATCCGGCTTCTCCGCGATCGCCATGGCGACGGCGTGCCCGCCGTCGGCGACTTCGATCACGTGGTAGCCCACCTGCTCGAGCTGTCGGCGCATCACCCGCCGCACGTCGGCATCGTCGTCGACCACCATCACGGTGCGGCCGCGGGCCGGCGCGGGCGGCGGCAAGGGCGCTCCTTTGATCGAGGACGGGCGCCCACCGTGCGCCGCCGGCAGGCGCACGGTGAACGTCGACCCCTCGCCGAGCCGGCTCTTCACCGACACGCGGCCGGCGTGCTGCTCGACAATGGCCTTCACCATCGCCAGCCCGAGACCCGTTCCGCCCGCGCGGCGACGCGGCGAGCTGTCGACCTGGTGGAACTTCCGGAAGAGCTGCTCGAAGTGCTCCTCCTTGATGCCGCGGCCGCGGTCCGCGACCGCGAAGTCGACATGTCCGTCCACCTGCCGCGCCGACGTCGTCACCGTGGTCCCGGCGGGCGAGTACTTGACGGCGTTGGAGAGCAGATTCACGAGCACCTGCACCAGGCGGTCGAAGTCGCCGTGGACGCCGGGATCGGGTCCGGGCAGCTCGACGGCCAGCTCGACGCCGGCGGCCAGCGCCATCGGGCGCACGCTCTCCACCGCGGCCTCGACGATGTCCGTCACGGCGCAGTCCCGGCGATCGAAGTCCATCTGCCCCGCTTCGATCTTCGAGACGTCCAGGATGTCGTTGATGATGCGGATGAGCCGCTCGCAGTTGTTCAGCGCGATCTTGAGCAGCGGCTCGTGCTCCTCGTCGGCGAACTGCGGCTGCTCGTCGAGCACGATCTGCAACGACCCCCGGATTGACGTGAGCGGCGTGCGCAGCTCGTGGCTCACGACCGAGATGAACTCGTTCTTCATCCGGTCGATCTCCTGGCGCTCCGACACGTCTCGGACGCTGCCCATGAAGTGGAGCCCGGACGCGGTGCGAAACGACGAGAGCGCCACCTCGATTGGAAACCGCTGGCCGTCCTTTCGCCGGCCCTCCCACTGGGTCACGTCGCCCAGCGCTTTGGCGGGCACCGACCGCAGGAACGCCTCCTCGTCGCCTTCCGGCACTGCGAGCAGCCGCTTGAAATAGCGACCGATGAGCTCGTCGCGCCCGTAGCCGAAGATGCGCGCGGCCGCCGAGTTCACCCACTCGATTTTGCCGGTGTCGGTGGCGATGATGACGCCGTCAATCATCGGCTCGAGCACCGTCTGCAGGTCCGCGTCGACGATCACGGCTTCCAGGGCCTCTCGATGTCAATCATGCGGGTCGAGCCCACGTACGGCACCGGCGAGTCCTCCACCGACTTGAGGCGCTGAACGACGTCGGCGATGCGCAGGAGATCGTCGCGCACGACCGACAACTGCGGCGCCAGGCCCGGCGGCAGCGTTCCGCCTTCGATCAGCAGATCGAGCGTGCCCACCGCGGACGTGAGCGGGTTGTTCACCTGGTGGCAGACCGTCGCGACAATCTCCCGGATGGCCTCGAGCCGGCGACGACGGATGGTCTCGGCCATGGCCTCCCGCGTGCCCAGCCAGCGCGCCACGCGGCTCCGAAGCTCCGCCAGGTCGATCGGCTTGACCAGGTAGTCGTCGGCGCCCGCCGCGAACGCCAGCAGCTTCGACGCGGTGTCTTCTCGGGCCGTGGCCATGATCACCACGACCCGTCGGTCCGGCCCTTCCCAGGCACGGATGGCACGGCACACCTCGTATCCGTCGGTTCCCGGCGTGTTGACGTCGAGCAGCGCCAGATCGGGTACCAGCTGGTCGAGCGCCCTGACGGCCTCGGTGCCGTTGACTAGCACCGTCGCGTCAAAGCCCGTCTGCGCCAGCGCGGCGCGGTAGACGCGCGCCTGAACGGGGTCGTCCTCGAGAATCAGGATGCCCGCCATTGAAGCGCTGATTCTAGCAGTGAGCAGCGCCGGCGACGGCATTGCCGGACCCATGGGAGACGGCGTGGAAGAGTCGACCGAAGCGCCCGCCGACACCGACCAGCCGCGGGCCGTCGGCAACGCTCCGCAATGAACCGCCCCACCGGCCTCGTGACGGAGACGGCGCGGATGCGGAGATGGCGGCGGGCGGCAGGAGGCCGACGGTGGCGAGGGCGAGACCGAGCTTCGCCAGCAGGCTCATCTGAGACAGAATACAGCCATGCCGCTGGGCGACCGTTTCGATCGCGCCCTCGCGCTCGCGCACCGCGTGCACCGTCACCAGGTGCGGAAGGGCACCCGCGTGCCGTACATGGCGCATCTCATGGCCGTGACCGCCATTACCCTCGAATACGGCGGCGACGAGGACCAGGCGGTGGCCGCGCTCCTGCACGACACGCTCGAGGACACTCGCGAGCTGGCGCCGTCGGAGCTGCGCGCGATCATCCGCGACGAATTCGGCGCGGGTGTGCTCCTCATCGTGGAGGACTGCACCGACACCGACGAGCGGCCAAAGCCGGCCTGGTGGCCGCGCAAGGAGCGGTACCTGCTGCACGTGCGCGGGGCGTCGACCCGGAGCCTGCTGGTATCGGCGGCCGACAAGCTGCACAACGTCCAGTCGATCCTCCGCGACCTCCCGTACCACGGCGATGCGACCTTCGACAAGTTCAGCCGCGAGGCGGGCAAGGCGGGCACGCTCTGGTACTACCGCGCGCTCTCGGAGGTCTTCACCGAGCGGCTCGGCGGCCGGCTCGCGGCCGAGCTCGCCCGGGCCGTCGGTGAGCTGGACGGCCGCTCCTGACGGCCCCGCCCCCCGGGAGCAGCTCCCGCGCGCGCGTGCTCCAATCGCGGGCCGACCGGCTAGAATGGAGGTTCGCTTCCCCAACCGACGCTCTCATCCGGGAGCGAGAGGAGTAACGGCATGTCTCGAACGCTTGCCAGTCTGTTGACCGCGGGCCTCGTCGCGTCAGGCGCCCTCGTGTCGGGCAACCAGGTCTACCGGTCGGCCTTCCACGACTACCGCGTCGTGACCGTCGTCGAGGGCCTCGTGCAGCCCTGGTCCATCGCATTCCTGCCGGGCGGCGACATGCTCGTCACCGAACGGCCCGGCCGGCTGCGCATCGTCCGCCAGGGCAAGCTGCTGCCGAACGCGGTCGAAGGCGTGCCGCAGGTGCTCGCGCAGGGCCAGGGCGGCCTGTTGGAGGTGGCGCCGCACCCGAACTTCGCCAGCAACCGCCTGCTGTACATCAGCTACGCGAAGCCGATCGAGGACGGGAAGCAGGGCACCACGGCGCTCATCCGCGGCCGGTTCGAGCACGATCGGCTGACGAACGTCGAGCAGCTCTTCGAGTCGGTCTCGCGCGGGCGCGGCCACTACGGCGGCAAGATCGCCTTCGACGGCAAGGGCCACCTCTTCCTGACGCTCGGCGACCGGCAGGTGCCGCCCGAGGGCAACCTCGAGGCGCATCCGGCGCAGGACAACTCGAACCACCACGGCACCATCGTGCGCCTGCACGAGGACGGTCGCGTGCCCGCGGACAACCCATTCGTCGGCAAGGCGGGCGTCAGGCCCGAGATCTGGTCCTACGGGCACAGGAACGTGCAGGGCATCGCCATCAACCCCGCCACCGGCGACGTGTGGGCGCACGAGCACGGGCCGCAGGGCGGCGACGAGCTGAATCTCATTCTGCCCGGCAGGAACTACGGTTGGCCCGTCATCGGGTACGGCGTGAACTACCGCTCGGGCCTCAACATCCATGCCGGCACGCATCGCGAAGGCATGGAGCAGCCGGTGCACATCTGGGTGCCGTCGATTGGCATCTCGGGCCTCATGTACTACACGGGCGACAAGTTCCCGGAGTGGAAGGGCAACCTCTTCGCGGGGGGCATGGCGGGTGAGCAGCTCGCGCGGCTGACGCTCGACGGGCAGAAGGTGGTGAACGAGGAGACGCTCGTGCAGCGCATGGGCCGCATCCGCGACGTGCGCCAGGGCCCCGACGGGTTCATCTACCTGGCCATCGAGGATCGCGACGGCAAGCCGACGTCGATCCTGCGGCTGGAGCCGGCCGACGCCACGACGACACGGTAGCTAATTCGGGGTCGGGCCTATTTTTTTTTACGGTTCACGTAAAAATAGGCCCGACCCCGGTAACACTCACGACAAAGGGCCGGGGGCAACCCCGGCCCTTTGTCATCTGACGGGGAAGATGAGCGGCAGCACCGGGTCACTGGTGAACATGCACCGCGCGTGGTGTCCGCACAGCGGGACGACGCTCGTGGCGTGCGAGGCGCCCAGCACCTCGTTGACGTACTGCCCGTAGGCCTGCCCGCGGGCGAGGCGGTTGGGGCCCTGCGCCATCGCCGCACACGACGAGTCGAACCCGGCGAGCGGCAGTATGTCGAGCTGGCCGATGAGGAACGTCGTCGGGCGAGCCGCGAGGTTCTTCGCCAGCGCGTCGCGCGTCATCTCCGCCGTGTAGCCCGCGCGGTCCCTCAGCCCGTACGGCCAGCTGTCGAATGTGGCGCACGTGGCGGCGCCCGCAAAAGGACCGAAGGCCACCTTCCCGCCATCGCCCGCCGGGCCGGGCCGGATCGGATCCAGGTACGCATAGCTCGACGGGTTTGCCACGACATAGCGGACGGGCACGCCCAGCGTGTCGTGCACGGTGTTGGCCATTGCGTAGCGGTTGGCAAACTGGCCGCCGGCCGAGTGCCCACCCACAACGATGACCTGCAGGTTCGGGAATATGTCCTTCCTCGCGAGCAAGCGCAGGATCCGGTCCATCAGGTGAAACGAGGTGAGGGCCGGGTTCTTCGCCGTGGGTCCGCCGGAGCGCCAGCTGTTGCCGGCGCAGGGCCAGTTCACCTCGTTCGCGTCGAGCGCGTCGGTGCAGCCGCGCCCGTCGTTCGACGCAAAGCGCGGCGAGACGATGAGGGTGTCGTCGAGCGCGCCGGCCAGGAACGCCGCCGCGAGCGCGTGGCGGAAGTAGTTGTCGGCGTCGCGTCCGGCGCCGTGCACCATGACGAACGCGCGCGCGATGGCTGGGTTGGGCGTGTTCAGCGGGTACGAGCGGTAGACGAGCGACCGCTCGGGACCCGGTCCGAGCGTAATCCACTCCGTGCACGCCGCAGACGCCTCGGTGCAGGGCGCGGCGGCGGCCGGAGAGGCCGCGGCGAGGGCGAGAACGACGGCGCGGGCGAGCGGCGAAAGACGCAGCATGGCGCGGAGTATAACGCCGGCTGCGGGGAACGCCTGCGATCGCGGCGCCTGGTGGTATCATGCCGGCCCGATTCCCGCGTGGACGAGGCGCTCCCCCGGAGCCTCCGGACGCACGACACATGCCGAGACGAGGCCGCAACGCGGAAGTCATCCGCCAGTGGGGGCTCCTGCTCCATCTCGACGCGCACCGCGCGGGAGTCGACGTCTACGACCTGGCCCGGCACTTCGACGTGACGCGCCGCACCATCTGGCGCGACCTGCAGGCGCTTCAGGAGGTGGGCTTTCCGCTTCGCGACGAGAAACGCGACCGCCGCACGTACTGGCTCCTCGCGCGTGAGCCCCTTCGGGCGCTCGGCAGCGCCGGGCTGTCGTGGTCCGAGGTGTGCTCGCTCTACGTGAGCCAGGCTCTGCTCCTCAGCCTGACCGGCACACCCTTCGAGCGCGGGATGCGGTCGGTTGTCGCCAAGGTCGAGAAGGCGCTTTCACCGCAGATGAAGCGCTTTCTCGGCGATTTGCCCGGCGTCGTCCACGTCAAGGCCGCCCCGCGAAAGCGGGTCGAAGCCGAGCGCTATCCCGAGGTGGTCGCGCGGGTCATCGAGGCGTGCCAGCGGCGCCACGTCGCGACGATGCGGTACTTCTCCGCGCACCGCGCACGTGAGAAGCAGTACCTCGTGCATCCCTACCAGGTTGGCTACCACGACGGCGGGCTCTACCTGTCGGCGTTCGTGCCGGAGTATGGCGCGCTCCGCACGTTCGCGATCGAGCGCATCCGCGCCTTCGTGGTCGACCGCCGCACCTTCGAAGCCACGGACGTGTCGGGCAACGCGTTCGGGCATTCGCTCGGTGTGAGCCAGGGATCGCCCGAGCGCATCGTGATCGACTTCGGGCCTCGGGTCGCGAAGTACGTGGCCGAGCGCCAGTGGCACGCGTCCCAGCAGCTCGCGCCGCTGCCCGACGGCGGCGTGCGCTGCTGCCTCAGGGTGTGCCGCGACTACGCGCTGGAACAGTGGGTGCTCAGCTGGGGGCCGCACGCGAAGGTGGTGTCGCCGTCGGTGCTGGCCGAGCAGATCCTGTCGAGACTCGAGGAGGCGCGGCTGGTGTACGCGCCGCGGCTCGACTTCGAACCGCCCACCGTCGCAGGTCGGCCTGCAGGACAGCCGCGGATGCGCCTGTAGCGACGCCGCGGACAACTGTGACCTGATGCGTCCCGCATGGCCCCTACGCTGCGGCCATGCGGCATTTCCCCCGACGATCAGCGGCCGTCGCCGCTTTCCTCACCCTGATCCTCCCGGCCGGCGCCGGGGCCATTGTCGTGCGTCCGGAGTCAATTGCCAGCTCGGCGGCGCGCGCCCGCGACATCGTCGCCGGCCGCATCGTCGCCGGCACGCCGCGCTGGGGCGACGCACGTCAGGCGTGGATTGTCACCGACTACACCGTGGTCATCGACGACGTCATCCGCTCGGCGACGCTTCGTCCAGGTCAGATCGTCACGGTGACCATCTGGGGCGGCACCATCGGGGAGGAGGTGTGGCGAATCCAGGGGCTCGCCCATCCGCTCATCGGCGATGCCTTTCTCTTCCTGCTGGTCCCCGGAGGCGGGGTCGACCGCTTCACGCCAGTCAGCCACGCAATGGGCCTTCTGGCGCTTCGCGCCGGCGCAGACGGCGACCGCGTCGTTCGCGACCATGACGGCGCGCCGCTCCAGCGCGGGCTGGACTCCCTCGAACCACCGCAGTCGGGCGAGGCGGATTTCGACGCCGTGCGCGCCATGCTTGCAGAGACGGCTTACGATCCGGCTGCCTCCAGCGATCCGGCGCGGACGGAGGCATCCCCCGACCTTCCCGCATCGCGTCCAGGCGCCGCGCATCCCTACACCTGGTTCGGGTACTGGCCCGGGCGCATCCCGATCCGGCCGTTCGGAAGCTGGGCGGGTGCGTGGATGGGGCTCGAGCGCACGGAGATGGACAAGTGGGGCTACTACGCCGACGTCTGGGATGTGCGGGCGCCAGCGGACTTCTTCTATCCACGCGATGGCGTGGTCGACCTTGCGGGGTGGCAGCCCTCGTCCAACCTCCTTCAGGCCTTTGGCTATGCGTGGGAGCCCAACGTCGTGGGCATCACCTTCTCGTACACCCTCGGCCTTCTCATCGTCGATGCCACGGTGGCGCTCAACCCCGCCTACGCCTGGACGACCAACGACGCCGCCATCTACCGTGGCGACTCGGCCGCGATCAGTTTCGCGTTCACGATGCTGCATGAGCTGGGCCACGTCGTCGGGCTGGACCACTCCTTCTTCCGTCTCTCGGTGATGAACTACCCGCCGATCGGCTTCGACGCGGCAGCCATGGTGTATCGCGACGACGCGGTTGGACTCCGGGCGCTCTACCCGACGCGCGCCGTTCCGCGGACCGACATCGGCGTGCATCTCTACTGGCACGGGCCGGGGGCCGGCGACTTCCGGGACGCCGCGTTTCCCGCGTCGGTGTCGGCAGGGTCGGCCTTCTCCATCAACAACTGGGTCATCGAGAACACCGGCACCACCACCGTGTCGCCAAGTGTGGAGTTCTGGCTGCAGTCGGCGCTGGACCCGGCCGCACCGGCGGTGTTCCTCCGCTCGGCGGCGTTCTCGCCGCCACTGCCGCCCGGCTTCTCTTACGATCCGCTGTCGACCACGGCCACGGTCACCGTGCCGGTTTCCACGCCGCCAGGCGCCTATCACCTGCTGATGCACGTGAGGGGCGATGGCGGGCCGGTGACAGGTCGATTCCCCTTCGGAAACAACTGGGGCTACTCACGCCGGCGCATCACCATCTCCGGAGCTGGTCTCGCGCCGCCGACCAATCTCGCGGCCACGGTGACCGGCTCGACGGTGACGTTCAACTGGCGGCACCCCGCCAGCGGCGCGCCGCCCGGGTACCTGCTGGAGGCGGGATCCGCGCCCGGTCTCGCGAACCTGGCGGCCCTGCCCCTGGCGGGCGCGCTCACGACCTTCGCGACCACGGCGCCGCCTGGCACCTTCTACGTTCGGCTGCGATCCACGAGCGGAAGCGCATCCAGCGCGCCGTCGAACGAGGTGGTCGTCACCGTCGGGGCAGGGCCCGGCCAGGTGCCCGGCCCGCCGGCGTCGATCAGTGCTTCGGTAATCGGTCGGACCATCACCGTCACGTGGACGCCACCCACGGCGGGAACGGTCACCGGCTATCTGCTCGAAGCAGGTTCCGCGCCCGGACTCGCGAACCTCGTGGAGGCGCCAGTCGGGCTGACGACCAGCTACACCGCGGCGAACGTGCCGCCCGGAACCTACTACATCCGCGTCCGCGCGCTGAACGACGCGGGAATCGGTCCGCCATCCGCTGACGTCGCGGTGTCGGTCCCGTAGGCGGGACGCGACCGTGGACGGAGGCGAATCCGTGGCTGCCAGGGCCCGGATTCGCCTCCGCCCGGCTGAACGAACCACGACGCAACGATCCCCGACGACGTGCCGAAGAGCCCCGGCGCCCACGGCCATCAGCGCCGTCGCCGCCACGCGGCCTTCGGTCGTCACCGGGTCGCGGTCGCCATCCCCCACCGACGGGATCGTCGTCATCGTCCACCACGGCGCGCCCTCGGCTGATGTCTGCCGCAAGGACGACGATGGCGAAGACGGGGAGGATACGCGCGGACAGCTCGTAGACGCGAAGCGGCGTCGCGTCGGGAGGCCGGGACCGGCTCAGGCCTGCGGCAGCATGCAGTCCGTGTCGAGCGTCGACTGGTGTATCGTCTAGTCCCGCGTGCCGTTCGGATTCCCCATCAGCCCGTCCCGCATCGGGCCCGCCCTGCTGGCCGGGCCGGCGCCGAAGGACGACCACGACGTGGCCATCCTGGTCGGCGAGGGCGTCACCGACGTGCTCGACCTCCGCGAAGATCGGGAGTGGAAGACGCGCAGCGCCGAGGCGGCGGTCGTCGAGCTCGAACGTCGAGGCATCGTCCGCCATTCGGTGCCGCTGCGCGACCACGCCGCGCCGGACTGGGCCTCGCTCGGTCGCGCGGCGGACCTGATTGACGAGATCGTGGACGCGGGCGAGCCTGGCGGCCGGCCGGCTCGGGTGCTCTACGTGCACTGCCACGCCGGCATCGAACGGACGGGCTACGTGCTGGTGGCCTGGCACGCGCGTCGGAACCGGCTCACCTACAACGAGTCGCTGCTGCTGCTGCGCCGGCATCGACCCGAGCTCGACCCGCTGGACGATCAGGAGCGCCTCGTGCGGGAGTGGCTGCGGCAATACTGAGGGCGGGAGTAAGATGCCCGCATGATGCGCCTCCGCTTCGTCGCTACGCTCGCCCTCCTCGCCCTTGCGGCGCTCCCATCGTCTCCCACACCGCCGCTGGCGGCTCAGTCCGCGCAGGCCTCGCTCCAGGCACGCGACCTCGCCGGGCTCCGCCTCCGGAACATCGGCCCGGCCACCATGTCGGGCCGCATGGTCGACATGGACGTCGTCGAGTCCGACCCCTATGTGATGTACGTCGCGTCCGCCACAGGCGGCGTCTTCCGCACGCGCGACAACGGCGTCACGTGGGAGGCGGTTTTCGAGCGCGAGCCCGTGCATTCGGTGGGCGACATCGCCGTCTTCCAGCCCAATCCGAACATCCTGTGGGTAGGAACCGGCGAGCGGGCCAACCGGCAGAGCGTCGGCTGGGGTGACGGCGTGTACCGGTCGACCGACGCGGGCAAGACGTGGACCAACGTCGGGCTGCGGACGAGCATGCACATCGGCCGCATCCAGCTCCATCCGACGGATCCCGACGTGGCGTACGTCGCGGCCCAGGGATCGGTGTGGGGCGCGGGCGGCGAGCGCGGCCTCTACAAGACGACCAACGGCGGGCGCACGTGGGCTCGCAGCCTGCACGTGGACGACGACACGGGGGTCACCGACGTGGTGATGGACTGGGCCGACCCGAACACGCTGTACGCCGCGAGCTACCAGCGGCGGCGCAGCGCATTCGGCTTCAACGGCGGCGGACCGGGCAGCGCGATCTGGAAGTCGACCGACGCCGGCGCGAACTGGACGAAGCTCGTGGGCAACGGCCTGCCCGACGGCGAGTACGGGCGCATTGGCCTGGCCGTCTACCGCAAGGACCCGAACATCGTCTACGCGAGCATCGAGCAGGGCTTCCGCTACAACGCGTCGACCGCCTATGCGGAGCGCCGCGCGGGCCTGTACCGCAGCAACGACAAGGGGAAGACGTGGCGGCGCATGTCGGACTGGAACCCGCGGCCGATGTACGCCAGCCAGGTGTTCATCGATCCGAACGACGACCGCCGCATCTACATGATGAACAGCTACTCGTACTCCGACAACGGGGGCGAGACGTTCACTTCGCCGCGGCACACCACGCACGGCGATGACCGCTTCCTCTGGATCAACCCGCGCGACTCGCGCCACGTCATCAAGCTCGACGACGGCGGCATCGGCATCTCGTTCGATCGCGGGCTGAAGTTCCTGTACGTCTCGTCGCTGCCCGTCTCCCAGTACTACCGCGTGGCCGTCGACAACGCCCATCCCTACAACGTCTACGGCGGGCTGCAGGACAACGGCTGCTGGGTGGGCCCGAACGCGAGCTGGACGTCGAACGGGGTGCTCAACGACCACTGGGCGCGGCTCTGCGGCGGCGACGGCTTCACGGCCGTTCCCGACCCCACCAATCCGCGCATCGTCTTCTCCTCGTCGCAGTTCCTGGGCCTGCAGCGCAACGACACGCGCACGTGGCAGGTGCAGGACATCCGCCCCGGGGACCCCACCGGGGCCATCGCGGGCCGGCGTAACTGGGAGACGTGGGGGAAGGGCCTCCCGCCGCAGGTGCTCGGCAACGAGTGGCACTACGCCAACTGGGACGCGCCGGTGGTGATCTCGCTGCACGACACGGCCACGATCTACGCGGGCGGCGCGCATCTGTTCCGCTCGCGCGACCGGGGCGCGACGTGGGAAGACCTGGGCGACATGACGACGGGCGTGGACCGCTCGACGCTGCCGCTCATGGGGCGGCTGCCGGACGAGAACGTCCTCTCGGTGGACGATGGCGTGCCGTTCTACCCGGGGACGACGGCGATGGCGGAATCGCCGCGCCGCCGCGGCGTGCTGTATGTCGGCAGTGACGACGGGCGGTTCCGCGTGTCCATGGACGACGGGAAGAGCTGGGAGGATGCGCAGACGCGCTTCCCGGGGTTACCGGCCAGCTCGTGGTTCGCCGGCATCGAGCCGTCGCGCCACGCCGACGGAACCGTGTACGTGGTGGTCGACAACCACCGCAGCAACGACATGGCGAACTACGTCTACCGATCGACAGACTTCGGGAAGACGTTCACGTCCATCACCGGCGACCTGCCGGCCTCGCGCGTGGCCAGGGCGATTCGCGAAGATCATCGCAACCCGCAGTTGCTGTACCTGGCGACCGAGTTCGGGCTGTTCATCACCGTGGACGGGGGGCGGCGGTGGGTGGAGCTGAAGAACAACATGCCGACCCTCCCGTTCAACGACCTGACGATTCAGACACGCGACAATGACCTGGTGCTCGCCTCGCACGGGCGCGGCATCTGGATTCTCGATTCGCTGACGGCGCTGCAGGGTCTTCGGCCCGAGATCATCTCGGGCAGTGATGCGGCGCTCTTCGCTATTGAGCCGGCCGAGCAGATTCGGATGACCAACCTGAAAGCGCACGCGGGCGACATGATCTTCCGCGGCGAGAATCCGCCGAACGGCGCCATCATCGACTTCTGGGCGGCGAAGGACGACCAGCCTGTCGAGATCGGCGTGTACGATGCGGAGGGCCGGTTGGTGCAGCGGATTCCGCCGACGCGGGGCCGGGGCGTGTGGCGCGGCATCAACCGCGTCACGTGGAACCTGCGGCACGAAGACCTGCCCGTGCGCGGCGGCGGCTTCGGCGATGACGAGGACGGGCCGGGCGGCAACCTGGCAGGGCCGCTGGTGTTGCCGGGCGCCTACACCGTGCGCCTGACGTCGGGCGGACGGACCGTGGAGCAGAAGGTGGAGGTCCGCGAGGACCCGCGCATCGACGTCAGCGCCGCCGATCGGCGCGCGTGGACGGAGTTTCAGATGGCGGTCGCAGCCGTCATCCGACAGTTCGCGCCGGTGAACGAGAAGATGCGGAAGGTGACGGCGACGGCGGCCGACGTAGCCGACCTCAAGCGCCAGACGGCCGAGCTCGTGTCGCGGTTGACGCGTTTGTACTCTGCCGGTGAGCGCTGGACGGGCCGTCCCACGGCCGACCAGGCGTCGCGGCTGCAGTACTACCAGGAAATGGCCCAAAAGCTGGCGGCGGCGGCCGGCAGATTCTGATCGCAGTAGGCACATTCTGCAAAGGTGCCAGGCACCTTTTCCCGGAAAAGGTGCCTGGCACCTTTGTCCTCGAGGCCGGGACGAAGGTCCAACCCTAACCTTGAGGGCTCGAACCAAGAGGAGGAACCGTGGCCAGAAAGCTCGTCCTCGGGGCGGTGATCGCGCTGGCGCTGTTGGGTGCGGGCGCCTGGGTCTGGGCGCGGACTGTGCTGACCGGCGACAATGTGCGGACAGCCATCGCGTCCCAGATCTCGGAAGCGATTGGACACCCGGTCATGATCGGAGGCATCGGCGCGTCGATCTACCCCCGGGTGACCGTCGATCTCTCCGACGTCACCATCGGCGAGCCAGCCCGAGTGCGGCTCGGCAGCCTGCACGTCGGGGCCGACTTTGGTGCGCTCCTGTCTCGCCGCATCGAGCACGCCGCCGTGCGAGCCGATCGGGTGCGCATCGAGCTGCCGCTCCCGCGCATTGCCGCAGGCCGCGGCGGAACGGGGGGCGGAACAGAGTCGGCGGCGGCGCCGCCCGTGGAGATTGTCTCCATCGACGAGATCGCGTTTCGCAACGTCGAAGTCGTGAGCGGCGATCGGACGCTCCGAGGTGATGTGGAGCTCGTGCCAGATGGCAGCGGCGTGCGGCTGCGACGCATCGCGCTGGCAGCCGACGAGACGTCCATCGAAATGACGGGCGTGCTGTCGTCGCTCGACCCTCTCGAGGGGGAGATCACCGCGAAAGGCACGTCGGTGGACTTCGATCGGATGCTGAGCTTTCTGTCGGAGTTCTCGACCAACGCGGCGCCCGCGGGAGCCGCCGCGATCGAGGGTGGCGAGCCTGGCGCGGCGGTGGGACGACTCGTCTTTCACCTGACGCTCGGGGAGGCCACGAGCGGACCGCTGACGCTGACCGGCGTGAGCGCCACGGCACGTGTGACCCCCGATGCAATCACACTGGATCCTCTGGCGTTCGGTGTGTTCGGCGGGCGCTACGAGGGATCGATGCGGCTGGCGCTCGGCGACACGCCGCGCTTCGCGTGGAAGGCGGCGGTATCCGGTGTCGACGCGGGCGCGGCCATGGCCTACGCGGGTGCGCCCCGCACCATCTCCGGCACCCTCGCCGCGCGACTCGCATTGGAGGGCGCCGGTCTGGACATGGACCGCGCACTGCGGTCGGCACGCGGCACGCTCCGGCTCGACGTCACCGACGGCACAGTGGCCAATCTGGGGCTTGTGCGGACCATCGTCATGGCCACGTCAATGAAGGGAGGCTTACTCGGCGGAGTGACATCGGCGGCCAGAGCGGCGTCTGGCGGGGCTGCCCGGGAGGGAGAGCGATTCTCGCGGCTCGGCGCCACCATTACGCTGGCCGAGGGCGTCATGCGCACGGACGACCTGGCGTTTCAATCCACCGACGTGGACCTGACAGCGGCGGGCACGATCACCGTCGCAACGCTGACGGCAGATCTGGCGGGCCGGGTGCAGCTCTCCGAGGCCCTGTCGAAGGAAGCTGGTTCAGACTTGTATCGCCTGACCCAGGACAATGGCCGGATCACGCTGCCCGCGACCGTGAACGGCCCGTTGACCGACCTCGCCGTGCGCGTCGACGTCGGCGACGCATCACGCCGGGCCATTCGCAATCGAGCAGCGGAAGAGGCCCAGCGGGCCGTCGAGCGCAACCTCCCGAAGCTGCCTGAGGCTGTCAAGAACCCGCTGAAAGGCCTCATCCGCAGACGCCCGCCGGGCTAGGTGCCAAGACGTCCCAAAAGGTGCCTGGCACCTTTCGAGAAGAAAGGTGCCAGGCACCTTTTCATTTCCTGCACGAGCAGTCGAGACAGCCATGGGTTGCACAGGTGCCGCAACTGAGCGCCACCTGCTTCCGCAGCGCCCGGTGCGCACGGTGAAGGCGGACCCCGGCGTTGTTGGCCGTAATCCTTGCCTCGCGCGCGTACTCGCCGACGGACAGCCCGTCCAGGTCCACTCGCCGCACCGCAGCGGCATACTCCGGCTTGAGGGTCTCGACCAGCTCACCCGCACAGCGGCAGACCTCCGCGAACAGCTCCGGATCCTCGGTGGCCGGGTCGACCGGCTCCGGACCCTCGCCGCCGGCCGCGAACAGCCGCTGCTCGACACCGCCCCGGCGGTAGTGATCGACGAGCGCATTCCGCAACACCCGGTAGAACCACGCGACGACGGTGCGCGTATCCTCAATCGAGTCAGCCTTGTCGAGGCTCCGGACGAACGCCTCCTGCAGGAGGTCCTCCGCCACCTCCCGCGAGCGGACCCGGCGCTCCAGGAAAGCCAGGAATCGTCGATGGTTGTCCGCCAGCACGCGCACGACCTCGGCCGACGGCGGCCCGCCGTCGCCGCGAACCTCATCCTCCTCACCGGCCTTCCGATCGCTCATGCGCTCATCCTCGACTAAGACTAGCAGCCCGTGTATGGACTCCTCCCGGTTTTCAAGCGAGCGGTTTCTGACGATGTCTCCTTCGAGTCGGCTGCGGTCGTATATCCGGCCTGTTCGTGGAGGCATTCGTCCTCCTGGCCATCATGGATAGTCGCCCACCGCGGGCCAATCGTGGTGCCGGCGTCAAGCGCCAGGGCTGCTATCGGCCTGATGCGGTGTCGGTCGGACCGAAGGGCCATACGTCAGGTCACTCGC
>JBFMCA010000105.1:0-16009 GCA_040754955.1 Acidobacteriota bacterium | reverse complement strand
CGCGCTGCGGCCGGCGCGCTCGTGGCCTTCGCCGCCACGCTCGTGGCGCTGGGCGGCTTCTTCGGCGCCGTCAGCCTCATCGGCAACGCCGACGGCCGCGCGGGGCTCTTCAACTCACTGAGCGCCAGCGTGAACCTGCAGGCGGCGCTCCCGTCGCGCTTCGCGCCGGGCGCGTCGCTCTCCGACGAGATCGTCACCATCGTCGTGTGGGCCGTCATCGGCCTCGCGCTCGTCACGCTCGTCCGCCGCTGGCGCGGCGACGCGCGCGCGGCGTGGCCGGCCGCGGCCTGGGCGCTCATCGCGTGGCTCTCCCTCTCGTCGTCTTCTGTCTGGACCGCGCACGATGTGAACCCCGTGACCGCCGGCCGTTCGCAGGTGGCGCTCGCCGGCGCTGTGGCCCGCGGCTGGCCGGGGTCGGGCCTGATTGGCTTCCGTCCGGCGACGCCCGCCGCCGTGATATCGCGGCTGGCCTTCCGCGCGCCGTCGGACCGCGATCCGGCCATCGTCCTCGAAACCGGCGAACTGCCGGCGGGGACCTATCGACTCGACGTCGCGTCGGCCGTACCAGTGTCACTCACCGCGCACGCGGGCCGCGCGCCGCAGCCGCCCTGGCGATGGCCCGCGGCCCCAGGTGAACCCGTGACCTTCACGCTGGCCACCGCCGTTCGCCGTCTGACCGTCCTCGCGGATCCGGCCGCCGCGGGCTCGCCGCCCTCCGTGACGGTCCGGCCGCTCATTGCACGCGCCGATTCGCCCATCGCCGAGCACGTCGCCCGCTACGGCGGGCTCCTCGTGTACGCCCACGACGCCGCCCTCACCTTCGAAGCCGGCGGCTTCTGGCTCCAGCGCGGGCGGGAAACCGCGTTCACCGTGGCGGATGATCGCGGCCGGACACCGGCCGTGGAATTAGACCTCGAAGCCGGCGACGAGCTGGTGGCCGTCCGCTTCACCCGCGAGGGATGGAGCAGGGACCTCGCCTTGCAACCGCACGAACGCGCCATCGTCGAAGTGCTGCCGGCCGATGTTGTCCTACCCGTCACGGTAGAAGTATCCGGCTCCCGGGCGCCCCTGGGCGTCTGGATCGGGCTCAGCTCACCGCGCTGATTCCCTTGGCACGCGGTCGCCGCGTGTGGCAGAATCCGCGTACCCCCCGGGGAGCAATTGGCGGCGCGCCAGGCAAGGAGCACGCGATGCCACGTGACAACCGGCGCGACGCCTCCGGTGCTCCGCCTCCACGGGACCCTCCCGGCCTGGGCGCCGGAATGGGCTCCGAAGATCCCCGGTCGTTTGCGTACGCCGTGATCGAGACGCTCCGCGAGCCTCTGCTCGTGCTCGACGGGGGCCTCCGCGTGGTCATGGCGAATCGGGCCTTCTATCGCGCCTTCGCGCTCGAGCCGGAGGACACCATCGCCCGGAGCCTGTACGAGCTGCGGGGTGGCCAGTTCAACCTCCCGCGGCTTCGCAGCCTGCTCCAAGACGTCTTGCCGCAGAACACGTCGTTCGAGAACGTCGAACTCGCGTGCGAGCTCCCGCATCAGGGACAGCGTACCCTGCTCCTCAACGGCCGCCGTGTGCAGCGGGAAGCTGGGGCGGCCGATCTGGTTCTCCTGGCGATCGAGGATGTGACGCACGCCCGTGAGGTGGCTGCCGTTCAGGCCAGGCTCGCCGCCATCGTGGACGGATCCCAGGATGCGATCCTCAGCAAGAGCCTCGACGGGACCATTCTTTCGTGGAATGCGGGAGCGGAGCGGCTCTACGGCTACACCGCCGAGGAGGCCGTGGGACAGCACATCTCGCTGATCGTGCCTCGCGAACGACGCCCCGAAGTCGCACAGATCCTTGACCGGGTGGCGCGTGGCGAACGCGTCCCGCCCCACGACACCGTGCGCATCCGAAGGGACGGCTCCCACGTCGAGGTCTCGCTCGCCGTTTCCCCGATCCGCGACGCCGAGGGGCGGGTGAGCGGGGCCTCGATCATCGCCCGCGACGTCACCGAGCGGAACCGGCTGGAACAGACCCGGCGGGAGGCGGAAGAGCTTCTCCAAAGGATCGCGAGCGCGAGCCCCGCCGTGCTCTATACCCTCGACGTCCGCGATGGCACTGTCATGCCCGCGTGGGTGAGCGACAACGTCAGCCGCGTGTTGGGGTACTCGGTGCCTGAGGCGCTGGCTGCCGACTGGTGGAGCAATCACGTCCACCCCGACGACCGAGCGGACGCCGTGTCTCGACGTGCGACGCTGACGCTCAGCGGGTCGCTCGCGCACGAATACCGCTTCCGGCGAAAGGACGACAACATCGTGTGGATCCGAGACGAGGCCCGGGTGGTGCCCGACACCGCGGGCCGCGTTCAGCAAGTCGTCGGATCGTGGACGGACACCACGGAGCGTCGGCTCGTCGAGCAACGGTTCCTTCAGCTGCAGAAAATGGACAGCGTGGGCCGCCTGGCAGGCGGCGTGGCCCACGACTTCAACAATCTGCTGACCGTCATCATCGGGACCGCGGACCTGGCGTTGGCCGGGCTGCCGGCGATCGATCCCCTGAGCCAGAAGCTGAAGGTCGTCCGCGACGCGGCCGCGCGCGGTGCGGAGTTGACACGCCAGCTCCTGGCGTTCGCCCGGCGACAGGTGTTCGAACCGAAGGTTTTGAGCCTCAACGAGGTAGTGGAGAACATGGCCCCGATGCTGCGGCGCGTCCTGGGGGAGGATATCACGCTCGAGATTGTCGCGGCCACAGACCTGGGAAGCGTTCGTCTTGATCCCACACAGCTGCATCAGGTGATCCTGAACCTGGCCGTCAATGCTCGGGACGCGATGCCTGCGGGTGGGGTTCTGACCGTGGAGACAGCCAACGTGCATCTGGACGTCGCCTATGTTCGCAGCCACGCCGGAGCGACGCCCGGGCCCTTCGTCATGTTGGCAGTGAGCGACACCGGCGTCGGAATGGACGAGGCCACGCGCGAGCGCCTGTTCGAACCGTTCTTCACCACCAAGACACTGGGACGGGGGACCGGGCTTGGACTCGCCACCGTTTACGGGATCGTCAAGCAATGCGGCGGGAACATCTGGGTCTACAGTGAGCGCGACATCGGAACCACGTTCAAGATCTATTTCCCGCGAGTGGCGCACGGCGTCGCGGCCCCGGCGCTGGAACGGACGCCGGCGAGCGAAGCGGTGCGTGGAACCGAGACGATCCTCCTTGTCGAGGACGAGGCGCCGCTCCGGGACGTCGGCCGGCAGATCCTGGAGGCAGCCGGGTACACCGTGATCACGGCGGGTACGCCCGCCGAGGCTCTGCTGGCCGCGGAGCGACACACCGGCTCGATCGATCTCCTCATCACGGACGTGGTGATGCCCAGGATGCGGGGACCGGAGCTGGCCGAGCGAGTCACGCGGCTCCAGCCGAGGGCCAAGGTTCTCTACGTGTCCGGGTACGCCGAGAACGCGATCGTGCTGCATGGAGAACTCAAGGCGGGCGCCCGCTTCCTCAGCAAGCCATTCGACGTGGCGACCTTGACCGGGAAGGTCCGCGAAGCCCTTGATGAGCGCTCCTGAGTCCCTCGCGACCGAAAGCGAGGCTCCTATCCTGGCCGGCGCGCCTGGAGGGGGCGTCGGGCTGGCCGGAGGCCCACGGGCTGGTGACCGTGGTGCCCGTGATCTCGCGCGACGCAATCGGCGTCTGCGCCGCCCGCCAATGGTGATGGCCGCACGGCGTCGCAGCGTTTGAACGACGCAGGCTCGTCAAGGCACTTGCAGCGACCCCAAGAGACGTAAATGAACTCTCTCGCGTCGGGCTTGCACACTATTCGAGCGCGGCACGCTCGCGACGGCGAGTCCTTCGTGACCCACGCCGCTCGGGGTGACATGATCGCGAAAGACGCAGATGATCCGCCGGGGCTACGTCAACTTGTCGTCGGGCCGCGTGTTCATGCGCGAGTCGGGTTCCGGTCCCCCGGTGGTCTTCTGCCACGGCGCGCCCGACACCGGCGCCGTCTGGCGCGACGTGGCCATGCACCTGTCGCGGTCGTTCCGGTGCATCGTGCCCGACCTGCCCGGCCTGGGCCGAAGCGCGCCCATGCGCGACTACTCGGTGGCGCATCGCGGCGAGTGGATCGAGGAGCTGCTCGCGGCGTGCAACGTCCGCGAGCCGGTCCACCTCGTGGGCCACTCCCACGGGGCCGTCTTCACCGCCGGCGCCGCGATTCGCGGGTCCGTGGCGGTCGGTTCGCTCACGCTGCTGGGCTCGTTGCGGTACGACGACCACTGGTTCGCGCGGTTGTCGCGGGTGCCGGTCGCGGGCGAAACCGCGGTGTGGCTGCTCAAGCGCGGTTTCATGCGCTGGGCGGTCGAGGCCGAGATGCGGCGCGGATCGCCGCGGCTGCCGCGCGAGTACGTCCGCTCGCTGCACGAGCGCCAGCGCGGCGCCAGCGCGCGCGCCATCGTCCGGCTCTACCGCCACGAGCGACGCGCCGATCTCGCCGACGCGGAGCGCCGCCTGTTTGCCAGCCTCCATCGCCTGCCGCTGCTCCTTGTCTGGGGTCGGCGCGACCCCTACGATCCCGTGGACGAGTTCCCGGAGCGGGCGCGGCAGATGGGCGCCCGCGTGCACGTGTTCGAGCGTGCGGGTCACTGGACACCGGTGGAGGAAGGCGAGGCGTTGTCCGGCGTGCTCCACGGCTTCCTGCGCGCCGCCGCGGCCTGACGCCGAGCGCCGCGGGCCGGACGCGCCCAGGGCGACTGCCGTCGGGATTCAGAGTCGTCGTCCCGAGCGCCACCGCGCCAGCGTCAGCCACCCGCAGGCCGCGACGGTGCTCAGCGCGATGAGCGTCACCGGCACAACCGTCATCCCCACAACCGGTCCGCCCCGCGGGTCCGCCAGCGTCGCCAGGCCCAGCAGCACCATGGTGTCGGGCACGAGGCTGAGCAGCACGCCAGTGACGGCGCCCCACGCGGCGGCGCGCGGGTAGGACACGTGGCGCAGTGCGCGGCCGCGCCGTGCGACGCCGCGCACGCCGGCGAAGATGAAGCCTGCCACGACGCCCGGCACGCCCATGGCCGGGAGCGGCGCATCGAAGACGTCGAAGAACCGCTCCCACGGCAGCCACGGCAGCAAGATGCTCGCCACGCCGATGAGGATGCCCATCGCCGCGAACTGGATCGCCCAGACGAGCGCCAGGCCAACGGTGCCGGCAATGTGCGTCACCCACGTCATGTCACACCTCCGCGGCGCGGGACGTCGTCGTGCGCGAGATGGCCGGAGCGCTCACTGACGTGCGCCCGCGTCCACGAACGCGCCCCCCAGCCGCATGGCGAGCGCCGCCACGTTGCGCGATCCCGACACGTTGGTCGCCACGGCAATGGCCAGGCGATGCTCGGGCACGAGCATCAGCGTGGCCGTGCCGCCGGCCACGTGGCCGCCGGTGCTGACGGCTGACAGCGGCGCGTCGCGCACGGCCTCGCCCAGGCCGATGCCGACGATGCGCGTCGGCGTGCCGCCGGCGCCGAGCGGGGCCTGCTGCACCACCCAGCCCAGCGCCTGGCCGTCGGAGTCGCCCGACGCGAGCGGCACCGGCGTCTGCAGCGTCTCCCACGTGGCGGCGGTCAGCAGCGCCCCGCTCATCATGGCCGCGCCGAAGCGTGCGAGATCCGACGGCGTGGAGAGATACCCGGCCGCCGGCAGCAGGCACGCCAGGTTCACCTCCGGCGCCTCCTGCAGCCCGTAGCGCGGGTCCAGCATGAAGCGGGGGAAATACGGCGTCGCATCGTCGGCCTCGTCGTAGCCGAGGCCGCCGGGGACGGTGCGACGCATGTCGAGCGGCGCGAGCACCTCGCGCTCCATGAACTCCGCGTACGGCACGCCAGCCGCGCCGCCGACGACGGCACCCACCACGACCCAGCCGAAGCGCGCGTGCGCCCGCCGGGTGCCGGGCTCGTACCGCAGCTCATCGTCGGCAAAGAACGTGAACCGCTCCACATCGTCCGTGCACACGACGCCCGGAAGGTGCTCCGGCTCGCCAGAGGATCGGCGGAAGCCCGCGGTGTGCGCCATGAGCTGGCGCGTGGTGATGCGCCACTCCTTCTCGGGGAAGCGCGGCACGTAGCGCTGCACGGGCGCGTCGAGGTCGAGCGCGCCGCGCTCGACGAGGAGGCCCACCGCCGCCGCGGTCAGCGCCTCGGTGACGCCGCCGATGCGGAACCGCATGTCGGGGGTCACGGGCGTCCGGCGCTCGACGTCGGCGTAGCGAAAGCCCTCGGCCCACACGACCCGGCCGTCCACGGCCACGGCCACCGACATGCCGGGGAGCTTCTCCTCGGCCGTCAGCGATCGGGCGGCCGCGCGCCCCGCCTCCACTGCCGTCAGATGCGCCTCGGCCGGCGTGCCGATCACGCGTGACTCGATCGTGGCCGGGTCGACGTCGGGCGGGATGGTGACGTAGAAGTAGGTGACGGCGGTGGCGGCGACGAACCCGACGGCCAGGGCGGGGACGGCCAGCCACGTCAGCGGGATGCGCATGGCGTGCGATCATGCCACAGTGAACTTTGAATTGCAAAGTTAGTGACGCGCGAGCCGTGGCCCGGCCGTCAGAAGCGCGCCAGCAGCTCGTCCGCGCTCACCGTCGCCGGCCCGAACCTGCCCACCACGATGCCGGCGGCTTCGTTGGCCAGCCGCGCGGCTTCCGCCGGCGTGGCGCCGGCGGCCAGCGACAGGCTGAGCGTGGCAATCACCGTGTCGCCCGCGCCGGTGACGTCGGCCACCTCCCGCGCGGTGGCGGGAAGCTGGCCCACATGGCCGTCGAACGACAGCCACATGCCGTGCTCGCCGCGCGTGATGAGCACGCCCTGGCACTGCGCGCGGTCGATGAACACCTGGCCCGCCTTCATCACGTCCTCGTCGGTCCGGATACGCATGTGCGTGGCCGTCTCGGCCTCGTGGTGATTCGGCGTCACGAGCGTCGCGCCCCGGTAGTACTCGAGGTGCGGAATCTTCGGGTCCACCAGCACGGGGATGCCGCGCGCTTCGCCGAAGGCCACCGCGTGCGCCACGACACGCCGGGTGACGACGCCCTTCAGGTAGTCGGAGACGACGATCGCGCGCGCGCCGGCGCCGCGCGAGTCGATCTGCTCCATGAGCGCGTGCTCCACCTCCGGCGACACTTCGGCGTCGGTCTCGTAGTCGATGCGCGCCACCTGCTGGTTGCGGTCGGTGACGATCCGGACCTTGGTGGTGGTACGGCGCCCGGCGTCGGTGATGAGGCCGGCGACGCCGAGCTGCTTCGCGCGGAGGTCTGCCAGCAGGTGCTGGCCCGCGATGTCGTCGCCGATGACGCCGACCAGATCCACGGTGGCGCCGAGGCCGCGCGCGTTGTGCGCCACGTTGGCCGCGCCGCCCAGCCGGTGCTCTTCGCGCGCGAACTCCACCACCGGCACCGGCGCCTCGGGCGAGATGCGGCTCACGCGTCCGATGAGGAACTGGTCGAGCATCACGTCGCCGACGATGACGAGCCGGGTCGAGCCGAAGCGCGCGACGATGTCCCGGGCGCGGTCGGTGGCAAGGGGCGCGAGCTCGGGCACGGCGCTCACGGGAGGCCTCCGTCGCGGTTGGCGGCAAACGGCAGCGTGAGCAGCACGAGGAACAGCATCAGGAACTCGGAGTCGCCGAAGTTGTACTCGAAGAGCCCGGCCGTCAGCATGGCGGCGACCGCGCCCAGGCCGGCGGCCGCCAGTGCCTTGTGCCGCGATCGACGCAGCAGCGCGAGCAGGCCGACGACCGCCGAGACGACGAACCACGTCCAGGCCACCAGCGCCGGCAGCCCCCGCTCGGCGGCAATCTGCATGGGCACGTTGTGCAGGTGCGGATTCGTCGCGTTCACCGCGCCCGGCGCGCGGTAGTGCTCGTACACCTGCGCCACCATGTCGGGCCCGACACCCGTGAGCGGGTAGTCGGTCACCATGGCCACGCCCGACTGCAGCATCGCCACGCGGTCGCGGTTGGTCGGGTCGTTCATGTCGATGATGGAGTAGACGCGGTCGCTCAGCGCCGGCGGCGCGACCGCGATGATGCCCGCCACGACGATGGGGAGGACCGCGAGCAGCCGGAAGTCGCGCGAGAGGAGCAGCACGCCCACCCCGGCCGCCGCGCCCACCGCGGCGCTTCGCGTGAACGTGATGACCAGCCCGGCCACCAGCGCCGGCAGCACTGCCGCCGCCCACAGCCGGTCGCGCGAGTCGTACAGGAGCCGCGCCACCGCCGCGCAGATGACCAGCATCAGCGTGCCGGAGTAGGTCATCCAGTGCGAGAGCGTGCCCTGCACCCGGCGCCCGAGGTTGTCGAAGTCCAGGATCGCGTACTGCACGAGGCCGATGAGCGCGCTCGCCGCGCCGATGGTCACGAGCACCGTCACCACCGTCCGCGCCCGCGCGCCGCGCGCCAGGTCGTACACCACCGGCACGATCAGGAAGAGCACGAGCTGCTTGGCGTCGGTGAAGCTGTGCGCCGGATCGCGCGAGAAGCCGGCGGAGACGAGTGTCAGCGCGGCATACGCGGTGAGCGGCCAGAAGAACCGCGGCGCCTCCAGGCGCTCGTGGCGCGTGACGTGCGAGGCCAGCCAGGCGAGGAGCGCCACGGCCAGCAGGATCTGCGCGACGGCAATGGAGATCTGCAGCGCCGCCACCAGCCCGAGCAGCGCCGCGAGTCCCGTCAGCTCCAGGCGATCGCGCGGAGGCGCGCCCGCCGTCATCGACATCGTCGTCATCGTCTCCGTCGTCGATCCAGCAACGTCTCGGCGGCTGCCAGCACGCGGTCGGGCGCGATGCCCGTCAGGCACCGGAAATCGCCCGGCACGCACCGCCGCTGGTGGCACGGCCGGCAAGCCAGCGGCCCCGCGTCCACCGCGAGGGCGCCCACGCCCGGGTCGCGCCACGGCAGCGACCGATCCGGCAGCGTCGGGCCGAAAAGCGCCACCACGGGCACCGTCGTTGCCGCCGCCACGTGCAGCGGTCCGCTGTCGCCGCCGATGTAAAGCGCCGCGTGTCCCGCGAGCCAGCGCAGCTCGTCGAGGTCGAACTCGCCGCAGCGGAGAATCTGTCCGCCTTCGCGGCCGTGCCCGCTCGACAGGGCTTCGGCGGATTCGGCGGCGCGCCGCTGCGCCTCCACAGCGACCGTGTCGGCCGCGGCCGCCTCCGACGGGCCAGAGGTGATGATAATCCGGCGCGAGCGGTCTCCGGCGGCCAGCCGGGCCGCCACCTCGGCGAACGAGGCGGCCGGCCACCGCCGGAACGGATTCCCTGCGCTCACGTGCAGGACGATGAGCGCGGCGTCGGGCGGCACGCCCGCCGCGGCCAGGCGCCCACGCATGCGCGCGTCCACCCCGGGCGCTTCGGCCATCTCCATCGGGTCGGTGACCGGGTCGGCCGGCGGCACGCCCAGCGGCGTCAGCAGGTCCCATTGGTTCAGCACCGAGTGGCGCGGCGGCAGCAGGTCAGGCGTCCACGGCACGCGCTCGGTGTAGCACCACGCGCGGCCCGGCACGGCGTAGCCAATCCGGCGCGGCGCGCCGGTGGCCCGGGCCAGCCACGCGCTGCGCGGCCCGCCGTGAAAGTCGATGACGAGGTCGAAGCGGCGGCGGCGCAGGGCGCGCGCAAGCCGCAGGTCGTAGGCCAGCCGCGCCAGCCCCCGCGGCCGCTCGACGACCAGCACCTCGTCCAGGTGCGGGTTGTGCCGGACGACCGGCGCCGCGGCCGCTTCGACGAGATAGGTGATCCGGGCGTCCGGAAACCGCCGCCGCAGCGCGCGGACGGCCGGCGTGGTGAACGCGACGTCGCCAATGAGGCGGAGGCGGATGAGCAGGAGGTTCAGGGCTCGACCGTGGCCTCGTCGATGAGCATCACCGGGATGTCGTCCTTGATGGGATAGACCCGGTTGCACTGGCCGCATTTGAGCGCCGTCCCGTTCTTCACGAGCGTGACGGGCGTCTTGCAGGCAGGGCAGGCCAGAATGGCAAGGAGTTCGGGATCGACGGGCATACGGGGAGTATAGCGGGCTTCAGGCTTCAGGCTTCAGGCTTCGGGCCCCCACCCTCCAAGCCTCCAAGCCTCCACCCCTCCAAGCCTCCACCCCTCCAAGCCTCCAAGCCTCCAAGTATCATCTGTGTATGCCCGCGCCTCTCTTCCTCGCCCTCGCGCTCGCGGTGACTCCCGGCCAGGCGGCGGCGCCGCCGGCCCAGCCGGCCGCGCAGGCGGCTGCGCCGGCCGTGCCGCGGGCGCAGGCGTACTACGAGTTCCTCCTCGCGCGGCGGCTCGAGTCGCAGGGCGATCTCGCCGGCGCGCTGGCGGCGCTCGAGCGGGCGGCGACGCTCGACCCGACCTCGGCCGAGATTCAGGCGGAGATGGCGGCGTACCACGCGCGGCAGAACGACGCGACGCGGGCCGTGGCCGCGGCGCGCGCGGCGCTCGCTCTCGACGCGACGAACGCGGAGGCGCACCGCATCCTGGCGCTCGTCTACTCCGCCTGGGCCGACGGGGTCGTGAAGCCGCCGGCCGGCCAGACGCCCGAAGCGTCGCTCAACGCCGCCATCGAGCACCTGGCTGCCATCGCCGACACCCCGGCCGTGGCCACCGACCTCAACATGCAGCTCACGCTCGGCCGGCTCTACGTCCGCGCCGGGCAGCACGAGAAGGCGATTCCGGTGCTCGAGAACGTCAGCTCGCAGGCGCCGTTCGTCGCCGAGCCGCTGAGCCTGCTGGCTGACGCCTACATGGCGCTCGGCCGCGCCGAGGAGGCCACGCAGGCGCTGGAGCGCGCGGCGGTGGCCAACCCGCGGTTGGCGCTGCCGCTGGCAGAGCTCTACGAGCAGCAGGGACGCTGGGCCGATGCGGCCGCGGCCTACGAGCGCGCGTCGGAGAGCGCCCGCACCGGCACACGCGCCGTGCGCCTGCGCTGGGTGGCGGCGCTGCTCAACATCCCGCGCGGGCAGGGTGCCTCGCGCGCGAAGGAGCTGGTCACCGAGCTTCTGGCCGGCAACGCCGACGATCCACGTGCCCTCTATCTCCTCTCCACCGCCGAGCGGCAGCTGGGCAACCTCTCCGCCTCCGAAGACGCGGCGCGGCGCCTCATCACGGTCGAGCCGGCCGGCACGAGCGGGCTCTACACGCTCGCGCTCACGCTCTTCGCGCGCCAGGACTACCGGGGTGTGGTCGAGGCGCTGACGCCGTTCTCCAGGGACCTCGCCGCGCGCGCCAAGGGGCACGAACGCGACGCCGCACTGCTGCTCGCGCAGCTCGGCTACGCGCACCAGCAGCTCGACCAGCACGCCGAGGCCATCCGCGCGTTCGAGGCCGCGCGCACGCTGGCGCCCGACAACACCGAGTACGCGCTCCAGCTCGGCGCCGCTTACGAGCAGGCCGGCCGGCACGTGGACGCCGAGCGCGAGTTCCGCCGCATCCTCGCCGGCGATCCGCTGCACGCGCCGACGCTGAACTACCTGGGCTACATGCTGGCCGATCGGGGCGAGCGGCTGCCCGAGGCCGTTGAGCTCATCGAGCGCGCGCTCAAGATCGAGCCCGGGAATCCGGCGTATCTCGACTCGCTGGGCTGGGCGCTCTTCAAGCAGGGCCGCGTGGCCGAGGCCGAAGGACCGCTCAGCCGCGCGGCGGCGGGCGCGGCCGACAACGGTGTCATCCACGATCACTACGGCGACGTGCTGGCGACGCTGGGCCGGACCGACGAGGCGACCAAGTCGTGGGAGCGCGCCCTCGAGGCCGGCGGCGACGATCTCGACACGGCGGCCGTTCAGCGCAAGATCAGGAACGCCCGGGGCCGCAAGCCATGAGTGACGGCGCCCGCATCCGGGCGCTTGCCATTGTCGTGTCGCTCGCCGCGCTGGCGGCAGGGTGCGCCGCGCGCGGCCCGGCGCGGCCCGGCGGCACGCCCACGCCCGACGCCGGCGCCGAAGCCGCGTTTGCCGCCGCGACCGCGGCGTGCGCCGGGCTCCGGACCTTCACCGGCGAGCTGGCGCTCTCGGGCCGCGCGGGTAACCAGCGCGTGCGCGGCCGGCTCATCGTGGGCCTTGCGGCGCCGGCCTCGGCGCGCCTCGAAGGCGTGGCGCCATTCGGCGCGCCGCTCTTCATCCTCGCGGCCGCCGACGATCGCGGCACGCTGCTGCTGCCGCGCGATCGCCGCGTGCTGGCCGACGCGCCCGTCCGCGATCTGCTCGACGGGCTCACCGGCATCGGCCTCGGCGCCGGCGACCTCCGGCTCGTGCTCACCGGGTGCCTCGCCGCGGGCAGCAGCGCGTCCGCCGGGCGGCGCTGGCCGGGCGGCTGGCAGTCGGTGGACGTAGGCGCCGGCCGTACGGCGTACCTCCGGCGGCTGAACGGCGCGCCGGCCGTGGTCGCGGCCGACTACGAGGGCTGGCGCGTGGACTACGCGGCGCATCGCAACGGGTTTCCGCGCGAGGTGCGCCTGCGCGCCGCGGATGCCGCGCGCCGCATCGATGTCACCGCGCGGGTGACGCAGCTCGAGGTGAACGTGCCCATTGACGCGGCGGCGTTCGCCGTGACCGTTCCGCCCGGCGTCGAGCCCATCACCCTGGCCGACCTCCGGCAGATGCAGACGTGGCACTGACCCTTCCGGCCTTCGCGAAGATCAACCTCGACCTGCGCGTCCTCGGAACGCGGGCCGACGGGAACCACGATCTCAAGACCATCTTCCAGACGCTCTCGCTCCACGACACCATCACCTTCGAGCCGCGCCGCGGTCCGTTCGAGATCGTGTGCGACGACCCGGCCGTCCCCGTGGACCGGCGCAACCTCGTGTGGAAGGCGGCGGCGCTCCTGTGGTCGGTCGCCCGGCCGCGGCGCCGCGGCGCGCCGCGCGACGTGCGCATCACGCTGCGCAAGCGCATTCCGGCGGCCTCGGGGCTCGGCGGCGGCAGCGCCGATGCCGCCATGGCGCTCCTGGGGCTCGCGCGTGTCTGGAAGCTCTCGCTCGACCTCACGTCGCTCAGCCGGCTGGGCGCCGAGCTGGGCGCCGACGTGCCGTTCTTTCTGGTCGGCGGCACCGCGCTCGGCCTGGGCCGGGGCGACGACATCTACCCGCTGGCCGACCTGCCGAAGTCGTGGGTGGTGCTGGTCAGGCCGGCCTTCGGCGTGTCCACGGCCGACGCCTACCAGTGGTTCGACCGCGAGCCGCGCGGGGGCCAGCGCCCGGCCCTCCGCCGCCCCCCTCCGGCCGGCTGGCCGGCGTGGGCCGCCGATCTCCGGAACGACCTGGAGCCGGCCGTGGTCCGGCACCATCCAGCCATCGGCCGCATCCGCCAGGCGCTGGTCGATGCCGGGGCCGCCGCCGCGGCCATGTCGGGCTCCGGATCCGCGGTGTTCGGCCTGTTCGAGCGCGCCGACGCGGCCCGACGGACGGCGGCCGACCTGGCCCGGCCCGGCTGGCTGGTGGTGGCCGCCTCGACGCTGTCGCGGTCGGGTTACAATCGGCGCCTCAGTCCCGCGCTTGCCGGACGTCCGGGCAGCCGTATAAGATAAGGGTTTGCGCCACGGTCGTGGGACCCGCCAGTGGTGGGGCGTGGCCAAGTGGTAAGGCGCGGGACTTTGGATCCCGTATTCGAAGGTTCGAATCCTTCCGCCCCAACCAGTTTTGATGGAGCACCCCCTTCGGGGGGCCTGAAACGACAGCCATGCGACCGACGGGGTTCGGAGAGCTGAAGGTCTTCTCGGGGAGCGCGCACCCGCAACTGGCGGGTGAGATCGCCGAGTTCCTCGGCGTGTCGCTTGGCCAGGCCCGGCTGCGCCGGTTCCCGGACACCGAGGTGTCGTTCCAGATCGACGAGAACATCCGCGGCACGGACGTGTTCATCGTCCAGCCGACGTCGGCGCCGGTCGACCAGCACCTGATGGAGCTGCTCATCATGACCGACGCGTTCCGGCGTTCGTCGGCGGCGCGTATCACGGCGGTGCTCCCGTATTACGGCTACGCGCGGCAGGATCGGAAGGACAAGCCGCGCGTCCCGATCTCGGCCAAGCTCGTGGCCAACGTGCTGAGCGCGGCGGGCGTCAACCGCGTCCTCACGATGGATCTGCACAAGGCGCAGATCCAGGGGTTCTTCGACATCCCGGTGGACCACCTGTTCGCGGCGCCGGTCATCATCGACTACCTGTCGCGCCAGGACTTCGGTCCGCTCACCATCGTGGCGCCCGACGCGGGCGGCGCGGAGCGCGCGCGGGCGTACGCCAAGCGGCTGGGCGCCGAGCTGGCCGTCATCGACAAGCGGCGGACCGACGACGGGACCGCCGAGGTGATGAACGTCATCGGCGAGGTCGACGGGCGCACGTGCGTCATCGCCGACGACATCATCGACACGGCGGGGACGATTCAGAAGGCGGCGCAGGCCCTCCGCGACGCCGGCGCCACGCAGGTGGCGGCGTGCGCCGTGCACGGCGTGCTGTCGGGACCGGCCATCGAGCGCATCGAGCGCGCGCCGATCGACCGGTTGATTGTGACCAACACGATCCCCCTCACCGGGGATCGGGCCAAGTGCAGCAAGATCGTGGTGCTCTCGGTGGCCCGCCTCCTGGGCCAGGCCATCCGCAGCATCCACGAGGAGACATCGGTATCATCGTTGTTCGTTTGAAAAGGCTGCAAGCCCAGAGCCCAGAGCCCTAACAAGATCACCATGGAAGCCACACTCGAAGCGGTTCAGCGGTCCACCCGGGGGAAGAACGACGCGCGGCGCCTGCGGGCGTCGGGGCGCATTCCGGCCGTCGTCTACGGCGCGCAGAAGGCGGGCGACGCCGTCGCGCCGCTGGCCATTGCGGTCGACCCCAAGCCCCTCACGCGCATCCTGCACGACTCGGGCGCCAACACGCTCATCACGCTGAAGGTGGACGGCGCCGGCGAGGCACGCGTCCTCGTCAAGGATCTGCTCGTCGATCCGACGACCAGCCAGCTCATGCACGCCGACTTCTACCGCGTGAACATGGACCGCAAGGTCACGGTCGAAGTGCCCATCGTCCTGCGCGGCGAGCCGAAGGGCGTGAAGCTCCAGGGCGGCGTGCTCGACTTCCTGCAGCGCGAGGTCGAGCTCGAGTGCCTGCCGGGCAACATTCCGGAGCACATCGAGATCGATGTCAGCGAGATGAACCTCGGCGACGCCGTGTACGTGCGCGACATCGCGCCCAACGCGAGCTGGAACATGGTGACGCCGGGCGAGACGATGCTGGTGCACGTCGTGGCGCTGAAGGTCGCGGCCGAGCCGGAGGCGGCGGAAGGGGCGGCGGCGGCGACGGCGGCGCCTGCAGCCGCGGCCGAGCCCGAGGTCATCAAGAAGGGCAAGGTCGAGAAGGAAGGCGAAGAGAAGAAGGGCAAGTGAAGCTGGTCGCCGGGCTGGGCAATCCCGGCCCGAAGTACCGCGGTACGCGCCACAACGTGGGCTTCGACGTGGTCGATTGCCTCGCCGGGCGATGGCGCGTCGACGGCTGGCGCGAGCAGCAGCAGGCGCTGACGGCGCGCCACGTGGCGGCGGGCGAGCCCGTGCTGCTGGCCAAGCCGCTGACCTTCATGAACCTGAGCGGCGAGGCCGTCGGCGGCCTGGCCGGGTTCTACAAGATCGACCCGGCCGACGTTCTTGTCCTCGTGGACGATGCCGACCTGCCGCTTGGGCGGCTTCGGGCGCGCCGCGAGGGCGGCGCGGGCGGGCACAACGGGCTGAAGTCCGTGATAGCCCACCTTGGCACCCAGGCCTTCGCGCGGCTGCGCATCGGCGTGGGGCGGGGCGACGGACGGCGCGACCTGGCCGACCACGTGCTGGCGCGGTTCGACGCCGACGAGCGGGAGACGATTGAGGCGGCCGTGCGGCGGGCCGCCGATGCCGCGGAGATGTGGATCACCGACGGTATCGAGCGCGTGATGAACGCGTTCAACGCCGCCGACAACCAGCAAGAAACCGGCCCCGCCACGTAACGGCGGCGCCGGCACTCCTTGCCACTACGGTGGCCTGGTTGGGGCT
>JBFMCA010000104.1:0-16242 GCA_040754955.1 Acidobacteriota bacterium | reverse complement strand
TTTCGGATTCGCCGAAAATAGGCCCGACCCCTTTTATGCGTACCGTCCTCGCCGCCGCCCGCTCGGTTATCACCTACCTGGCCATCTCCGTCTACGTCCTTGTGGCCGGCGCCTTTGCGCTGGCCGTCTGCGTGCCGCTGGGCTGGAAGGACTGCCTCTACCGGCTGGGCCATGGCGGCGTCGCCCTCGCGCTGGGCTGCGCCGGCATCCGCTACAGGGTCGACGGCCGGCATCACGTGCCCGCCGGGACCGCCGTGGTGTTCTGCTCCAACCACCAGAGCAATGTCGATCCGCCGGTGCTCTTCCGGGCGCTGCACCCCCGCCTCCACATCCTCTTCAAGGCCGAACTCCGCCAGCTCCCGATCCTCGGCACGGTCATGGAAGCCGGCGGCTTCGTGGCCGTCGAGCGCGAGAACCGCGACGCCGCGATGACGTCGATCGACGCCGCGGCCGCGTCCATCCGCGCGGGGCACTCGTTCCTGATCTTCCCGGAGGGCACGCGCAGCCGCACGGGCGAAATGCTGCCCTTCAAGAAGGGCGGCTTCATCATGGCGATCAAGGCCCAGGCGCCCATCGTCCCCGTCGCCATCACGGGCGGGCGCGACTCGATGCGGAAGGGCAGCTGGATCGTCCACCCGGCGCGGGTGACGGTCAGGATTGGCGAGCCGGTGGCCACCGCCGGCTGCTCGCTCGACGACCGCGATGCGCTCATCGCCGTGGTCCGGGAACGCATCGAGGCGCTGGTTCGTCAAGGACCGCTATAGGCCAGGAGACATGGATCTGCTCGTCACGCTCGGCCGGACGCTCGGGTTTTCGCTGGCGGCGGGGGTCAACCTCTACGCCACCGTGGCGGTGCTCGGCCTCGCGTCGCGCTACGGCTGGGTCGCGCTTCCCCCCCAGTACGCCGTCTTCGACAACGACTGGATCATCGGCGGGGCGCTCGTCCTGTATCTGGTGGAGTTCGTTGCGGACAAGGTCCCGTGGGTCGACACGATCTGGGACGCGCTGCATTCGATGGTCCGCCCCATCGGCGGCGCGCTGATTGCGGTGGCGACGCTCGGCGAGGTGCCGCCCACCACGGAGATCCTCTTCGGGCTGCTGGGCGGGGTCGTCGCCGCCGGCAGCCACTTCGCGAAGGCGGGCACGCGGGTGGCCGTCAACACCACCCCCGAGCCGTTCTCCAACTGGATCCTCAGCGTCCTCGAGGACGTGCTGGCCGTGGGCCTGGGACTCGTGGCACTCGCGTTTCCGCTCCTCGCCCTCGGAGTGAGCCTGACCATCGTGCTGGCCATCGTGGTGGCGCTCCGGTGGCTGTGGGGTATTCTGAGACAGCCACGCCTGCGGGACGCGACATGAAACCGCTGCAGCTCGTCGCCCTCGCCCTGGCCGCGGGCATCACCGCGGCGTCCGCCCAGGAGCCGTCGCCGACACCGCGCTTCCGCGGCGGCGCCAACCTCGTTCGCGTCGACGCCTACGTCACCGCGGACGGGCAGCCGCTGGCGGACCTCCGCGCCGACGACTTCGAGGTGGTCGAAGACGGCGTGCCCCAGCAGATCGAGTCGTTCGAGTTCATCCGCCCGCGGCCGCCCGCTCCGCAGTCGGCGCGCGTCGAGCCCAACACTGTTGCGGCATCGCGCGCGATGGCGACCGACGCGGACTCCCGGGTCTTCGTGCTGTTCATGGACGTCCGGCACGTGTCGCTGTCGGGCTCGTTCCGCGCGCAGGTCCCCGTGACCCGGCTGCTCGACCGCGTCATCGGGCAGGACGACCTCGTCGGCGTGATGACGCCCGACATGTCGGCCCGCAACCTGACGCTGGCGCGGCGCACGGCGACCATCGAGGGCCTCCTGCAGGATCACTGGTACTGGGGCGAGCGCGGTCGCCTCGGCACGACCGATCCACGGGAAGAGGAGATCCGCCTGTGCTACCCGGACGCCGATGAGTCGGCGGGCATCGCCGAGGAGATCATCCGCCGGCGGCGGCTCAAGGCGACGCTCGACGCGCTCGAGGACCTCATCCAGCATCTCGAGGACGTGCGCGAGGAGCGGAAGTTCGTGCTGCTCCTGACCGAGGGCTGGGTGCTCTTCCGCAACAGCGACCAGCTCGCCCGGCCGATCAGGCGCGGCGCCGAGCGGGACGCGTGGGCGCCGGGTCGACCCGAGCCCGTGGGCGTGGATCCCCAGGGCGGGCTCCGGGTGGGCGGTCGGTTCGAGGATCGCTACGAGTCGTGCGAGCGCGAGCGCTCCCTGCTGGCGTTCCTCAACGCCCAGGTGGAATTCAACCAGCTCCTGCAGCGGGCCAACCGCGCCAACGTGAGCTTCTACCCGATCGATGCGCGGGGCCTGGTCGTCTTCGACCAGCCGGTCGGCGGGCCGGAGCGTCAGGTGCCGCCCGACGTCGATGCGCGGAACCTGCTGGAGCGGCGGGCCACCATGCAGGATCTGGCCTCGGCCACCGACGGCATCGCGATCGTCGCCGACAACGACCTCGACCGGCCGCTGGCGCGGATTCTCGCCGACACCGCCTCGTACTACCTGCTCGGCTACTACTCGTCGAATACGCGGCTCGACGGCCGCTTCCGCCGCATCAGCGTCCGCGTGAAGCGCCCCGGCGCGGAAGTGCGCGCGCGTCCGGGCTACCTCGCGCCCACCGAAGCCGAGATGGCGTCGGCACGCGTGGACGCCCTGATGAACGGGGCCCCGCCCGGGCACTCGACGCTGCCGCGGAGCCTGGCGGTGGCGCTTGACAGTCTCGCGCCGGCCCGGGGCACGCTGCCGCTGCGCGCACAGGCCGCGGGCGGTGCCGGCGCGATCTGGGTGACGGCGGAGCTCGACGCCGCCACGCTGCGTCAGGCCGAGTGGCAAGGCGGGGTGCGGGCGCGCGTCAGCTACGAGCACGAGCGCGGCGCCGTGCCCGCGTCGGTGGCCAACGTCACGCTCGACCCCGGACAGCGGACGTTGTCGATCATGCACCCCGAGGGTACGGTCCTCCCGCCGGGCCGCTACGTCATCCGGCTGCAGCTGGCGCCGGCCGCGTCGCGCACGCCGCTGCAGACGACGCTCGACGTCATCGTGCCGGGGGAGGGGGCGCTGCTCGGCTCGGGGGCGCTGGCGTCGCGCCGCGGGCCGACGACCGGCCTCAACTACGTTCCCACGGCCGATGCCCGATTCCGGCGCACCGAGCGCATCCGCCTGCAGATTCCGAAGCTGGGAGCGGGCACCCTCACGGCGCGGCTGCTCAACCGCGAGGCGCAGCCGCTGCCACTGCCGGTGACGCTCGCCGAACGCCTCGATCAGACGCTGCAGGTGAAGTTCGTCGTCGCCGACCTCACGCTCGCGCCGCTCGCGCAGGGCGAGTACGTCATCGAGGTTGCCGCGGAGCACAACGGGCGTCAGGAGAGCGTTGCCTACGGCTTCCGTATCGTGCCCTGACGTCGCGCCCCGATCAGGTGCCGCCGGTCGTGAACGAGGCGGACCATGCGCGGAGGGTGGCGCCATCGGGCCCGGCGATGCCCTCCCGCAGCTCGACGGTCAGCCGCTGGAAGCGCTCGAGCGGCTCGGCGAATCGAATCTCGACGGCGCGCAAGTCGGCCGCGTACCGAAAGGAGAGGGCCGGGACGACCAGCGGCGCGTCCACGGGCGCGCCGCCGGCGGCGTACCGCACGACGATGCGCCCCTCGAGCGTCGCCGGGTCCACGTCGCGCGAGAACTGAATCCGAATCGACGTCGTCGTCGCGACGTCGATCTCGCCGTCAGTGGGCGCCGAGAAGACGACGTCGATCGGCGGCGGGGCCGACGGGGGCCCCGCCACCTCGACAGCTGCGTCCGACGGCGCCTCTGCCAGCGCGACCGACGTGCCGTCGATCCACACGTGGCCGCGTCCGGAGCGAACCGTCCCGGTCACGCGCAGCCATCGACCGGTGTCGATGCGGCGTGAGGGGTCGAGCGAGAACCCCCGCCCGCGCGCGCGCACGCCGTGGACCCAGACCGCGCCGTCACCCGCCCGCAGGACGAAATCGTCGCGGTCGCTCCTGGGCGCGGCCGGGGTGTCGCCGTACAGGTTGCGGCCGCGGAACTGCCCGACGATCGTGACCTGTTCGCCCTCGAAGCGCTCGGGCATCAGCGCGAGGATCCGGATGGCGGGCGTTGCCAGGCTGCCCGCGGCCGGCGGACGATCGGCCGCGGTCACGGCGATCACCAGCTCCTCTCCGGGGCGCGGCCAGTCTTCCCTGTAGCGCTCCTGGATGAGCGGCCCGAGGTTGAACTGCAGGAGGCGAGGGTCGTCTCGCGAGAGCCGCCCGATGTCGAGCATGACGCCTCGAATCTCCGCGGGGCCGTCGGCGAGCGGCTCCCGACTGACGAGGCCGATGGATGCCGTCTCACTCGCGAGCGTCAGGCGCGCCTCGGAGCGCGCCACGGCCCCGACGACGGCCACCGCCTGTCCGTGAAAGAAACCGGGATAGGCCCGCAGCGCCTCGATGAGCGTGGCACGTCGCGTTGGGGCCTGCGCCTGGGCGCCGGAGGGGCCTGCGACCAGGCCGCTCGCGACCACGAGCGCCAGCAGCAGGTTGGGATGCCGCACGATCCTGTTGTAACACGATCACCGCAGACGAACGGCGGGGTCCCGACGCGAGCGCGGCTGCGGGTCCGCGTCGCCAGTTCGGGCGATGGACCTGGGCGCTCGCTGACGGCGGCGCGGAATTGCCCGCTCGTGGATGGCCGCCCTGGTGCCGCTCCCAATCGGCCTGTTGCTCGGTTGGCGGCGTTGTCGCCACGACCGCGGTGTACGATGGGCGCGTGGCCAAGACGTCCTTCTCCCTGCAGCCCATCGCCTTCATCCGCTGCCGCTTCCACGACCCGGCCGAGGTCCCCAAAGGCCCCGGCGCGACCCACACCGCAGAAGGCGCGATCGAAGTGCTGCCGGAGTTCGAAGCGGGGCTGACCGACATCGAGGGCTTCTCGCACCTCTACGTCATCTGGATCTTCGATCGCAGCGCGCCGGGCGCGGATCTCGTCACCGTGCCGCCGACCGACGATCGCCCGCACGGCGTGTTCGCGACCCGCGCGCCGCGGCGCCCGAACCCGATTGGGCTCACGGTGGTCGAACTGCTCGGTCGCGACGGCGGGAGCCTGCGGGTGCGCGGCCTCGACATGCTCGACGGCACCCCTGTGGTCGACCTCAAGCCGTACCTGTCGAGCATCCCCGCCGATCGGATCCGGCGGGGATGGCTCGACGAAGCGGACGCGCGCCGCGCGTCGCAGCGCTAACTGATTAGAACGCGTCCTTCCGCTGCGCGTAGCGCGCCAGGATGACGGCCAGCCCGGCGAAGAAGGCGGCGCCGGCCAGCTGCCCGACGGCCGTCTCGCCGTGCAGCCACGGTACGGCGTTGCCGATGGCTTGGAACGGCTCGATGATGTCGGCGCCGACCAGGATGGCGAACAGGATGCCGGCCAACGATCCGCCCGCGATGAGGCCCGAGCTGAAGAGCGTG
This sequence comes from Acidobacteriota bacterium, assembly GCA_040754955.1. Taxonomy (GTDB): domain Bacteria; phylum Acidobacteriota; class Vicinamibacteria; order Vicinamibacterales; family UBA2999; genus JBFMCA01. The sequence goes on along the minus strand of JBFMCA010000104.1, from coordinate 10,751 downwards.
CCCGGGCTCACGTCCGACTCGCTCGTCACGCCGGTCTTCCGCTCCACCCACCACCGCACGAGCCCCCCCGCGAAGATCGGCGCCGTCGTCGCGATCGGGAGGTACGACCCCACCGCGAACGACAGCGAGTGGATGCCGCAGAGCTCCAGCGTGACGGCGACGAAGACGCCGACGAGCACGAGTCCCCACGGCAGTTCCTGGCTCAACAGCCCCTTGATGATCGTCGCCATGAGCGTGGCCTGCGGGGCCGCCACCGAGGCCGAGCCGATGCCGAACACGCGGTGCAGGTAGAGCACGGTCATCCCGATGACGAAGATGGAGGCCACCACGCCAATGGCGAGGCCGAGCTGCTGGTAGAGGGGCGTCGCCCCGACGATGTAGCCGGTCTTGAGGTCCTGGGACGTGTTGCCGGCATTCGCGGCCGCGATGCAGACGATGGCACCGACCGAGAGCGCGATGGGCGAGTAGACGTCGCCGGTCCATCCGAGCGCCACGAAGATGATGCACGTGATGATGAGCGTGGCAATCGTCATGCCCGACACGGGGTTGGATGACGACCCGATGAGGCCCGTGATGCGTGAGGACACCGTCGCGAAGAAGAACCCGAAGACGACGATGAGCATCGAGGCCAGGAGGTTGCCCTGCGTCGGCAGGCCCGGGACGAAGGCCATCAGCGCGGCGAGCGTCAGCGACCCGCCGATGACGATCGTCATCGGGAGGTCGCGCTCGGTGCGGCGCTGGCCGCCGCCCATGGCCGCGCCGAGCCCCTTCATGCCCTCGCGCGCCGACGACACAATCGTCGGCAGCGTCCGGGCCAGCGTGATCAGCCCGGCGGCCAGCACCGCCCCGGCGCCGATGTAGCGGATGTACGCGCTCCAGATCTGGCCGGGGCTCATCTCGGAGATGAGAAACGGCTGGCCCGTCGCAGGGTTGTTCGCAATGGCCGGCGTGATGGGCGGGAAGGGCACCGGGATGGCGTTGCCCATGATCGTGATGAGGGGCAGAAGCACCAGCCACGACAGCACGCCGCCTGCGAACATGGTGCCCGCGATGCGGGGGCCGATCACGTAGCCGACGCCCATGTACTCGGGCGAAATGTCCACGTTGACGGTCGCGTTGGGGAAGACGCCCGTCCGCGAGAAGGAGTGGCCGACCTCCGTGCGGAACAGGTTGAAGATCCATGATGCCGACTTCCAGAGAGCGCCGATCCACAGGCCGCCGAAGACCAGCGCCGCCAGCCTGCCGCCCCGCTCGCCGGCCACCAGGACCTCGGCGCACGCCGTGCCCTCGGGGTAGGGGAGCACGCCGTGCTCCTTGACGATGAGCGCCCGGCGCAGCGGCACCATCATCAGCACCCCGAGGATGCCGCCCGCGAACGCGAGCATGGTGATCTGCGCGTAGTTGAAGTACTCGGGGCCGTGCGGCGCCAGGAAGATGAGTGCGGGCACGGTGAACACGACCCCGGCGGCGACCGATTCGCCCGCCGATCCGATGGTCTGGACGATGTTGTTCTCGAGAATCGTCGAGCCGCCGAGCTTCTTGAGCACCGAGATGGCCAGGACGGCGATGGGAATCGAGGCCGAGACGGTGAGCCCGGCTCGAAGGCCGAGGTACACGGTCGAGGCGCCGAAGATGATGCCGAAGATGACGCCGAGGACGATGGCCTTGGCGGTGAACTCGGCCATCTGCTGGGTGTCGGAGACGAAGGGTTGGAAGCCGCGCGGTGAGTCAGCCATGCGCAGCGGATGATAGCGGATCTTGGGGCCACCGCAGGGTTTGCGGTATTCTTTGTTCGCTTGTGAATTCCCCGAACAAGCGGAAGCCGGCCGCTGAACAGGTCTCCGAGCTGACGACCAACCGGCTTTCGGTCTATCTTCGCTGTCTCACTCAGCTCGAGGCCGCCGGCGTCGAGACGATCTCGTCGCAGGCGCTCGCCGATCAGTTCCATCTGAACGCCGCGCAGATCCGGAAGGACCTCGCCTACTTCGGCGAATTCGGCGTGCGCGGCGTGGGCTACTACGTCCAGGACCTCCGGCGGCACCTGCGCCAGATCCTCGGGCTCGATCGCAAGCTGAAGGTGGTGGTCATGGGCGCTGGCAACCTCGGCCTCGCGCTGGCCGACTACCCGGGGTTCCGGCGCGAGGGCTTCGAGATCGTGGCGCTCTTCGACGTCGCGGACTCGAAGATCGGCGACGCGTCGCGGAGCGGCGTGCCGATCTACGATCTGAAGGAGTTCCGGCGCTTCGTCAAGCGCGAGCGCGTCGACATTGCGGTGATTGCGGTGCCCGCCGCGTCGGCGGAGGAGGTCGTGCAGCAGGTGGTGGACGCCGGCGTGAAGGCCATCCTGAACTTCTCGCCGGGCACGCTCAAGGTGCCGGCGGGCGTCAAGCTGCGGAGCGTGGACCTCACGGTGTCGCTCGAGTCGCTGTCGTTCTACCTGGCCCAGGAGTCGGGCGATGGCTAAGCGCCGCCTGACGCATGTGGACGCCCGGGGCCGCGTCAGGATGGTGGACGTCGGCGCCAAGCCCGTCACGGCGCGGGAAGCCGTAGCGCGCGGGGTCGTGACGATGTCGGCGACGGCGCGCCGGCTCGTGCGGGCGGGCCAGACGGCCAAAGGCGACCCGTTGCAGGCCGCGCGGCTTGCCGGCATCATGGCGGCCAAGCGGACGTCGGAGCTCATCCCGCTGTGCCACCCGCTCGCCCTCAGCCACGTGTCCGTTGACCTCACGCCGACGCGAACCGGCTACGCCATCGAGGGACGCGCGCGGACGTCGGGGCAGACCGGCGTCGAGATGGAGGCGCTGACGGCCGTCGCCGTCGCGGCCCTTACGCTCTATGACATGGTGAAGGCCGTGGACAAGACGATGGTGATCGGCGAGATCCGGCTGGTCGAGAAGCGCGGCGGCAAGTCCGGCGCCTACACGCGCAGGGATACCCGGCGGCGTTGACCGTCCTCATCCACATCCAGGCCGGCGTCGAGGCGTGGCAGATTCCCGACCGGGCCGTCGACCGGCTCCGCGAGCAGTTCCCCGAACACACCTTCATCCACGCCACCGACAAGGACACCCGGGCGCGGGGCCTGGCGGAGGCCGACGTGGCCTTCACGTGGCGGCTCAAGGCCGAGGAGCTCGCCCGCGCCCCGCGGCTCCGGTGGGTGCACACGTCGGCGGTGGCCGTCGACACGCTGTGCCTGCCCGAGCTGGCCGCCCGTGGCGTGATCGTGTCGAACAGCCGCGGCGTGCAGGCGGCGCCGATTGCCGAGCACGTCATCATGTGCCTGCTGGGGCTGGCCAGGCAGCTGCCGCTGGCCTTCGAGGAGCAGCGGCACGCGCGTTGGTCGCCGAACGCGTTCACCGGGCCCCGCCTGCCGCGCCTCGTCCGCGGCTGGACGCTCGGCCTGGTGGGTGCCGGCACCATCGGGCTCGAGGTGGCGCGCCTGGCCACGGCCCTGGGCATGGAGGTCGTGGCGCTCCGGCGCCGCCCGCTGCCGATCCCCGGCATTGCGCGCGTGCTCGTCGGCCGCGCCGGGCTCGAGGAGCTGCTGGACGCGGCCGACGCGGTCGTGCTGGCCACGCCGCCGACGCCCGCCACCCATCACCTGATCGGCCGGCCTGAGCTGGCGCGGCTGCGGCCTGGCGCCGTGCTCGTCAACGTCGGGCGCGGCACGGCCGTCGACACCGACGCGCTCGTCGACGCGCTCGCGTCCGGCCACCTCGCCGGCGTGGCTCTCGACGTCTTCCCGCGCGAGCCCCTGCCACCCGACCACCTGCTGTGGACCTGCCCCAACGTCATCATCACGCCGCATAGCTCCGGCTTCCGCGCCGGGCACTGGGACGAAGCCGTCGCGCTCTTCGCCGACAACCTCCGCCGCCTCGAGCGGGGCGAGCCCCTCCGCCACGTGGTGGACGCGGAGGCGGGGTACTAACGGGAATGACGAATGACGAATGACGAATGACGAAAGGAATGACGAATGCTCCCTTTTCGTCATTCGCCCTTCGTCATCCGTCATTCCTGTACAGGCGGCGGTTCGATGTGGATGACGGCGTCCTTGATCTGGGGGTAGTGCGCCATCAGACGGTCTTTCACGACGTGCGACAGGGCGTGCGCCCGGCGGAGGGGCAGCTCGGGGTCGAGCCAGACGTGCAGGTCGAGGAACACGTGGTCGGCCGATCCCCGCGTGCGGACCTGGTGGCACCCGATCACCTCGGGCACGCCGGTGACCACGCGGCGGAGGTCGTCTTCCGCGATCACCGCTTCGTCGGCCAGGATGCGCGAGGATTCCTGGAAGATCTCCCAGCAGGCGCGCCCGATGAAGCCGGCGACCACCAGGGCCGCGATGGGATCGAGCAGCGGATACCCCTGGGTCACGCCGACCAGCGCCGCGATGACCGTGGCCGACGTCAGGAGATCGCTCTGCGTGTGGTGCGCGTCGGCCAGCAGCACCTCGCTCGTCAGCCGCCTCGCTTCGCGCCGCTCGTAGTACACCACCCAGGCGTTCACGGCGATGGTAGCGCCCATCACGGCAAAGCTGAGCGCCGTCACCTCCGGCGCGCCGCCCCGGGTGAGCCGATCGACGGCCGCCCAGAGCACCTGCACGAGCACGAGCAGCAGGAACAGCAGGATTCCCACCGAGGCCATCGTCTCGAATTTGCGATGGCCGTAGGGATGGTCGTGATCCGGCGGACGACGCGCGACGCGGACGCCGACGAGCGCCACGACGTTCGACGCCGTGTCGGTCAGCGAATGGAATCCGTCTGAGAGGATGGAGACGGCCCCGGTCGTGTAGCCGAGCAGGATCTTGGCGGCCGCGACGACCAGGTTCAAAACGAAGACCCTGGCGAGGACCTTCGTGACCTGGCCGTAGCGCTCGGGCACGTCAGAACACGCGCGCGTTGGGCACCGGCCACCAGCGCAGCTGCACCTTGCCGATGATGTACTTCTTCGGAACCATGCCCCAGTGGCGGCTGTCGCTGCTGTTGTTGCGATGGTCGCCCATCACGAAGTAGTACCCCTCCGGGATGACCTGCGGGCCCCAGTCGTCGTGGCTCCGGTACTCGGGCGGCACGTAGTCGTCACGGAGCGGCACGTCGTTCACATAGACGCGGCCATCGACGATGCGCACCTGGTCGCCCTGCTCGGCGATGACCCGCTTGACGAACGACTTGTCGGGGTTGAGCGGGTAGTAGAGCATCACGATATCGCCCCGCTGCGGGTCCGACAGCCGGTAGGCCAGCTTGTTGACGATGAGGCGGTCCTGATCGGCCAGGGTCGGCGCCATGCTCTGGCCCTCGACCCGCGCCACCTGGAAGCCGAAGGTGACGATGAGCGTGGCGTAGACGGCGGCCGACGCCAGCGTCTTGACCCACGCCACGAATTCCTCTTTCCAGAGTTCCACCCGCTTCAGGAACTGGGCGGCGCGGTCGTCCATCTCGATGCGCAGGGGCGCGGGCGGCCCGGACGGGGCGACGACCACCGGCTCGGCCGCCAGGGCCATGGCCGAGTCGGCCGGCTCCGAGAGGTCCACGCCGGCGCTGGCCACTACAGCTTCAGGTAGTCCCGGAGACGCCGGGTCTGCGTGCGGCTGACCGGGATCTCCGTTGCCTTCGGGTCTGTCATCCTGAGGATGTAGTTCCGACTGAACCAAGGGACGATCTCCTTGATCTTGTTGATGTTGACGAGATGCGCCCGGTGAACCCGCCAGAACACGCCCGGGTCCAGCCGCGCCTGCAGCTCGTCCAGGGTCCGGTCGCTCGACGTGCCGGACACCTGCCCGGTCACAATTTTAATCGAATCGCCGTCCAGGGAGGCGTAGATGATGTCGTCGGCCTGGACCAGGACGAAGCGCTCACCGGTCCGGATGGCCACCTGGGACGGCCGGTCCCGGCCCGGGGTCATCAGGCGGACGAGGCGTTCGAGCCGGTCGCCCAGTGGGGCCGCCTCTCCCAGGCGCCTGCGGACACGCTGCACGGCCTGCTCGAGGCGGGCGGGGTCCACCGGCTTGAGCACGTAGTCGACGGCGTTCACCTCGAAGGCCTCCACGGCCCGCTGGTCGTACGCCGTCACGAACACGACGGCGACATCGTCGCCCCGATCGACGAGCCGGCGGGCGACCTCGAAGCCGGTGAGGCCGGGCATCTGGACGTCGAGGAAGGCGACATCCGGGTCGGCGCGGGCGATTTCGGCCAGGGCCGACGGCCCGTCCACCGCCTGCCCGACGACGGCCACGCCGTCGAGCCGTCCGAGCTGGTAGGCCAGCTCGTCGCGGGCGGGCTGCTCGTCGTCGGCGACAATCGCGGTGATGTGCGCGGTGCCGGTCACGCGGTGATGGCCTCCTGCACGACCATGAGCGGGAGCTCGACGCGCGCGCAGGCGCCCCGGCCCGGCGCGCCCCGCAGCGTCACGCGGCCCGCGGCGCCATAGATGACGCGCAGGCGTTCGTTGACGTTGCTGAGGCCGATGCCGCTCGACATGGCAGCCTCGAGGCGTTCGTCCGAGATGCCCAGGCCGTCGTCTTCGACTTCGATGACGGCCAGGCCGTGCTCGCGCCAGCTCCGCAGTGTGATGCGGCAGGGGCCGACCTTCCGCGACAGGCCGTGCTTGATGGCGTTCTCGACGAGCGGCTGCAGCAGGAGGCTGGGGACGACGACGTCCAGCGTGTCGGGCGCGATGGCCTTCTCGACCGACAGCCGGCTGCCGAACCGGATGCACTCGATGTCGAGATACTCTTCGGTGGCCTCGATTTCTTCCCGGAGGGTGACGAACTGCTCCTGGCTGCGCATCAGCTTGCGGAGGAGGCCCGAGAGCTTGGTGATGACGGCGCGGGCGGTGTCGGGCTGCGTGCGGATGAGCGACGAGATGGACGCGAGTGTGTTGAAGAGGAAGTGCGGGTTGATCTGGCTCTTGAGCGCCTCGATGCGGGCGGCGAGCAGGAGCTTCTCCTGCTCGTGCAGGCGGTGCTCGATGCGGGCGGTGTTCCAGATCTTGATGGGCGTCGACACGGTCAGCACCGTGGCGACGTAGATGAGCGCGGTCAGCCACGGCGTCGGGCTGTCGAAGTAGAACAGCCGCGCCTCGCCGAACCGCCCGCCCACGGCCTGGCGCACGAACTCGAGGCCGACGGGAGCCAGCAGCAGGAGCACCTGCCAGTCGACGCCGAGCGTGCGCACCATGCTCCAGACCCGGCGCGGCAGGCTGAACACGACGAACGGCGAGAAGCTCCAGATGGCTTCCTTGGGGCACGCTTCGCGCAGGCCCCCGCCGGCGAACCCGCAGCCGACCGCGAAGGGGAGCGCGCCCCACTCGCCGGCGAAGAGGGTCGGCAGCGCGATCATGCCGCCGACGATGGCGCCGGTGTAGGGCCCGGCGATGAGGCCCGCGAGCAGGGCCCCCTCGAGGGTCAGGTCGGTGGCCTCGTAGTTGAGGAGGATGCGGGCCACCACGCCGCCGGCGAGCGGGACCGCGAGGCCCAGGGCGAAGGCCAGGCGGTCGGGCCAGTTGCGGTATTCGAAGATGAGGATGTGGCGGAAGCGCCGGTAGCGGGCCAGCATCGTCGCGAGGGCGGCCATGACGGCCAGCTTGCCGACGAGCGTCGCGAGCAGGAACTGCTCGGCGGAGAGGAACTTCGGCTCCAGAGGCACGTCCCCCAAAATGGTATCATTGAGGGCATGATTCGTCCCCTGATCGAGGGCTTCTCCCTCACGTTCAAGCACCTGTTCCGCAACCCCATCACGGTGAACTACCCGGACCAGAAGGTCCCGATGTTCCCGAAGTTCCGGGGCAAGCAGGTGCTGATGCGGGACGAGCACGGGCTCGAGAAGTGCGTGGCCTGCGGCCTCTGCGCCGTGGCCTGCCCGGCCGACGCGATCTACCTCGAGGCGGCGGAGAACGACGGCACGGTCATGGCGGGCCCCCGCTACGCGTCGGTGTACCAGATTCACAAGACCCGCTGCATCTTCTGCGGGTACTGCGAGGAGGCCTGCCCGGTCTCGGCCATCTTCATGGGCAAGGACTACGAGCTCGCGGTGTACAGCAAGGACGATTTCATCTGGGACAAGACGGAGCTGCTCGTGCCGCTGCCTGAGGGCGCGAAGCCCCCCGTCGCCCGCTAGTGCGCAAGCCCTTTCTCGACGCTCTCGACGAGCGCGTCCTCGTGTGCGACGGCGCGATGGGGACGATGCTGTACGGCCGGGGCGTCTTCATCAACCGCTGTTTCGAGTCGCTCAACGTCGCCCAGCCCGAGCTGGTGCGCGAGGTGCACCAGCAGTACCGGCGAGCGGGCGCCGACGTGGTCGAGACCAACACGTTCGGGGCCAACCGGGTGAAGCTGCGGGCGTTCGGGCTGGCCGACCGCGTGCACGACATCAACCTCGCCGGCGCCCGCCTGGCGCGGGAGGCCGCCGGCGACGATCTGTACGTGGCCGGCGCCATCGGGCCGCTGGGCGTGCGCATCGAGCCGTGGGGCAAGATCGGCGTCGACGAGGCGCGCGAGTACTTCCGGGAGCAGGCGGCCGCCCTCCTGGAGGGCGGCGTGGACCTGTTCCTGCTCGAGACGTTCCGCGATCTGAACGAGGTCAAGGCCGCCATCGAAGCCGTGCGCGCCGTGAGCGACCGGCCCATCGTGGCGCAGATGACGACCGAGGAGGACGGCAACAGCCTCGACGGCACGCCGCCGGAGCAGTTCGCCCCGGCGCTGGTCGAGCACGGCGCCAGCGTCGTCGGCGTCAACTGCAGCGTCGGGCCCGCGCCGATGCTGGAGACCATCGAGCGCATCGCGGCGGTGACCGGCGCGCGGTTGTCGGCGCTGCCCAACGCCGGCAAGCCCCGCGACATCGAGGGCCGCAACATCTACCTGTGCTCGCCCGAGTACATGGCGTCCTACGCGCGCCGGTTCATCCTAAACGGCGTGCGGCTGGTGGGGGGCTGCTGCGGGACAACGCCCGAGCACATCCGGCAGATCGCCCTGGCCGTGCAGTCGATGGCGCCCGGGATGCGACGGACCGCCGGCAGCCACCCGCACGTGGCCGTCACCGAACAGCCGCACGCGCAGCCGCCGGTGGAGCGGGAGCAGAAGTCACGGCTGGCGCACCTGCTCGAGCGGGGACGGTTCGTCGTCGGCGTCGAGCTCGTGCCGCCCAAGGGCCACGCGTCCCACGAGATCATCCAGCAGGCACAGGCGCTCCGCATCCGCGGCGTGGACGCCGTCACGATCCACGACGGCCCGCGGACGGGCGCCCGGATGAGCGCGCTGTCGCTCGCCGTCCTGATCCAGCAGCACGCCGGCATCGAGGCGGTACTCCAGTATTCGTGCCGCGACCGGAACCTGCTCGGCATCCAGTCGGACCTGCTCGGCGCGCACGCGATGGGGCTGAGGAACCTGCTCGGCATCACGGGCGACGTGCGATCGCTCGGCGACATCCCCGACGCCACCGCCGTCTTCGACGTCGACTCGATCGGTTTGACCAACCTCATCGTGCGGCTCAACCACGGCCTCGACGTCGGCGGCCAGCCGATCGGGGCCCCGACGGCCTTCCATGTGGGCGTGATGGTCAACCCCGGCGCGCGCGATGTGGAGCGCGAGCTCGAGCGCTTCGCCTACAAAGTGGAGGCGGGCGCGGAGTTTGCCATCACGCGGCCGATCTTCGATCCCGAGGCCTTTGCGCGCTTCCTCGACCGCGCGTGCAGCCGGATCCCCGTCATCGCCGGGCTGTGGCCCTTCGAGAGCGCGCTCAATGCCGAGTTCATGGCCAACGAGGTGCCGGGCGTCACGGTGCCGGAGACGCTGGTGGAGCGGATGCGGAAAACCGGCAGTTTGGCCGCCGCGGCGGCCGAGGGCGTGGCAATTGCCCGCGAGCTGGCCGCCGCGCTCAGCCCCCTGGCGCAGGGCATTCAAGTGTCGGCCCCGTCCGGCCGCCTCGATCTGGCGCTGGCGGTCCTCGAGGGCCAGCGCTGACGGGAACTTCCGACGCCAGCGCCCGTAAAGAACCGCGTGACCAGTGTGGAACCTCATGACGGGACCCCGTGAGGAACCCCGTGAAGAACCGCGTCGCCACGATCCCTCGTGATATAGTCCGGCCGGAGCCCTGAATGCCCTTATTCGACACGCCGCCCGCAAAGACAGGTTTCCTGCACGACGTCGGCAGCCGCGCCCTGTCGGTGGCGGCCGTGGAGAACGACTTCGTCGAGCGGGTGTACGAGAAGCTGGCCAAGGTCTACGACTTCACCTTCGGACCCACGCTGCACCCTGGACGGCTCGAGGCCATCGGCCGTCTCGGCCTGCGCCCCGGCCACTCGGTTCTCGAGGTGGGCGTCGGCACGGGCATCAACCTGGCGCTCTATCCGCGCACGTGCTCGGTGACTGGCGTCGACCTGTCGAACCGGATGCTCGCCAAGGCCAGGCAGCGGATTCGCAAGCACGGCCTCGCGCATTGCCACGTGCTGCCGATGGACGCCGCGGCGATGGCGTTCCCCGACAACACGTTCGATGTCGTGTACGCGCCCTACGTGATCAGCGTCGTGCCCGATCCCGTCAAGGTGGCGCAGGAGATGCGCCGCGTGTGCAAGCCGGGCGGACGCTTCGTGTTCCTCAACCACTTCAAGAGCGACCACCCGCTGCTGTCGAAGCTGGAAACGGCCATCTCGCCGCTGACCGTGCACATCGGCTTCAAGGCCGACCTCGATCTGGGCGGCTTCCTCGCGCAGGCCGAGCTCGAGCCCCAGTCGATCGCCAAGGTCAACGTGCCGAAGATGTGGTC